>NZ_KQ033901.1:2360600-2694874 GCF_000969705.1 Nitriliruptor alkaliphilus DSM 45188
GCACACGTGTGTCCGTTCCGGCCGACCGGTTCGGTCGTCGGCTGGTGTCCGGGGGGTCAGCTGGTGTCGGGGGGGCGGCCGCGTGCGGGTCCGGCGCGGATGCTGCGGCCGCCGGGTCGGGTGAAGGTGGCGTCGGTGCCATCGATGGTGATGGTCCAGCGGCCGAGGTCGAGCTTGCGGTGGTGGTGGCGGCACAGCAGGAGGGCGTTGTGGATGGTCAGCGGGCCGCGGTGGCGTCGGGCGGTGGCGTGGGCGACGTCGCACCAGGCCGGTGGGGCGTCGCAGCCGGGGTAGCGGCAGCCGCCGTCGCGGGCCACGAGGGCGAGGTAGAGCGCGGCGGTGGGCTGGGTGACCGTCTGGGACATCGCGATGGGTACGCCCTGGAGGTCGATGCCGAGCAGACGGATGTGGGCGTCGGCCAGCAGCCGGCGGATCTGGCGGGTGGGGATGGGGCCGGTCCAGCCAAGCTCGGCCACCGGTCCCAGGTGGTCATCGGCCGGGAGGTCGGCCTGGCCGTCGGCCACACCTACCGCGGCGTCCTGACCGGGGCCGTCGGCGGTGTCGACGCCGGTGGTCTCGTGGCCGGGCGAGGCGTCGGTACCGGGGCCGGTGGTGTCGTGGCCGGGCGAGGCGTCGGTACCGGGGCCGGTGGGCTCGTGGCCGGGCGAGGTCTCGGTGCCGGGGCCGTCGGCGGTGTCTGTGTCGGTGTCGCCGGGCCTGGTGTCGCCGTGGCCGGGCGAGGGGTCGTCGCTGATGGTGTCGCGGTCGGGGCCGGATGCCTCGCCCAGCGGCACGAGGACGACCACGTGGGGCTTGACCCCACGATCGGCCGGAGCCGAGCCGGCGTCAAGGGCGGCACGCAGGGCGGCGACGAGCCCGTCGGCGGTGCGTTGTTCGGGGGTGCGGGCCATCTCGCCGGGCAGGTCGGGGGTGGTGAACGCTGCGGGGGCGGCGTTGACCACCTCGGCATCCAGACCGGCGAACTCACCCGAGATGCGGGTCATCCCATCGGCGGTCTGCACGATCGAACACCTGCGACGGCGGTGGCGGCGTTCCTCGGCAGCGTTGGCCGCATCGGCATCGAGGCGGGCAAGCAGCCGCCGTGCCGTGCGTCCCAACTCGGGCGCGTGCTGATGCTCGGCGGCAGCGAGCAGTTCGGCCTCGACCCGTCCGGCATGTTCGAGCGGGACCTCGGCCAGGATCCGTCCGATCACCGCGATCTGCTCGGGCCGCAACCCCCGACCCCCTGCCCCCTCACCAGCGCCGATCGCGTTGGCGTCCGGGCCGCTGCCGGTGGGGGCGCCGGTGGTGGCCAGCGCCAGGTGCGGGCGGTCCTGGAGCACCTTGCCGCGCTCCGAGGCCTGCTTGGCCTCCGAGGGTGACAGCCCGAGCCGGTCACCCAGCTGCCGGGTGGCCTGTCGGACCGCCTGACGTTCCTTGCCCGGACCTGCCTCCAGTACCGCGCGACGCCGCAACGTCCCCGCGATCCGATCACGCACCACCGTCAGAGCATCGATCTGCTGCTGCACCGCGGCGGCGACCTCACCCAACTCCTCAGAGGAACACGCATCCACGTCCAAGCCGGCCAGACCTTCGACCCCTGCCCGGACCGTCGTCAGGTGCCCACCCACCGCCGTGCCCGTCCCCTCAACGGACGACGCCGTGCGGTAGCCCGCGGCGGGTTCGGCCGCCAGCCACCGCGTCGCGCCCCCACGCCGGTAGCCGTGCGCCACCCGGCGTGACACCGGGTGCGGGGTGGCGGTCGGGGCGGACACCAGGTCTCCATCGATCGGTCGGGCGTGCTGCGAGGGCTCACGGGACGCGGAAGCCACTATCGAACGTACGTTCCTCGACGTCAACCGGGTGTGCTGACACCGTTCCACAGCCCCCCGACAACGCTCCACAGGCCACCACCGACCGGCCAGGAACCGACGGATCGGTGTGCTATCGGCCTCGCGCTCGTGACCGGGCCCAGTGGCTAGCCTCGCGCCCGCGTGCGCCACCGAGGCGTACGGCACCAGGGCCGGCGTGGCCGGCCGCAGCGGATGGGGTGGATGTGTCGGTGCCGGAGGCGTTCGACGCGGCCCGGGCTCGCCACGACGAGCTGTCGCGCACGGTGCGCGATGCCCGGTACCGCTACTACGTGCTGTCGGACCCGCCGTTCACCGATGCCGAGTTCGACGCGCTGTTCCAGGAGCTGCTCGCGCTGGAGGAGGCGCACCCGGCGCTGGCCACCGCCGCGTCGCCGACCCAGCAGGTCGGCGCCCCGGTCGACACCGCCTTCCCGCCGGCCCGGCACCCGCAACCGATGTTGTCCCTCGACAACGCCTTCTCGCGCGAGGAGTTGGTCGCGTGGTCGGAGCGTGTGAACAAGCGCCTCGGCGCGGACGCCGAGCATCCCGTCCGTTTCGTCTGTGAGCTGAAGATCGATGGGGTCGCCATCGATCTGGTGTACCGCGACGGGCTGCTCGAGCGGGCCGCGACCCGCGGGACCGGGGTCATCGGCGAGGACGTGACCGCCCAGATCGCGACCATCGACGACGTGCCCTACCGGCTGCACACCGACGATCCACCGTCGCTGCTCGAGGTCCGCGGCGAGGTCTACTACCCCCTCGACGCCTTCGAGGCCATGAACGCCGCCCGCATCGAGCGTGGCGAGGAAGCGTTCATGAACCCGCGCAACGGGGCGTCCGGGGCGTTGCGCCAGAAGGACCCGGAGGTCACCCGGCAGCGGCCGCTGTCGGTGTGGTGCCACGGGTTCGGGGTGGTCGAGGGCCACACCTTCACCACGCACAGCGAGGCCCTGGCCTGGGTCCGCGACGCCGGCCTGCCGACCCCGCTCGAGACGGCCGTCTTCGACGACGTCGAGGACGCGTGGGCGTTCGTGGAACGCTGGACCAGCGAGCGCCACGAGGTGCCCTACGAGATCGACGGGGTCGTGGTGAAGGTCGACCGGCTCGACCAGCGCGAGCAGCTCGGCTTCACCTCCCGGGCGCCGCGGTGGGCCATCGCCTACAAGATGCCGCCCGTCGAGCAGGAGACCACCCTGCGCGGCATCGAGGTCAACGTGGGGCGCACCGGCAAGGCGACGCCGTACGCGGTCCTCGAGCCGGTCGTCGTGGCGGGGACCACCATCACGTTCGCGACGCTCCACAACGAGATCCAGGTCCACGCCAAGGACGTACGGGTCGGTGACCGGGTGATGGTGCGGCGTGCCGGCGACGTCATCCCCGAGGTGGTGGGGCCGGTCCTGTCGAAGCGACCGCCGGACGCCCAGCCGTGGTCGATGCCGGCGGACTGCCCGTTCTGCGCGCAGCCGCTGGTCCGGCCCGAGGGCGAGGCCCACCACCGCTGCGAGAACGTGGACTGCCCCAACCGCCTGCGCGAATCGCTCACCCACCTCGCGGGCCGTGGCGCCCTGGACATCGAGGGTCTCGGCGAGAAGAACGTCGACCTGCTCCTCGCCGAGGGCCTCGTGACCGACCTCGCCGACGTCTTCCGGTTGCGGGACCGGCGGGATGACCTGCTCGCGCTCGAGCGGTTCGGCGAGAAGAAGGTCGACAACCTGCTGGCCGGCATCGAGGCGGGCCGCCAGCAGCCGCTCGACCGGGTCCTGGTCGCGCTCAACATCCACCACCTCGGCCCGACCTACGCCAAGACCTTGGTGCGGGCCCTGCCGTCGCTCGACGCCATCCGGTCGGCCACCCCCGAACAGCTCGAGGCCATCGACGGCATCGGTCCGATCATCGCCCGTGCCGTCCACGCGTGGTTCGCCACCCCACGCAACGCGCAGCTGATCGACGAGCTCGTGGAACTCGGGGTCACCGCCGAGGCCGAACCCGCCGAGGCGACCGGCGAGGATGCCGACCTGCTCGCCGGCCTGACCGTCGTGGTGACCGGGACGCTCGAGGGCTACACCCGCGACGAGGCCAAGGCGGCCCTCGAGGCGCGGGGTGCGAAGGTCTCGGGCAGCGTGTCGGGCCGCACGTCGGTCGTGGTGGTCGGCGCGGACGCGGGCAGCAAGGCCGACAAGGCCCAGCAGCTCGGGATCCCGATGGCCGACGAGGCCGCCTTCGAACGGTTCCTGGCCACCGGCCAACTGCCGACCGCGTGATCGCCCCCTTCGAGCCGGCGGGCTACCCGGGACCACGTCCCGAGGGGCCGACGCTCGTGCACCGAGGCCGCGCGCACCCGCTGGAGCTGGCGTCGGGCGGGGAGGACGGGCCGCGGCCGGACGCGCCCGTCGATGCCGAGGTCCTCGATCCGGACGCGGTCCGCTGGGTCGTGGCGTACGGCTCGAACGCCTCGCCGGGACGGCTGCTGGACAAGCGCCTCGACGAGCGTGGCGCGCTGTTGCTGCCGGCCGAGCTCCACGGGTGGGTCGCCGCGTACGAGGCCCGACGCACCGGGTACGGGTCGGTCCCCCTCACGCTCGTCCCGCAGGCGGGCGCCCGGTTGTCGACGTGGCTCCTCGGTGTGCACGAGGACGACGTGCCCACCCTCGACCGCAGCGAGGGGCGGCTGACCAGCGACGCCGTCGACGCCACCTGGCGCGACGACCTCCGGCACGCTCCTCCCGGCGCGTACCGGCTGGGGCACGTCGGTGAGGTCGTGGTCGAGGACCGCTGGCGTCTCCCGGATGCCCTCGCCTACCTGCCCGGCCCGCGGACCCGGGTCCAGGTCGCTCCGGACGGCGGCTGGCGCACCTGGCCGCGGTGGGACCAGGCCGACGCGGCCACGCACGTGGCATCCGGCGGCCCCTCGCGGATCCCGCCGCCCGTCGCGCGCCCCGTCACGGGCCCGTGGCCCGAGACCGACCTGCTCGCCGCCGGCTGACCTCCGGCGACGGCCACCGTCGTTGGTGCGACCCCGTCGGTCGCGACAGCACGCGAGTGCGTACTATGGCAAGCACTCGTCCTCCTCGCCATCCTCCCCCCACCCGGAGACCACCGTGTTCCGTCGCACCCGCTCCGACCTCAAGGCCGCCTGGCTCGAGCAGCACAGCCGGCTCTACGGCCTCACCCGTGCCGAGATCGACACCCTGGCCGCGTCCGCCGATCGGGTCACCGTGCCGGCTGGCACCGTGCTCGTCCGCGACGGTCAGCTCGGCCGCGAGGCGTTCCTGATCGTCCGCGGTGCGGTCGAGATCCGCCGCGACGGCCGCATCGTCGCCACGGTCGGTGGCGGCGACCTCGTCGGCGAGCAGGCGCTGGTCGCCCGCGCGCACCGCAACGCCGACGCCGTCACCACCGTGGAGACCGAGCTCGCCGTCTTCGACGTCCGCAGCTTCGAGCGCGCGCTCGCCGGGTCGCCGGCGCTGCGCGCGCACGTCGAGCAGACCGTCGCCGCTCGCGCCGCCGCCTGACCGAGGTTGGCGCCACCCGCCTCGATGTGTCCGTCTACGGTCGGCGCATGGTGGATGAACTCACGGTCAGCGTGCAGGCGGCACCGGACGGTGCCGCCGAGTGGGTCCGCCTCGCGCGCCGGACCGAGTCGCTCGGCTTCCGAGGGCTGCTCGTCGCGGACCACCCCGGCAGCGGTCCGGCCCCGTTCGTGGCGTTGGCGGCGGCTGCAGCGGTCACCGAACGCATCAGCCTCGGGACCTACGTCGTCAACGCCGGCGCGTGGGAGCCGGTCGCGCTCGCGTCGAACGTGGCCACGCTGGACGTGGTCTCGGGTGGGCGTGCGATCCTCGGGGTGGGTGCCGGGCACACCCCCGCCGAGTGGACGATGCGTGGTCTGCCGCACCCGGACGGCGCCAGCCGGGTCGCACGGATGGTGGAGCTGACCGATACGACCCGGCGGCTGCTCGCGGGGGAACAGGTCACGTTCGCCGGCGAGCACCTGACGCTCGTCGACGCACGGCTCGAGGAGCCGCAGGCGATCCAGCGTCCGGTCCCCCTGCTGGTCGGCGGCAACGGGCACCGGTTGCTGCGCTACGCCGCTGAGCAGGCCGACATCGTCGCGCTCTCGGGGCTCGGCCGGACCCTCGATGACGGTCACCGCCACGAGGTGCAGTGGAGCGAGGATCGCATCGCTCGCTCGCTCGAGCACGTCCGGGCAGCAGCTGCGGAAGCTGGCCGCACACCGGCGCTCGAGGCACTCGTCCAGCACGTCGAGGTGACCGACGCGCCACGGGAGGCCGCCGCGGCCCTGGCCGCGCGCGTCGAGGGCCTCTCGCCCGACCACGTGCTGTCCGCACCGTTCGCGTGGGTCGGGACCGCCAGCGACATCGCCGCGGAGCTGCTCGAGCACCGTGACCGTTGGGGCATCTCCCGCTACGTGATCCGGGAGGCCGCCGTGGACGCGGCGCACGACGTGCTGGCCGAGTTGCCCTGAGCGCCGCCCGGACCACCCTCGCCGACGTCAGGGGCGCAACATGGCCGGGTGGAGGCGTTCGGCCGACCCGCGTCGGTAGCGCTGCGCGGGACGTCCACCGCCCGGTCCGGGCTTGGCCAGCCCCTCGACGGGCACGATGAAATCCCGTGTGGAGACCACCTTCCGGCGGAAGTTGGCCGGATCGAGCGACACCCCCCACACGGCCTCGTAGACGCCACGCAGCTCACCGAGGGTGAACGGCTCGGCGACGAACGCGGTCGCGAGCGCCGTGTACTCCAGCTTCGACCGCGCTCGTTCGAGGGCATCGGGGACGATGCGGTCGTGGTCGTAGGCGAACCTCCTGACCGGGTCCCCCGTCTCGCTGCGCTCGTTGCCCCCCGGTCGGGGCGCGTGCTCGGGCCCCGCGGACGCGCCGAGGTCGAGCTCATCGACGGGGAAGAACGCCGCTGCCGTGCCCTCCGCCGGGTCGTCGGTGGTCGGCGTCAGCAGCAGGTAGGCGACCGACACCACGCGGCCGCGGGGGTCGCGTGACTGGTCGCCGTAGGTGCGCAGCTGCTCGAGGTGGGCCTCCGGTGCGGTGAGGCCGGCGAGCTCGGCCAGGGCCCGGTGGGCGGTGTCGTCGAGGGTCTCGTCGTCACGGACACGTCGGCCGGGCAGCGCCCACCGGTCGGCCAGTTCGTCGGGCTGCGGGCGGACGAGCAGGAGCATCAGGCGACCCTCGCGGATCGTCAGCAGCGCCACGTCGACCGCGACCGCGCAGGTCGAGACCGGCGCGCGCGGGGCCTCGTGATCGCGGGGCAGCTCGGCCATCACTCGCCGGCTGCCGCGGGGCCACGACCCGTCACCAGGACGCCGGCCCGTCGCAGCTCGGTGATCGCCCGATCGCCATCGCCGGGCTCGAGCTCGACGAAGGCCGTCGCGGGCAGCGGCAGCTCGACGTCGTACCCGAGGCGCACGGCGTCGAGCGCCGTCTCCTTCACGCACACGTCGCCGGCCAGTCCGACGACCACGACCCGATGGACGCCCGCCTCATCGAGCAGTCGCCCGAGCTCGGTCGCCTCCTCCTCGCCGCTGACCGGGTCGCGGACCGAGAACCCCGAGTACCCGTCGCCACCATCGACACCCTTGCGCACGACCGGGCCCTCGACGAGCAGGTCGTCGTGCAGCTGTGCGCCCCAGGTGTCGGCCACACAGTGGACCGGCCACACCCCGCCATCCTTGGCGAAGTGCGGGGTGGTCGGCGGGTGCCAGTCCTGGGTGTAGGCCACGGTCGCGCCCGCATCGAGCGCAGCCCGGACCTCCCCGTCGACGACCTCGACCACGCGGTCACCCCCGGGGACGAACAGGCCGCCGTCGGGGTGGGCGAAGTCGTGCTGCACGTCGACCACCACCAGGGCGGTGTCACCGTCGTAGGGCCGCGGGGCCACCTGCTCGGTGTCCGGGGTAGCGGGGGTCGTCATCTCACGCCTCCTGCGTCGTGGGCCTCCAGGGGGACGGTGGGGAGGGCCGGCTGGCCCGGGTCGAGCGCGAGCGCGGTGGGTGGCAGCTCCGCGATCGCACGGCGGTGGTGGTCCCGCACCGCGTCGAGGTCGGGCCGGTGGATGCGTTCGCCCCGCGCCACCACCGGGATCTGCAGTGGCCGGCTCGACGTCGGCGGCGGCGTGCCCCACGGATGGAGGACGTCGTGGGTGGCGGTGTCGCCGTCGAACCTGCGGGCCGCGGCCTTCCACCCGCCGACGGTCGCCTTGGCGCCGCCCGCCTTGGCCACGGGTTCGAGGTCGCCGTAGGGGCTGCGAGCCCGGGCGACGAGCTTGTAGACGAACCCCGCGGTCGGCGACCCACTGCCGGTGACGACCGCGGTCCCGGCACCGAACACGTCGATCGGGGCGCCGCGGCAGGCCGCGATCCGGTGCTCGTCGAGGTCGCCCGACACCACGATGCGGGTCCCCGGCGCGCCGAGTTCGTCGAGCAGGGCGCGGGCGTGGTGGGCTTCGGCCACCGGGTCGCCGCAGTCGATGCGGACCGCGGCGAGGTCGGGGCCCGCCGCCGCCACGGCGTTGCGGAGGCCCTGCCGGACGTCGTAGGTGTCCACGAGGAGGGTCGTGCCGACCCCGAGCGCGGCCACCTGTGCGCGGAACGCCATCAGTTCGTCGTCGTGGACCATCGTGAACGCGTGCGCCGAGGTGCCGGCCGTGGGGATGCCGTAGCGCCGCCCCGCCTCGAGGTTCGAGGTCGCGTCGAAACCCGCCACGTACGCCGCACGGGCGGCGTGGACCGCCGCCGCCTCGTGGGCGCGACGGCTGCCGAACTCCAGGAGCATGCGTCCGTCGGCCGCGGCGACCATCCTGGCCGCGGCCGACGCCACCGCCGTGTCGTGGTTCAGGGTCGACAGCAGGACCGTCTCGAGCAGCACGGCCTCGCCGAACGTGGCGTGCACGGTCAGCACGGGCACGTTCGGGTTGGCGATCTCGCCCTCGGGGAGGGCCCAGACGTCCCCCTCGAAGCGGTACCCGGCCAGCCACGCGAGGGTCGGCTCGCGGACGATCCGGTCACGTTGGAGCGCGGCCAGGGTGTCGTCGTCGAACCGGAAGCGCTCGATGGCGTCGAGGGCCCGGTCGAGGCCGGCGGCGACGGCGTACCGGCGGCCCTCGGGGAGGCGGCGCCCGAACAGCTCGAACACGCACGGGCGGTCGATGGTGCCGCCGCCGTGGGCGGCGTCGAGCATCGTCAGCTCGTAGCGGTCGGTGTGCAGCGCGGTGGTCGGACCGGGCGGGCCGGTCAGGCCGGTCAGGCCGAGCGAGCCGGTCGGGTCGGTCACGGGGGCTCCTGGCGCGGGCGGCACGAGCGGTGCACGTCACGACCGTAGCGAGGTTCTGGTCACCCTGACCAGAACGGCCCGGTCGGACGTCCGGTCGCGGTGTCCGAGGGCAACGGCATGGCCGGTGGGAGCGGGTGGCGCGACCTGCTCGTGCGGTCACCGGACGCCGAGGGCTAGGCTCCCCCAGGAGCCTCAGGTGTCACGCCAGGCGGCCGATGCACCGGGGGAGTGCCCGCGAGGCGCCTGGGAGAGTGCGGTGACCAGACGCGAGATCGAACCGCGCCTGCCGGTGGTGCTGCGCCCGAACGCGTTCAGCGCGTACTGGTGGGCGGTGGTCGGGCTGGCGACGGCCGGCATCCTGGTCGTCGCTCGGGGCACGTCGCTCGGTGCGCTGGCCGGTATCGGCGACGCCGCGCTGATCCTCATCGGCTTCGTGGTCGTCGGGGAGTTGCGCCCGATCATCGCTTCGCACCGCACCGACCCCGACGGGGTGAACCTCGCCACGGCGTTCCACTTCGCCATCCTGCTGCGGTGGGGGATCGCACCCGCCCTCGTGGCGGTCGTGCTGGCCACGGCCGTCGGTGAACTCACGCGCCGCAAACCCTTCCACAAGCTCGGCTTCAACCTCGCCCAGTACTGCGTCTCCTACCTGGCCGCGTGGGGAGCGCTCCGCCTCGGTGGTTGGGAGGCGACGCCGCTCGTGCCGGCGGAGCTGCGACCGCGGGACCTGGTGCTCGTGGCCGCCGCTGCGCTCGTCTACCACGTGGTCAACCTCGCGCTGGTCGGTACCGCGCTGGCCTTCGCCGGAGGGACCCCCTGGTTCGCCACCGTCGTCGACAACGTCGGGTGGTACACGCGCACGACGATGGCGGTGCTCGCCATCGGCCCCCTGATCGTCGTGGTCACCGCGGTGCACGCCGGGTTCCTCGCCCTGCTGGTGCTGCCGCTGTGGCTGGTCTACGCGACGGCGCAGCTCTCCCTGGAGCGTGAACAGCGGGCGTGGACCGATCCGTTGACCGGCCTGGCCAACCGTGAACAGCTCGAGCACCTCGTGCAGCAGCGGCTGGAGGATGTGCAACGGGGTCTTCGTCGCGTCGCTCTGTGCGTGGTCGACCTCGACCGGTTCAAGGAGGTCAACGACACCCTGGGGCACGCGACGGGTGACGCGCTCCTGCGGGCCCTGGCCGCGCGACTGGCCACCGCGGTCCGCGGTGCCGACGCGGTGGTGCGCCTCGGTGGCGACGAGTTCGTGCTGCTGCTCGAGGTCGAGGACCGGGAGGTCGCGATCGAGGTGGTCGAACGGCTCGCCGCGCACGTCCACGAGCCCTACGACCTCGCCGGCGTCCGCCTCGAGGTCGAGATGAGCGTCGGGGTGGCGATGCTCGGCGAGGACGGTGCGGACCTCGAGACCCTGCTGCGTCGCGCCGACGTCGCGATGTACGACGCCAAGGCGACCGGCGAGGTCATCAGCACCTACCGGGTCGAGCTGGAACGGCGCACCCCCCTGAGCGGCGAACTCGTCGCCGACCTGCGGCGCGGCATGGCCCGGGGCGAGCTCGAGCTGTACTACCAGCCACAGGTGGCCCTGCCCGGCGGGGACGTGATCGGTGTCGAGGCGCTGGTCCGTTGGCAGCACCCCGAGCGCGGCGTGCTCGCCCCGGGAGCCTTCCTGCCCGTCATCGAGCGCACCTCGACCATGCGGACGCTGACGTCCGCGGTGCTCGAGCTCGCCTTCGCCCAGTGCTCGCGGTGGCGTCAGATCGGCATCAGCGTGCCCGTGTCGGTGAACGTGTCGATGTACGACCTGGCCGACACCTCCTTCGCCGAGCGCGTCAGCGCTGGGCTCGTCCGCCACCACCTCGAGGCCGGCGACATCCGGATCGAGATCACCGAGCAGGCGCTCGTGGGTGACAGCGCCGTGGTGCTGAGCACCCTCGCGCAGCTCCACGCCGCCGGGATCGAGCTGTCCCTCGACGACTTCGGCACCGGGCACGCCTCACTGACGCGGTTGGCGCGCCTGCCGATCAGCGAGGTCAAGGTCGACCGGCAGTTCGTCATCGACCTCGAGCAGGACGCCCCGGCCGTCGTCGCCATCGTGCGATCGGTCCTCGAGTTGGCCCACGCGATCGGGGCCCGTTCGGTCGCGGAGGGGGTCGAGACCGAGGCGCAGTGGTCAGCGTTGGAGGCCCTCGGCTGCGACGTCGTCCAGGGCTACCTCACGGGGCGGCCGATGGCGGAGGAGGACGCCACCTGGTGGCTGGTCGAGCGGCTCGCTCCCTCGTCCGCCGGCGAGCTCGAGGAGCGGTTCGCGGCGGCCGGCACGGACCCGGCCGACCGCTAGCCTCGGGACGCTCCAGCAAGGCGCCGACCCCCGCTCCCGCAAGGCGCCGACCCCCGCTCCCGTAGGAGGCCCGCCGTGGCCCTGTCCGACGACGAGGTCCGCCACGTCGCGTCCCTCGCCCGCCTCGCGCTGACCGACGACGAGGTGGCCGCGCTCGCGCCGCAGCTGTCGGCGATCCTCGACTACGCCGAGCACGTCGGCGAGGTGGCGGCCGAGGACGTGCCGCCGACCACGCACCCGTTCGCGCTGACCAACGTCACGCGTCCGGACGACCCGCGGCCGTCGATGCCGCGTGCGGACGTGCTGGCGATGGCGCCGATGGTCGAACAGGACCGCTTCGGCGTGCCTCGCATCGTCGCGGAGGAGGGGTGATGTCGGACCTCACCAGCCTGTCGGCTGCCGAGCTGGCGGCCCGCCTCCAGGCCCGTGAGCTGTCGTCGCGCGAGGCCGTCGACGCTCACCTCGATCGCATCGCGGCCGTCGACGGCGTCGAGGCCGACGGTGACGTGTGGGTGCCGAGGGCCGAGCTCGGCCCCGACGACGTGCACGCCTACCTGGCCGTGACCGCAGCGGCCGCCCGGGCGCACGCCGACGACGTCGATGCCCGCCGCACCGCCGGCGTCGAACTGTCGCCGCTGGCCGGTGTCCCGCTCGCCCTGAAGGACGTGCTGACGATGCGGGGCGCGCCGACGACCTGCGGGTCGCGGATGCTCGAGGGCTGGGTGCCGCCGTACGACGCCACCGTCACCGGGCGGCTGCGCGACGGCGACGTGGTGGTGCTCGGCAAGACGAACATGGACGAGTTCGCCATGGGCTCGTCCACCGAGAACTCGGCCTACGGCCCCACGCGCAACCCGTGGGACCTCGACCGGGTGCCGGGCGGTTCCTCGGGCGGGTCGGCGTCCGCCGTCGCCGGCCTGCTGGCGCCGCTGTCGATCGGGACCGACACCGGCGGGTCGATCCGCCAGCCGGCGGCGCTCACGGGTCTCGTGGGGGTCAAGCCGACCTACGGCACGGTGTCGCGGTACGGCCTGGTGGCGTTCGCGTCCTCGCTCGACCAGGCGGGACCGTTCGCCCGGACGGTCGAGGACGCGGCGATGCTGCACGAGCTGATCGCCGGTCACGACCCGCGGGATTCGACGTCCGTGCCGGACCCGGTGCCGCCGCTGTCCGCCACCATGCGCGACGGGGTCGAGGGCCTGCGCGTCGGGGTCATCTCCGAGCTGCGGGGCGAGGGCTACGAGCCCGGCGTCGCCCGGGTCTACGACGAGGCGCTCGCGAGGCTCGAGTCCCTCGGCGCCACCCTGGTGGACGTCTCGCTGCCCCACGCGGCCTACGGCCTGCCGGCCTACTACCTGATCGCACCGTCCGAGGCGTCCTCGAACCTCGCCCGCTTCGACGGCGTCCGGTACGGGGTCCGGGTCGACGCCGAGACCGCCGAGCAGATGAACGCCGCCACCCGTGAGGCCGGGTTCGGGCCCGAGGTCAAGCGACGCATCATGATCGGGACCCACGCCCTGTCGTCGGGGTACTACGACGCCTACTACCTGCAGGCGTCGAAGGTCCGCACGCTCATCGCCCGGGACTTCGCGGCTGCCTTCGAGGACGCCGACGTCCTGGTCAGCCCGACCTCGCCGGCCGTCGCGTTCGGCCTCGGCACCAAGACCGCCGACCCGCTCGCGATGTACCTCAACGACGTCGCGACGGTCCCGGCGTCGCTGGCCGGCGTGCCGGCGATGTCGCTGCCCGCGGGCCTGGCCGAGGCGCCCGACGCGCCGGGCAGCGCCCTGCCGGTCGGCCTCCAGCTCATGGCGCCGCTGCTACGAGACGACCTGCTGTACCGGGTCGGGTGGGCGTTCGAGCAGGCGACCGGGTTCTCGCCGCTGCCCACCGGCGATCGGGCCGTGGCCGTGGAGGTGGCCCCGGCATCGGGTGGGCCCCGGGAGGTGAACCAGTGAGCGAGACCATCCAGGTGCCCGTCCCGGGCGAGCTGCGCGACGCCGACAAGGTGCAGAAGGACACCGGCACCGCCGGTGTCCTGCCCGAGGGCTGGGCGATGACCATCGGCCTCGAGGTCCACGTCGAGCTCACCACGCGGACCAAGATGTGGTGCGGGTGCTCGACCGTCTTCGGTGGGGACCCCAACACCAACGTCTGCGAGGTGTGCACCGGCCAGCCCGGGGCGCTGCCCGTCCTGAACGCGCAGGCGCTCGAGGACGCCGCCCTGCTCGGCCTGGCGCTCCAGGGCGACATCGCGGAGGTGTGCCGGTTCCACCGCAAGAACTACTTCTACCCCGACATGGCCAAGAACTACCAGATCAGCCAGTACGACGTCCCGTTGGTCCACGACGGGTGGCTCGACGTCCCCGTCGGTGACTCCGGCGAGGTGCACCGGGTCGGCATCGAACGCCTCCACATGGAGGAGGACACCGGCAAGTCGATGCACGTCGGCGAGTCGGGTCGCCTCCACGGCGCCGACCGGTCTCTGATCGACTACAACCGCTGCGGCATCCCCCTCCTCGAGGTGGTGTCCCGCCCGCACGTGCACGACCCCGAGACGGCGCAGGCCTACCTGCGTGAACTGGTCGCCATCGTGCGCGCCACGGGCGTCTCGGACGCACGGATGGAGGAGGGCTCGATCCGCTGCGACGCCAACGTGTCGGTCGCCCGTCCGGGACAGCCGCTCGGGACGCGCTGCGAGATCAAGAACCTCAACTCGGTGCGGTCCCTCGGACGTGCCATCGGGTACGAGGCGGCCCGCCAGGTCGCCGTGATCGAGGACGGCGGCACGATCACGATGGAGACCCGGCACTGGGACGAGGGCCGGGGCGTCACCGAGACGCTGCGCAAGAAGGAGTCGGTGACCGACTACCGCTACTTCCCCGACCCCGACCTGGTCGAGATCGTCTCGCCCCGCGAGTGGGTCGAGGGCGTGCGCGCCCGACTGCCCGAGCTGCCCGTCGCGACCCGGGCGCGCCTCGTCGACGCGGGCGTCCCGGCCGAGGCGGCGGGGACCCTGGTGGGCAGCGATCTGCTGCCCCGGTACGACGAGGCGGTGGCCGCCGGCGCCTCGCCCGCCGCCGTGGCCAACTGGTTGACGGGTGACGTCACCGGCCAGCTCGGCGCCGCCGGGCTGACCATCGACGAGGCCGGCATCACCGGTGCGCACATCGCTGAACTGGTGGCGCTGGTCGACGACGGCACGCTGTCGACCAAGCTCGCCAAGCAGGTGCTCGAGGGCCTCGTCGAGGAACGCGGCGCCAAGAGTCCGTCGCGGATCGCGGCCGACCGCGGTCTCCAGCAGGTCTCCGACGAGGGCGAGCTGCGAGCCATCTGCGAGCAGGTCGTGGCCGACAACACCGGGACCGTCGAGCAGATCCGCGGCGGCAACCAGAAGGCGATCGGGGCGCTCGTCGGTCAGGTGATGAAGGCCACCAAGGGCCAGGCCGACCCGCGCAAGACCAACGAACTGCTCCGCGACCTCATCGGCTGACCCCCAACCCGAGGTGGAGCGGATCGGAGCGGGCCCGACCACACCCAGGCGCTCCACCTCGGCCGGCGCAGCGATCGGTCCGGGAACCCCGACAGCACGGTCGACGTCCCACCGCCGCCGGGTGAGAGGGAGCACGCGATGAGGCACCGTCTGCTCGTGTTCGCGTTCGCGGTCGTGGGGGTTCTCGCGGGCTGCGCGGGAGGCGACGTGGCGGACGGCCCCGCCTCGTCGGAGGAACTGATCGGGCGTGCGTTCGCCTCGACGTCGGTGACGGACCGGGGGGAGGTCCGCGAGTTGGCGGGCGCACGGATCGTGCTGGAGTTCCTCCAGGAGGTCGACGGCATCGTCTCGGCCCGGTGGGAGGCTGGCTGCAACATCTCGGGTGGCCGGTTCGAGGCGGCGTCGGGCCGGCTCGTCCCGCAGCCGGGTGGCACGTCCGGCTTCGATCAGACCGAGATGGGGTGCTCACCCGAGCACCACGCGGACGACGAGTGGGCCGTCGACGTGTTCGGCGATGCCGCGGCGTGGACGCTCGAGGGGGAGTCGTTGGTGCTCACGACGGGTGCCGTGACGATCGAACTGACCGAGAGCACCTGGCGCCGTAGGTAGCGAGGACGACCGCCACCACGATCGCGACCGCGGCGGCCCGGCGTCCCCGACCCTGGCGGTCGGGTCGGGACCGGAACCACAGCACCTCGGTACCGAGGTGGGCCGCGGCGGCGTCGGTGGCGTTGCGGACCACCACGCCGTGCGACCACTCGAAGAGGGCACGGGCGACCGGCGTGAGCCGGTTCATCCAGGTGGCGGTCGTCGTGACGTCCCAGTCGAAGCGCACGTCGGTGCCGTCCGCCCGCGGGCGCAGCTGCCAGACGCCACCACCCTCGAGCTCACCGCTCGATCGCATCCGGAGGCGGGTCGGCCGCTTCGTCTCGACGGTCTCGATGGTCGCCGACAGCTCGTAGCCGGCGGGGGCACGGACCGTGGCGGTGAAGCGGGCGCCGAGCCCGTCACGATCGCCGGGCGCGTCCCGCCTGACGGTCACCGCGTCGGCCCAGTCGCCGACCCAGCCATCCGGATCGGCGATGGCCCCGTACACCGCGTCGATGGGCGCACCGAGGTGCATCTCCGTGACGAACCGGTACCGCGCCACGCCGCCTCCGTCCATCGGAGGAGCGACCGTAAGCGAACCTGAGAACGGGGACCGCTGCGGCCGGCTCCGGGTGCGGGAGGCCCCTCGGCTCGGACCGGCCGCAGCGGCTCGGTCAGCCCTCCAGTTCGAAGGTCACGAGCAGGTTGACCTGGTAGGCGGTCACCGAGCCGTCTTCGACGTTGACCTGCTGCTCCTTGACCCAGGCGGAACGCACGCCGCGCAAGGACTGGGTGGCACGGTCGAGGCCGACCTTGATGGCGTCCTCGAAGCTCTTGTCGGACTTGGCGCTGATCTCGGTCACACGTGCGACGCTGGCTGCCATGGTTCATCCTTCGGTCGGAGTCCGCCCACGCCGGGGCGGTGCACCATCGAACGGGAGCCCTGGGTGCTGCGTCGACCGACGAACGGCCACGACCCCCGCCTACGGTGCCGGCACGCGAACCTTGGGAGCCTCACCGTGGTCGGAACGGTCCGGACCGCGCAGGCCGATGTCTGAGGTCCTGCGCGACACCATCGCCCTCCCCGTGCGCACCGAGATCGAGGTCACGCGGTCACGCTTCGTGGCCGATCTGGTGCCGGTCACGGACCTCGAGGCAGCCGCCGCGGTGGTGGCCGGTGCGCGCCGCGAGTTCCACGACGCCCGGCACCACTGCAGCGCTTGGATCCTCGGCCCGGAGGGAGGGCAGACCCGCTCGAACGACGACGGGGAACCGTCCGGGACGGCGGGGGCGCCCATGCTGGCGGTCCTCGACGGCGCCGAACTGACCGACGTCGTCGCGGTGGTCACCCGCTACTTCGGTGGGACCTTGCTCGGTGCGGGGGGACTGGTGCGTGCCTACGGTCAGGCGGTCAGCACCGCGGTCCAGGAGGCCGTCCGGGTGGCGCGGCAGCTGGTGGTGCTGATCGAGGTCCGAGCGCCGCACGCCGAGGCTGGCCGCGTCGAGCATCACCTGCGGCGCCACGTCTTGGAGCTGGGTGGCTGGCTCGACGGGGTGACCTACGACGCGCCGGGCGCGTGCTTCCGTCTCGCCCTCCCCGACGGCGCCGAGGCGCAGCTCGTCGCGGCCTTGGCGGGCGGCGGGCTGCCCCACGAGCTGGCGATCCGCGGCCACGCCGTCCGCGACGAGCGCCGCCGGTGACGTGGCAGGCCCCGCGCGGTGCAGGGAGGGTTCAACCGGTGACGTCTCCATCGGCGTCGAGTTGGGCGATGAGCCGTTTCGGGGCCACCTTGCGGTAGGCCTCGTCGAGCACGTCGGCGACCTCGTCCCAGTCCGGATCGATGTCGAGGCGCAATCCGACCCAGCCGCGGTGGCCGACGTACGGCGGCCGGAAGAACCGCTCCGGATCCGCGGCGAGCACCTCGGCCTGGACGCCGTCGGGGGCCGGGTAGACCAGCGCCAGCCGGCCGTCCCCGTGGTGGTCGTCGGTGAGGTAGGCGAGGGTGCGCCTGCCTCGGACGAAGTAGGTCACCGCGCCGTGGCTCAGTCGCTCGCTGACCTCGGGGAAGCGGGCCGTCAGATCACGGAGCCGCTCGGCGGCGGCGGCCACGTCGGCATCGGTGTAGGGCAGCTCGGTGCGCGGTGTCGGCTCCATGCGGGCAGCGTGGCACACGCGGGACATCCGTGCCGGAGCTCGTGGCGAACCCTGGAGGCCAGGCGGTCGCCCGTCGACGTCGCCGGAGGCTCTACCCTCTGGGGTCGCGTGGTCCGCCCGCGCCCCCCGACCAGGAGCCGTCCCGTGGTGCTCGAGAGGATCGAGTCGCCCGCCGACCTCAAGGCGCTCGACCCGACCGAGCTGCCCGTGCTGGCCGACGAGCTGCGCGCCGCGATCATCGCGTCCGTGGCACGTGTCGGCGGTCACCTCGGCTCGAACCTCGGGGTCGTCGAGCTGAGCATCGCGCTCCACCGGGTGTTCACCTCGCCGCAGGACCTGCTGCTGTGGGACACCGGGCACCAGGCCTACGTGCACAAGATGCTGACCGGCCGCCGGGCGATGTTCGACACCCTCCGCCAGGCCGGAGGCCTGTCGGGCTACCCGTCGCGGGCCGAGTCCGAGCACGACGTGATCGAGAACTCGCACGCGTCGACGGCGCTGTCGTGGGCGTTCGGGATCGCGCGGGGCGAGGCGGCCAAGGACCCGTCCGACCGGCGCCAGGTCGTCTCGGTGGTGGGCGACGGCGCCCTGACCGGCGGGATGGCCTACGAGGCGCTCAACAACCTCGGTCACCACCGCCTGCCCGTGCTGATCGTCCTCAACGACAACGGGCGGTCGTACGCGGAGACGGTCGGGCGCCTGTCGGAGCGGATGTCGGACCTGCGCACCGATCCGCGGTACCGGACCTGGCGCGCCCGCATCGATCGCGTGCTCGCCCGCCTGCCACTCGCCGAGCGGGCCGCCGACGCCTCCCTCGAGGCGCTCAAGCAGTTCGTGTCCGACGCGCCTGCCCTGCAGTCCTTCGTCGAGGCGCTCGGGGTCCGCTACCTCGGGCCGGTCGACGGGCACGACCACGAGCGGCTCGAGCACGCCCTCACCCACGCCAAGCGCCTCGAAGGGCCGGTCCTCGTCCACGTCCTGACCGAGAAGGGCAAGGGCTACACCCCGGCCGAGACCGACCTCGAGAAGCACCTGCACGACACCTCGGCGTTCGACGTGGCCACCGGCCGGTCCGCGTCGTCCAAGCCACGGTCGTGGACCCAGGCGTTCTCCGACACGGTCACCGACATCGGGTGTCGGCGCCGGGACGTGGTCGCGGTCACCGCGGCCATGCCGGGCTCGACCGGGTTGCTGCCGCTCGCCGCGCGGCGCCCGGACCAGGTCCTCGACGTCGGGATCGCCGAGCAGCACGCGGTCACCGCCGCGGCGGGGATGGCCCACGCCGGTCTGACGCCCCTCATCGCCGTGTACTCGACGTTCTTCGCCCGCGGGTTCGACCAGGCCAACCTCGACGTCGGGCTGCACGACGAACACGTGATCTTCTCCTTCGACCGCGCCGGGATCACCGGGGACGACGGGGCGTCGCACCACGGGGTGCTCGACCTCGCGCTGATGCTGCGGATCCCCACGGCCACCGTGCTCGCGCCCTCCTGCGAGGAGGACCTGACCGCCCTCCTCGAGGTGGCGGTCGACCTCGACGGTCCCGTGTCGGTGCGCTTCCCGAAGGGGGACGCGGTCGCCGCCGCCTCGCTCGGGCTGGACGGACCCGGCGACGGGCTGGCTGCGCGTCGGATCCGTGAGGGCGCCGACGCGTGCGTCCTGGCGGTCGGGGACCGGCTCGGTCCGGCGCTCGAAGCAGCCGACCTGCTCGGTGAACACGGTCTGGACGTCGCCGTCTGGGACGTGCGGTGCGTCCGACCCGCGGACGGGGCGATGCTGGCGGCGGCCGCCGCGGCGCCGCTGGTGGTCACCGTGGAGAACGGGTACGTGGCCGGTGGCGCCGGCAGCCACCTCGCCGACCGCATCGTGGAGCTCGCCGGGGTGGGGCAGGCCCCGCCGGTGTTGCGGCTCGGGGTCCCCGACACCTACCTCCAGCACGCCAAGCCGGCCCAGATCCTCGCCGAGCTCGGCCTCGACGCCGCCGGCATCGCCGCCGGCATCCGCAAGGTCCTCACCGACGCCTGACGGGGGTCAGGTGGCCGACCCGACCTCCGGGCGCTGCGCGACCTCTGCCGTGCGGTGGTGGTGCGAGCCGTCCACGCGGTCACGGGTGCGCCGGCTGTGGACTTGCGTCCACCCCCGGCATCGGCGACCATCGCGCGACCTCTCGAGGATGTGCACGTGCTGCGGATCGACACCACCACGACGGACGGGCTGATCGCTCGTGCCGTCGTGCTCGTGGTCCTCGTTACGTAGCGCGTGCTCTGCACCGAGCGCGCGCGAACCTCCCGGACCGGGAGGTTCTTCCGTGAGAGGGCACCCCTGCACCGCCGGGGGTGGCAGGTAGCGACGCGGCGACCGCCGCCGCGGACCAGGAGGACACATGTCGCTCGCACCCGAGCCCGCGGCCGACCCGCGCCCGCACGAACGCGCCGGTGAGGTCGTCACCGGCGCCCAGGCGGTCATGCGCAGCCTCGAGGCGCTTGGCGTCGACGTCGTCTTCGGCTACCCGGGCGGGGCCATCCTGCCGGCCTACGACCCGCTGATCGAGGCCGACTTCACCCACGTGCTGGTCCGCCACGAGCAGGGTGCCATCCACATGGCCGAGGGCTACGCACACGCCACGGGCCGCGTCGGCGTGTGCATCGTGACGTCGGGCCCCGCGGCCACCAACCTGGTCACCGGCCTGGCCGACGCGCACATGGACTCGGTCCCGATCCTGGCGATCACCGGGCAGGTCGCTACGACCGCCATCGGCTCGGACGCCTTCCAGGAGGCGGACGTGACCGGCATCACCATGCCGATCACCAAGCACAACGAGATCGTGTACTCGGCCGAGCGCATCGCCGGCGCCATCGCCGAGGCGTTCTACATCGCCCGTTCCGGCCGGCCGGGGCCGGTGCTCGTCGACCTGCCCAAGGACGTCCTGAACGCCAAGGTCGCCTGGCAGTGGCCCGAACACCTCGATCTGCCCGGCTACCGCCCGACGGTCCGCGGCCACGGCAAGATGATCCGCGAGGCGCTGGACCTGATCGCCGGTGCGGAGCGGCCCGTGATCTACGCCGGCGGTGGCCTCGTGCGGGCCGGCGCCGACGAGGAGCTGCGCGCCTTCGCCGAGACGCTCGGCCTGCCGGTCGTGACGACCCTGATGGCGCGCGGGATCCTGCCCGACACCCACGAGCTCACCGTGGGGATGCCTGGCATGCACGGCCACTACGCGGCGGTGAAGGCGTTCCAGGAGACCGACCTGCTGATCACCCTCGGGGCACGGTTCGACGATCGGGTGACCGGACACCTCGCCTCGTTCGCGCCGCACGCCAAGGTGATCCACGTCGATGTCGACCCGGCCGAGATCGGCAAGAACCGTGAGGTCGACGTCCCGATCGTCGGTGACGTGAAGGTGGTGCTCGGCCAGCTGCTGAAGGTGATCGAGGACAAGCGCACCAAGGGCACCCTCGCCGAGCTGATCCCGGACGTCACCGCGTGGCGGGGCCACCTCGACCAGATGAAGGCCGACCACCCGCTGCGGGTCGAGCAGCCCGAGACGGGCGTGCTCAAGCCGCAGACCGCCATCCGCGCCATCCACGAGACCTGGGGGGACGACGCGGTGTACGTGGCTGGCGTCGGCCAACACCAGATGTGGGCCGCGCAGCACATCCCCTACACCCGCGGCCGGCAGTGGATCAACTCCGGTGGGCTCGGGACGATGGGCTTCGCCGTGCCGGCCGCGATCGGCGCCAAGGTCGGCGTCGGCCGCGACGTGCCGGTGGTCGCCATCGACGGCGACGGCTGCTTCCAGATGACCTTCCAGGAGCTCGCCGCCGCGGTGCAGCACGACATCCCCGTCGTCTTCTGCGTCATCAACAACGGCTACCTCGGCATGGTGCGCCAGTGGCAGCACCTGTTCTACGAGGACCGTCTGTCGCAGGTGGCCCTGCCGCAGGACCTGCCCGACCTGATGAAGCTGGCCGACGCCTACCAGATGCCGGGCTTCCGCATCTCGTCGGTCGACGAGCTCGACGCGACGCTGGCGAAGGCGAAGCAGATCACCGACCAGCCGATCCTCGTCGAGTTCCGCGTCGACCCCGACGAGATGGTGTTCCCGATGGTGCCCTCGGGCGCCAGCAACGACGAGATCCTCGAGTCGGCCGAGGAGTGGCACACCCGGGCCGCTGCGGCGGCCGAGGTCGACGACACCGCGCCACAGGACCTCGGCGTCGGACCGGAGATCATCTGATGAGCCACCACACCCAGCACACCCTGTCGGTGCTCGTCGAGAACAAGCCCGGCGTCCTCACCCGCGTCGCGGGGATGTTCGCCCGGCGCAACTACAACATCCACTCGCTGGCGGTCGGCCCCACCGACGACCCCCGGGTCTCGCGCCTGACCCTGGTGGTCGGCACCGAGGCGGTCCAGCTCGAGCAGATCATCAAGCAGCTCAACAAGCTGGTCCACGTGCTCAAGATCGTCGAGCTCGAGGAGGGCGACACCGTCGAGCGCGAGCTGCAGCTGGTCAAGGTCGCCTGCGACGCGGCCACGCGGGGCCAGATCATCGAGCTCGCCCAGGTGTTCCGCGCCAACATCGTCGACGTCGACCACGACTCGCTCACGATCGAGGCGGCCGGCGACCCGGACAAGCTCGGCGCACTCGTGGACCTGCTCGAGCCGTTCGGCATCCGCGAGATGGTCCGCAGTGGACGCATCGCGCTCGCCCGTGGGACGCGCAGCATCACCGACGGCTCGAAGGTCCGCATGCAACGCGTCGTGTGACGCCGGCCGTCAGTCGGCGGCCGGGAGGCGGACGGTGACCGTCGCCCCGTCGCCACGGTCGGCGGCCGACAGGTCGCCGCCGAGCCGCCGCGTCACGTCGGCGGCGGTGGCCAGGCCGAGGCCGGTCCCCGGCCGGTCCCGCCCGGCCGGTCCTCGCGCGAACGGGGCGAACAGGTCCTGACCGTCGACCCCGAACCCGGGCCCGTGGTCCCGCACGTCGATGGCGACGCGACCGTCCGCGTCGGAGATGACCAGCTCGATCGGGCCGTCGCTGTAGCGCACGGCGTTGTCGACGAGGTTGACCACGATCCTCCGGAGCGCGTCCCGGTCGGCCAGGACGTGGCGGACCCGACCCCGGACCGTCGTCCGGTTCTCCGCCTGTGGCCCCACGGCGGCCACGGCCTCGACCAGCACCTCGCGGACCTCGACCCGGCGGGGGGTGAGCGGCGCTGCGCCGATGCGGGCGTGCTCGACGGCAGCGGTCAGGGTCCGGTCCACCCGGTCGAGCGCGCTCTCGGCCCGAGCCACGATGTCCTCGAGGTCGGGCGCGAGCGACCCGAGCTGTTCGCGGACGAGCGAGACGGCCCCGCGAGCCGTCAGCAGCGGGGTGCGCACATCGTGTGCGAGGCGTCCCACGACCTCGTTCGCGGCCGGCGGGGCCGCAGCAGGTCGGATCACGGTCGTGGTGGGCGTGCCGGCGACCCCAGAGCTCACGAGGTCCGTGCCGTCGAGCGCGGCCAACAGCACGTCGGGCGCCAGGCCCTTCTCCAGGTAGAGGTCCGCACCGGCGAGCCGGGCGGCCTCCGCGGTGCCGGCCTCGGCGAAACCGGAGAGGACCACGACCCGGGCACCCGGGGCCGCACGCCGCACGTGGGGGAGCGCCTCGAGGCCGTCCATCCGCGGCATGGACAGGTCGAGCAGGACCAGGTCCAGGGCCTCGCCGTGGGCCACCGCCGAGGCGATGGCTTCGTGCCCATCGGCCGCTTCGGCGACCACCTCGTAGCGGCCGGACCGCTCGAGGACGAGCCGGACCAGGTAGCGCAGTTCCTCGGCATCATCGACGAGGAGGGTGCGGCGCCGGGCCGGCACGGCCGTCACGGCAGGGTCCTGCGCAGGCCGCCCGGTCGGAGCGTGGCCTCCGACGCCTGCTCGTCGCCGACGAGGTCGGAGACGATGCGCCGGGATGCGGTGAGGCTGGCGTCGAGCGCTGCCATGCCCCGGTCGTGCTCGCCGAGCTCGAGCGCCAGCTTGGCGGTGGCGAGCTGCTGCACGACCTGGTCGTGCAGGTCGAGGGCCTCGCGTCGGCGGGTGGTGAGGTCCTCGAAGACCGCGGCCCCGCGGACGAGGGCGGGGAACCGGCTGCGCAGCAGCCAGTAGCGGACGGCGATCACGGCGGTCACGCCGTCGATCACGATCAGGTGCAGGTCGTACACCTGGAGCGAGGCCGCACGCGTCCCTGGGTCGAGCAGGTGGCCGACGTGTCCGGCGTGCCCGGCCGCGCAGGACAGGAAGATCAGGCCGGTCGCGACCGCCAGGGGGTTGGTGCGCCAGGACCGGCCCGCGTGGACGCCCCGCAGGATGTGGATGCTGATCGACAGGTAGGCCACGGTCACGATGCCGTTGGCGAAGGCTGCCGGGAACCAGTCGATCATCGCAGGACCCCATCGTGCGGTGGCGCACCCCGCCGGAGGCACGACCAGTGAGGAGGATGCTGACGGTACGGTCACACGCCGCCGATGCCGCCACAGGCGCGTCGGTACACCTCGAACGGACGAGTCGACGCTAGCCCGCTGGCTCCGGCGGTGTGCCTGCTCGCCCGCAGGATCCTGCCAGGAGGGCCTCACGTGTCCACCAGCCACACCAGCGAGCCGTTCCCCGCGGCGCAGCCCCCGGAGCGTCTCCTGCTCGGACCCGGCCCGTCGCCGGTCCACGAGCGGGTCACCGCGGCGCAGGCGCGGTCGCTGGTCGGCCACCTCGACCCGTGGTTCCTCGAGGTCACCGATCAGGTCGCGGCCATGCTCCGGGCGGTCTTCCGCACCGAGAACCCGCTGACCTACGCGGTGTCAGGGACCGGATCAGCCGGGATGGAGACGGCCGTCGTCAACGTGGTCGCGCCCGGTGACACCGTGATCGTCGGGATCAACGGGGTCTTCGGTGGTCGGATCGCGGACACTGCTGAACGGGCCGGTGCGGACGTGGTGCGGGTCGAGGAGCCGTGGGGCCGGATCATCCCGACCGACCGGTTCGCGACGGCGCTCGACGCGCACCCGGGTGCACGGCTGGTCGCGGTGGTCCACGCCGAGACCTCGACCGGGGCGCACCAGCCGCTCGAGGAGCTCGGGGCCCTCCTGCGCGACACCGACACCCTGCTGCTGGTCGACACCGTGACCGGCCTCGGCGGCGTGCCGCTCGAGGTCGATGCCTGGGGCCTCGACGTCGTGTACTCGGGCACCCAGAAGTGCCTGTCGGTCCCGCCGGGCCTCGCGCCGATCACCTTCTCGGCCAAGGCCGAGGAGGTCCTCGACCAGCGGCGCGCCCCCGTGCGGTCGTGGTACCTCGACGTGTCGGCGATCCGGCGGTACTGGGGGATGCCGGCTGCAGGCGGTTCGGGCGAGCGCGCCTACCACCACACCGCGCCGATCAGCGCGCTGCTCGGTCTGCACGAGGGGTTGCGCATGGTGCTCGAGGAGGGCCTGGAGACGCGCTGGGCCCGTCACGCCGAGGTGGGGGAGCTGTTCCAGAGCCACCTGCTCGACCGGGACGCCACCCTCCTCGCCCAGGAGGGCCATCGGCTGCCCCAGCTGACCTCGTTCGCCTGGCCCGAGGGCGTCGACGAAGGGGTGCTCCGGCGGCGGCTGCTGACCGAGCACGGCATCGAGGTCGGCGGCGGCCTCGGCACCTTCGCCGGGACCGCGTGGCGCGTCGGCCTGATGGGCGAGGGCGCGACCCACGCCAACGTGGACCGCCTCCTCGACGCGATGGACGAGCTGCGCGAGACCTGACCCCGGCGGCCGGGCTGGGCGGGCCCCACGAGGGTCCACGAGGGAGGAGTCGAGGCGCCCCGTGTCGAAGACCAGGCGGGGTACTGGTCGGTACGCGGGGCGGTGGACGCCTCGGGGCCTCGAGCGGCCAGCCCGGGGAGACCCGCATGCGGCTGCACCGGATCCGTCACCTCGTCGCCGCTGGTGCCGCAGGAGCCCTGGCGTTGGCCGCGGTCCCGCTGCCCGTCGGAGGCACGCCGGAGGACGGCGCGCTCGGGACCGTGGGCGACCTGGTCCGTCCCGCCCGGGAGGTCGAGCCGATCGTCCTGACGGGGGCGGCGTTCCCGAGCTGGTCGCGCTTGCCCGCCGTCGGGACCCCGGCGCCGTACCCGAGCGGCACCGACGAGCAGAACGGACTCGGTGACCTGGTCCGGTCGGCCCACAACGGCACCCTCGTCGTCCCTCCCGATCCCCGTGACGGCAGCAACGCGCCGGTCGAGGCCATCACCGCCTGGCGGTGGGAGGACGGCACGTTCGTCGAGGTGCCCGTGCAGGTGGACGAACGTTTCCCGCACTTCCTGGCCAACGGCGGCTCCTCGTTCTCGTTCTACTCCGGGACCGACACCGAGCTGACCTACGCCTGGGGCGGCGACGGTGGGCGCACGGTGGGGGAGGAGGCCTGGAAGAAGGTCGCCGGCGAGTGCGAAGCCCGCTACCCGACCCTCGACGAGGTCGACGACCTCGTGGCATCGGGGGCGATCATCCCCGGGCAGGGCGAGACCGCCGACGACTACGTGGGCCCGCGAGCCGATCCGGTCCCCGGTCTCGACGACGACGACGAGATCGTGTTCCTCGCCTCCGACGCCGGGGCACGCGCACCGAGCGGGGCTGCGCCGAAGCGGGCGGATGGAGCGTCGCGTCACGAGGTCGCCCTGGTTGACCCGCTCACGGGGCAGGTCTCGTACGTCTACCTCTTCCTCGCCGAGGACGGCTCCTCGTTCACCTCCGAGACCGGGTACGTGCAGCTCGAGCGCGACCCCTCCGCCGACTGGTGGGCCGATCGTGGCAGCTGGGACCCGTCCGACCCGGAGAAGCTCGGAACGTCCAACACCAGCTACGGCGCCAACCTGCCCGGCACCGCCTGCGTCGAGGCGCAGGGTCTCGATCACCGGCTCGGGCAGCCGCGGCCCTCGACGGACCGCTTCCCGCTGGACGGCATGACGGTACGCACCGACGCGTACGAGTTCGTCGCCTCGGGGCGGTGGATGAAGCGCTCGATGCGGATCGCACCCCCGGATGCGGTCGGATCGACCCCGGGGACACCCCACGCCGAACGGACGCGCGACTACGGCCCGGACCTCATCGACCGGTGGAAGGGACGGGCGTTCCAGCAGTCACCCGACTCGGCCATCTCCCTGGTCGGCTTCGAGGACGAGCAGGTCAACTGGGAGGCCAACGCCGCGCTGATCGGGTGGCGCAGCGGGCCGGTCCGGGCCATCCGGGCGGTCTGGGGTGCGGACTCGGGGACCAACGTCACCAAGACCGAGACCTTCTACCGCGATGCCGTGCAGTACCGCTACCGGGTGCGGGTGCACCCGATCCCGCCGGATGGGCTGTACACCTCGTGGGACTACGACGGTGACATCGCCGCTTGCTACTTCAACGTCACGACCGTCCTCCAGGACCGCCGGGACGGCGACTGCGTCGGCGGCGTCGCGGTCGACGGGGTGGACGACGAGCGGGTCGGCAACATCGACGGCTTCGACCTCAACGGCGACGGGGACATCGACTTCCCCGCCTACTTCGACGTCACCGACCCGACTTTCGACGTGCCGCTCGCGTTCGACCGGTGGGAACAGGTCTCCGGCCGGGACGACAGCGGCAGCCTGGTCTACCTGTTCGAGCTCACCGGGCCGACGACGTTGGCCAACCCCGTCGTCATCCCCTACTACCGCGACGACGCCTGCCTCGACGACGGCACCGGGGACCTGCCCGTCGCCCGGCCCTGGCCCGGCACGCGGTCCGACGACGACCGGGTGGTGGCGGGCTACCAGCTCGCGGGCGGGTACGGACCCGAGGACGAGGTCCCCTGCGCGGACCGGCAGGGTGCGTACGGGAGCCACGGGCTGCACTTCCTGATCACCCACGACACCGACAACGCCTTCGTCGGATCGCCGGTGCCGCTCACCGAGATCGACGGAGCCCAGTGGCAGTGGGCGGTCCCCACCGCCGAGCCGCAGGCGCTCGGTGACCGCTACGCCCAGACCCGCCGGGCGCCGCTGGTCCCGCTCGTGCTCGAGCAGGCCACCGTGCTGCCCGGGGCGGGTGCGGACGACGACGGCGCGGGTGACGACGGCGCGGGTGACGGCGGCGCGGGTGACGGCGGCGCGGGTGACGGCGGGGGTCCCGGTGACGGCGGGGGTCCCGGTGACGGCGGGGGTCCGGGTGACGACGGTGCCCATGGTGACGGCGCAGGGACCGATGAGCCCGCCGGGCCGCACACCTGTGACGATCCGGGCGGTCGCTTCCGCGACGACGGACGGCCGATCGTCGCGTGCCTGGTCGATCTCGGTCTCCTCCGTGGCTACCCCGACGGGAGCTTCCGCCCGAACCTGACGGTCACCCGACGCCACACCGCTGCCGTGCTCGTGCGCTACCTCGACCGCCTGGGCGCGCTGGCAGGTTCGTCGCGGGACGAGCCCGCCGAGCGCCTGGTCCGGGCCGGGATCATGCGGGGGCGCGACGACGGTGACCTGGCGTTGGATGAACCGGTGTCGCGCGGCCAGTTCGCGTCGCTGCTGATCCGCAGCCTGGACCACGCAGGGCTCGACGTCCCCGCGGACGGACCCCGGTTCCGCGACGAGCAGGGCGGCGTCCACGATCGCGCCGCCCGCCGCGCCGCAGCGGCGGGTCTGCTCTCCGGCTATCCCGACGGGACCGGCCGGCTCGCTGCCGCGATCCCACGGCGTCAGCTCGCGACCGTGCTGTGGCGGTCCGTCGTGCTGGCCGAGGACCAGGAGCCGGGCACGTTCGCGCCGTAGGAGACCGCGACCGCGGTCGGCCGGAGCGTCACGCACCTCGACTAGGGGCCTGTGGACAGTTGTTCGTCCGTTCGGGCGGGTGCCCCAGGAGCCGGCCCGGCCCCTGACGTTCTCACGCAGCCTGCGTGAGCTCGGTGTCTGTTCGTGGCCGCCTGCGGGACTTGCGACGCGGCAGCGACGGTGCACCAGCCACCTTCCAGTCCGTCTCTGCAGTGCGCCCGCGATCGGCGATGTTGGCGGCGGCGTTGAGGTCGGCGTTGGCCTCGTAGCCGCAGGCGGTGCAGGAGAACGTGGCCTGGTCGGGCCGGTTCGCCCTGTCGGTGTGGCTGCACTGTGAGCAGGCGCGGGACGTGTTGCTGGGGTTGACCATCCACACGCGGCGTCCGGCGCTTTCAGCCTTGACGCAGATGCGGATGGTCAGCTTCCCGAGCGCAGCATCCTGCAGCTCACGGTTCAGCCCTTGCTTCTGTGCAACCTTGCTCCCCGGCTCCTCGACCGTCCCGCGTGCCGAACGGGTCATGTTGCGAAGCTCGAGGTCCTCGACCGCGAGGATCCCGAAGCCGCCGACGAGCGTGGCGGCCTGTTCGCGGGCCCAGTTGTCGACCTGGTTGGCGGCCTTGCGCCGTCCGCGGGCGATCTGCCGTCCGAGCCTCTTCCACTCGCGTGAGAACTTGACGCACCGGGCCTGTGCCCGTTCGAGCTCAGCGAGGTGTTCGCGTTGTGCCGCCACGTAGCGCGGCATCGTCAGCATCTCACCTGATGAGGTGGCGAGCGTGACCTTGATGCCCCGGTCGGCACCGACCAGGCTGCCCTCACCCTCGGACGGGGTGGTCGGTTCGACCGCGACGTCGTTGAACGCGACGGTGGCACGCCACACCCACCGGCTGAGGTGGCGCGGCCCGGATCGCCGGCGGGTGACGGTCAGGGTGACGGGCCGGCCGCCCTTGCCGAGCATCCTGCCGACCTGTCGGGCGGCGGACTTCGGCAGGCGGATGTCGCCGACGCCCTGGATGTAGAGGGTGCGGCGGTCGTCGCGCAGCTTCCACGAGGTGGGTTCGTCCCAGCAGGCCGTGTTGAACCTCTGCGCGCCCTTGAACCGTGGGAACCCTGGCGTCTCGCCGTGCTTGATGCGGTCGAAGAACGCTTGCATGGCTTCGTCGCAGCGCATGATCGCGCCACGCAACGGCTGGATCCCGTACGCGAGCGCGTCGTCGCGGACGCCCTTGAGGTGCTTGATCTGGTTGAACTGGTGCTGCCACCGGATGGTCTCGCCGGCGAGCCGGTAGGCGTCACGGCGTTCCTGCAGCGCCGCGTTGTAGACCTCGCGGCACACACGCAGGAGGGTGTGGAGCTCGCGTTCCTGGCGGCGTGAAGGTCGGAACGCGAACTGAGCCTTGCGCGTCACGGTCTGGTCGCGCCCGTCGACCACGAGCCGACCCGGTCCGTGCTTCAACGACTGTCTGCGTGACGCGATCATGACCGGGATGGTGCCGCACCCCTGCGACACGACACTCAGGTCACATCTTGGAGCTACAGCAGGGCGAGCATCCACCCGACGCACGCGACCTGGACCCACGCCGTGGCCGAGGCCGGGGTCGCCTCGAACGACCGTGCCAACCTGCGCCACCTGCCGAGCTCCGCGAACGCGTCCTCGACCCGCCACGACGGCCGGATCGGTTCGAACTCGCCCGGTAGCCGGTCGCGATGTTTGATCTCGACGTTGACCAGATGTTCGCGTGCGATCGGGCCCTGCAGCCCACGGAACCCACGGTCCGCCAGCACATCGGTCACCCTCGGATGGTTCGGAAGCAGCTCGTCGAGCAGGGTCCGGCCCGCGCCGACATCATGCCGTCGCGCACCGAACACCGCCGCGCCGACGGGTAGCCCGAGGTAGTCGATGGCGATGACCTTCTTCGCACCGCACAGCCGTGCCACACACCCCGGTCACGCCACCGGCAGAACACCTTCCAGATGGTGTTCCACCGGCCGAACTCGGCCGGGAGATACCGCCACTGACAGCCGGTGCGTGCCTGGTAGAGGATCGTTGACGACCGTGCGGCGGTCCACCGACGGCCGAGGCCCACGCGAACCTCGGGCCAGGGCAGGTTCGAGCTGCGCCCACTGCTCGTCGGTCAGATCGGTCGGATAGCCCATGCACGACGACGTCGGCCACGCCGGGCTGAACCTGAGCAACAACTGTCCACAGGCCCTAACGTCGCGCGACGTGGAGACGCAGCGGCTGACCTGGCGGTGGCGCGTGATCACCTGGCTGGTGGTCGCGTTCGTCCGCGTGTCCCGGTGGCGCATCGACGTGCAGGGGCTCGAGCACGTGCCCCGCGAGGGAGGCGCCGTCCTCGCGTTCAACCACCACTCCTACCTCGACTTCGTGATGCTCGCCTGGGCACCCGTGCTGCGGCTGCGGCGGTCGGTCCGGTTCCTGGCCAAGCGCGAGATCTGGGCGTCGCGCTGGACGGGGTGGATCGTCCGCTGGGGGGAGGCGGTCCCGGTCGACCGGACCTCCACCACGGCACGCGCGGACGCGTACGCCGCGGCCGTCGGGGCGCTGACGGCGGGTGACCTCGTCGCCGTCGCCCCCGAGCAGACGATCTCGACCTCCTTCGAGCTGCTGCCGTTCCGCACCGGGGCGGTCCGGATGGCGCAGCGGGCCGGGGTGCCGATCATCCCGGTGGTCGGCTGGGGCTCGCAGCGCTTCGCCGCCAAGGGCGTGGGGATCCGGCGCGCCTTCGGCATCCCCGTCGTCGTCCGCTACGGACCACCCGTGCACGTCGGCGCGGACGAATCGCCGACGGAAGCGGCCGCCCGGCTCCAGGAGACGATGACCGTGATGCTCGACGAGGTGCAGCGCAGCTACCCGGACGGGAAACCGGCGGGGGCGTGGTGGGTGCCCGCTCGCCTCGGCGGTGGTGCCCCAGCGCACGACGAGGTCCGACGCGCCCACGAGCAGCGGTTCCGTCCGGACGGGTCGGGTCCCTAGGTTCCCGTCGCCCTGCCACCCCTCGGTCGCCCGCTGGAGCTGCCCGTGCCGCGTCCCCTCGACCCGTCCAACCCCGCTGCCTCCTGGACCTACCGCTTCTGCGCGTGGGTGGCCTTCACGGTCATGCGCCTCCAGCGGTGGCGGTTCCACGTCACGGGGCTCGAGCACGTCCCGCGTACGGGCGGGGCGGTCATCGCCTCGAACCACAGCTCGTTCTGGGACTTCTTCACGGTGGGGCGCCCGTCGTACCTCGGGTGGGGACGGCCACTGCGCATCCTGGCCAAGGAGTCGTTGTTCCGGGTCCCGGTCTTCGGGCTGCTGATGCGGCGTGCCGAGCACATCCCGGTGCACCGGGGGTCGGGGGCGACGGCGCTGCGGACGGCCGCGGAACGCCTCCGCGACGGCGAACTCGTCCTGGTGCTGCCCGAGCAGACGATCTCGCCGTCGTTCGAGCTGCTGCCGTTCAAGTCCGGCGCGGCACGGATGGCCGCGATGGCCGGCGTCCCGCTCGTCCCCGCGGTCTCCTGGGGGTCACACCGCTTCAACACGGTGGGTCGCCGGCCGCGCTGGTCGTGGCGGCTGCCGGTGGAGGTCCGCTACGGCGAGCCGCTGTACCCGGACCTCGCCGACGACCCGGCCGCGGTGACCGCGGAGCTGCGTCGTCGGGTCCAGGCGTTGCTCGACGAGGCGCAGGCGGCCTACGCCGACGGTGCGCCACCGGGAGCCTGGTGGGTCCCGGCCCGGCTCGGTGGCAGCGCGCCGACGGCGGAGGAGGGCGAGGCGATCCTCGCCCGGATCCGGGAGGGTTGGAAGCCGAAGGACGCCGCCTGACCCGCCAGGTCACGGCAGCGAGGCTCCCACGCCGCTCAGGTGCCGATCGGCTCACCGCTGCAGATCGTGACCTGTCCCTTGCCGGCGTGCTTGGCGCGGTACATCGCCTGGTCGGCTCGGTGCAGCAGCGCCTCGGGATCGTCCCCCGGTCGGGAGGAGGCCAGCCCGATGGACGCCCCGATCGTGGCTTCGCCGAGGTCAGAGTCGAAGGGGACGGCCAGGACGCCGAGGAGGCGGTCAGCGAGGCTGGCCGCGATCTCGGTCGGAGCGTCCTCGCAGACCACCACGAACTCGTCGCCGGCGAGCCGACCGACCACGTCGCCTGGCCGGACCTCGGCGACCAGGCGGTCCGCGACCTCCGCCAGCACCTCGTCACCGGCGGCGTGGCCGAGCTGATCGTTGACCTGTTTGAACCCGTCGAGGTCGATGAACAGGACGATGACGGGAGGTGCGCCGGTCTCGGCACGAGCCAGTGCAGCGTCGAGACGGACGCACACCAGCGTCCGGTTCGGCAGGCCGGTGAGGTGATCGTGCAGGGACCGGTGGCGCAGCTCCTCCTGCACCCGTTCCTGCTCCAGGAGCAGCCGCGCAAGGCGCCACAGCACGAGTGCGACGCACGTCATCGCCGCCACCACCGGGACCACCGACGCCTCGGCCTCCCGGTGGCGCAGCATCGTGGCGGGCAGCGACATCAGGGCGATACCGATGACGGCCAGGCGGCCGAACGCGAGGTTGCCGACGGTGGTCGGGGCCGGCTCGCACAGGCGGGGCCAGGACGGGTGGAGCACGGCGCACGCGAGCAGCAGGTACCCGAGGCCCCACAACGGGTGCAGGACCGCGTGGTAGGGGGTCGAGTGCACCGCGACGTAGAGGATGTTGCCCACGATGCTGGCCGACGCGGCACCGAGGAACAGCCACGCTGCGAGGTGGCGGTGGCCACCCGTCAACAGCACCCTGACGATCGACGCGAGCACCGTGGCCATCAGCAGCGGTAGGAGGATCAGGGCAGCCGCAGCGGTGGCGGAGTACACCTCCGCGACGGCGGGTTCGGCGAGGACGTCGAAGAGGACGGCGGCCGTCGCGACCGCCACCAGGGCACCGTCGATGATCCCCTCGGTGTCACGGGCCGGCAGGCGGGTCGCGACGACGCGGAGCATCCCGACGCCGAGGAACACGAAGCTGATCGCGTAGCTCACCGAGGCGAGCGTCGCGGCGGTGCTGTCCGGCGACGGGGCCCACCAGGAGACCTCGAGCGCCGTGGCGACGACCAGCGCCGCCACGGCGACCATCATCAGACGGTGTGGACCGCGGTGTGCCGCCGGGATCGGACGGCCTCCGAAGTGGACGGCGACCAGCGTCGCCGCGGCGATGGCGACCCACAGGACATCGAGGGCGGGACCGTCGGGGAGCACAGCCAGGAGGGGCAGCAGCGCTGCCCCTGCGGTGGCGGTCGCCCACCAGGCTCGATGTCCCATGCGCCCACCATCGGCCGAAGCGCGCAGGACCTGCGCACGGCGCTCCGATCGCCGGCCGACCGATCTCCAGGTGCGCGTTCGCCGACAGCTGCTCGCGCGTCAGCCGCTCACGGTGGCGCCGGGCGTCGGCTCGCTGGTGGTCCCGGACCGCGCCTGTTGGCCGGCGCTCCGCTTCACAGCCGGTACGCGAAGGGGTACGGTCAGCGCGGCCTCTTGGGAGGGGCGGGGCATGGCCGAACCCGAGGTCGCACGGGAGAGCGCGCAGCGCCGTGGCGGCGACACCGCGCGGGGCAGGCTCGGCCTGTGACGGGGGCTGCCATCCTGAGCTCCGAGGGCCAACCGAAGCCGGCGGGGCGGGCCCGTGATGCCGAGTCGGTCGGCGATCGGCCGGATCCGTCGGTGCTCCACCTGCTCGACCGGCTGGCGATCATCGAGTGGCGCGTCCGTGACGAGGTCCAGCGACGACGGAGCGAGGCGGCCGAGCCCACGGACGATCGCTTCCGCGGGTTGTTCGTCTCGGACGGACAGGTCGACACCCTCCTCGCCAGCCTTCCGCACGAGCCGATCATCGGCTCGCCGGAGCTGGTGGAGCGGTTCGAACTCATCGAGTCGGCGGCCGACGATCTCGAGGTCGGGGGCGCGGACCTCCGCCTCCGTCGGCTCGCGTCGGCGTTCGACCTGCTGCCGCTCGACGTCGAGCTGCTGCTGATCGCGGTGGCTCCCGACCTCGATCGCCGGTTCGAGCCCCTCTACGGCTACCTCAACGACGACGTGTCGTTGCGTCGCGCCACCGTGGGCCTCGCGCTCCAGCTGTGCGGGACCTCGACGGTGTCGTCACGAGCTCGTGGTCGGCTCGCCCCGACGGGCCCGCTCCTGCGGGCCGGCCTCGTCGAGGTGGCGACCTGGGACCGACCGGTGCTCAGCCGCGAGCTGCGGGTCCCCGACCGGGTCACCGCGCACCTGCTCGGCGACGATGCCCCCGATCCGGCGCTCACCGCGCTCGTGGTCGCCCCGGAAGCGATGGATGACGCGGCCGCACAGCAGCTGGCGCGTGGGTTCGCCGACGGCGCCGTGCTCGCCTACCTGCGGGACGACCGCGCCTCGGCGGCGCCCTCGTCGGCCGCGTCCGCGTTCGCGACGCTGGGCCTGTCGACGGTCGCGCTCGACCTCGAACGGCTCGGCCCGAGGGACGATGCCTCCGAGGTGGCGCTGGCCGCCTGCCGAGACGCACGGCTCCGGGGATCGGGTCTGGTCGTCGGTCCGGTCGAGGCGCTCGAGGGCGGGGGTCCGTCCGCCGTCCAGGCCTTCGCGGACGGCGCGGTCACGGTGGTCCTGCACGGCCGGGTCGGCTGGGATCCGCGCTGGTCCCGTGACGTGCCGATCGTCGTGGACGCGCCGCGGGTCGCGGAGGAGGTGCGAGCGGAGCTCTGGGCCGCGGAACTTCCCGCCGACGGACTCGCCGACGGTCTCGACGCCCTCGAGGCGACCTCGCTGTTCCGCCTCACCCCCGGCCAGATCCGACGAGCGGCCCGCTTCGCCCGGTACCGGGCGAGCGCGGCCGACCGACCCATCACGCAGGATGACCTGCAGAGCGGCGCACGGGCACAGAACGCCGCGGGTCTCCAACGCCTCGCCCGCCGGATCACCCCCGTCGCCACCTGGGACGATCTCGTGCTCCCGCGGGGGGTGGAGGAGCAGGTGCGCGAGCTCGCGGCCCGGTGGCGGCACCGTGACCTGGTGCTCGAACGGTGGGGGGTGGGCCGAGGCACCGCGCGGGGGCGCGGCGTCAGCGCGCTGTTCGCTGGAGGGTCGGGCACCGGCAAGACGCTGACGGCAGAGGTGATCGCCGGGGAGCTCGGCCTCGATCTGTACGTGGTGGACCTGTCCACGATCGTCGACAAGTACATCGGCGAGACCTCCAAGAACCTCGAACGGATCTTCGACCAGGCGGACCGTGTCAACGGAGTGCTGCTGTTCGACGAGGCCGACGCGCTGTTCGGGAAGCGGTCGGCGGTCTCCGATGCGAAGGACCGCCACGCCAACGTCGAGGTGGCGTTCCTGCTGCAGCGGATGGAGTCGTTCGACGGGGTGGCGATCTTGACCACCAACCTCGCCGCGAACCTCGACGAGGCCTTCATGCGGCGTCTCGACGCGGTCGTGGACTTCCCGTCGCCAGACGAGCCGCAACGTCTGGCGCTGTGGCGGGCCAGGTTCCCGGTCGAGCTGCCTCGGGCGGAGGACGTCGACCTCGAGCTGCTCGCCGCCCGGTTCAAGCTGTCCGGCAGCGAGATCCAGAACATCGTGGTGAGCGCCGCCTACCGTGCAGCGGAGGACAGCAGCCCGGTGTCGATGGACGACCTGGTGCGTGCGACGATCCGCGAGCACCGCAAGATCGGCCGTCACCTCGCCGCCTCCGATCTCGTCGGCTTCGAGCACCTCCAGCACGAACCTGGCAGCTGACTTGCGCGCGTGCCCGCGAGGTGGGCGCGTGCCACGACCGGTGGTGGACGTTGGACGGGCAGCGACGCGATCGTCACGTTCGTGACCGTGTGGGATGGATCCTGCTCGGCCTCGGGGCCGGTGCGTTCGGCTCCGTGATCGTCGGCGCCACGCTGGCGGTCGCGTTGCTCGTCGGGGGTGCGGCGATCGCGGCGGGTGCGGTCACCCTCCTGCGTCGACCGGCGCGCGCCGTCGTGCCGACCGACGCGGAGCCCGCGCCGGAGCCGGAGCCCGAGCCGGAGCCCGAGCCGGAGCCCGAGCCGGAGCCCGAGCCCGAGCCGGAGCCGGAGCCCGAGCCCGAGCCGGAGCCGGAGCCGGAGCCGGAGCCCGAGCCCGAGCCCGCGCCGGAACCCGCGCCGGAACCCGAGCCCGCGCCGGAACCCGCGCCGGAACCCGAGCCCGCGCCGGAACCCGCGCCGGAACCCGAACCCGAGCCCGAGCCGGAACCCGAGCCGGAGCCTGCACGGGGATCCGAACCGGCGCCTGCACCGGCTCGTGAGCTGCCCCTGCGCTTCGCGCCGATGGCGGTGGCGGAGGTGGCGCTCGACCGGCTCGGCATCCGCGATGCCGAGCCGGTCGGGCCCTCCGTGCACCGCGACGTCGACGACGCCCTCGACGTCGCGCTCCGGCCGGAGGAGCTGGCCCGCACGGGCGGCGTCGTGGCTGCCCGCGGTGACGCACGGTCGGAGGTCGGCCGCCGCCTGTGGGGGGCCCTGCGCCGCAACGTGCCGCACCGGCCGGTCCTCGCCCTGCTGCCCCCCGCGTCCGCACCACCGTCCGGGGCGGGCACGTACCCGCTGCGGGAGCTCGTGGCCGCGATCCCGGCGCTGCCGCTCGACGGGCCGAACGCCCCCGTCGTATGGATCGATGAGGCGCACGTGCACCTCCATCGAGGGTTGTCCCTCGACGTACTGAACCAGCTCGTCACCGCCCTGCCGGGCTGCATCGTGGCCCTGGTCGTCGACCGGGAACGACTCGCGCTTCCCGACCTCGTGACCGACCCGGTCGAGCGGTGGCTCGACCTCCTCTCGGATCCTCACGAGGTCGCCGACCAGGCGCGCGTCGCGGACGACCTCCCGGAACGCTTCCGCGCGTTGGCGGACGACGACCCCCTCGCTGCGGCGCTGGTCCGGGTCGTGGTCACGTGGCAGCGGGCCGGGCCGACGACGCCGATCGCGCGACCGAAGCTGCTGGCCATCGCGGCGGCGCTGGAGGAGGACGCCGCCGCAGCGACCGAGACCGACCTCGAGGACGCCCTCGTCCGGGTCAGCACGATCTCGGATGCGGGTCCGCCGCTCCTCGATCGGGTCGAGGTGATCGCATCCGCCGTCGACCGACCGCTCGTCCCCGAGCTCGCCTTCCGGGCTCCGGCGCCGCTGGTGGCGCACCTGTCCCGCACCGACGCGACGATCCCCCCACCGGCCTGGGACGCGCTCCTGCCCCAACTGGACACCTGCGAAGCGCTGGAGGTCGGCCGGCGGTCGTACGCCGCCGACCTGTTCGAGGTGGCCCGACGTGCCTGGAGCCAGGCCGCGGTCGGGGCCGACGACGCGGCGGCGTCACGCGCGGCGCTCCAGCTCGGCGTGCTCCACGAGCGGTCCGGCGATCCTGGGGCAGCCGAGCTGGCCTACCGACGGGCCGCCGGTGGCGGTTCGGAGGACGCCGGGTTGGCCAGCTTCCACCTCGGGGGTGTGCTCGAGCACCTCGAACGGGCCGACGAGGCCGAGGCCGCCTACCGACGCGCGGTCGACTCGGCCCACGAGGACGCGTTCCCGCTCGCTGCGTTCAACCTCGGGTGGCTCTGCGAGCAGCAGGGTCGCGCTGACGACGCCATCGCCGCCTACGACCGGGCGTTGACCAGCGGCCACCCGGAGGCGGCGCCCATGGCCGCCTACAACCTCGGTTGGCTGCTGGAGCGCCAGCGGCGCCCACGGGAGGCCGAGGTCCTCTACCGCGACGCGTTGGCGAGCGACCACGCGGACGCCGCGCCGATGGCGGCTGTGAGCCTGGGCATGCTGCTCGAACGGACCCAGCGTGCCCGAGAAGCGCGGGAGCTGTACCGACGGGCGGCCGTCAGCACGCACACCGAGGCGGCCGGCGTCGCCCGCGATCGCCTCGAGGCCAGCGGACGCCGCTGACACGGTGGTCCCGGTCGAGGTGGCGGCCGTGACGGCCCTAGCACGGCGGGGGCCCGTTCCCGGCCGCGGGAACGTCATCGTGCGCTCGGTGGCTACCGGTAGGCGTTATCGCGACCACGCTCAGCGAGCCTGAGCGCTGGAACGACTCGTCTGTCACTGTCAACCCGTGCGTTCGGCCACCCAGGGCCCCCGCGGGGCCCGGGCTCGAAGAGCGCCAGGGGCGGCGGTGAAGCAGCGTGGGGCGGGTGAGCTCGCCTCCGCTCTCCGGGAACGGAGGCGCGGGGGTCGCTGTGCCGTTGTGCTGCTCCTCGCACTCGCGCTCGTGGGCTGCACACGTGGTGGTTCGGTCCTCGACCGCGACGGCAACGTCGTCGGGGCGGGACCGATCGAGGTCGACGAGCTGCAGGCGGGCTACTGCCTCGACGTCCCTCCCGGGACGACCGGCGAGGTCGCCGACGTCCGGGTCGTGCCCTGCGAGCAGGAGCACACCCAGGAGGTCTTCGCGGTCCGGCCGGTGGAGGGGGACGCCTTCCCAGGGGCGGGGGAGCTCGCGGTGCTCGCGGACACGACGTGCGTCGACGCCCTGCAGACCGACCTCGGCCTGACGCTCGCCGACGGTCTGTACTTCAGCTACCTGCTGCCGACCTTCGACGGTTGGACCAACAGGAGCGATCGCTCGATCGTCTGCGTCCTGGTCCGCCCGACCGAGGGTCCGGTGACGGGGTCGATCGTCGCCGACCCGGCCAGGGTCCCGAGGAAGACACCCGAGCCGCCGGTCGATCCCGAACCCGAGGACGACGAGGCAACTGACGCGGTGGCTCGCGCGGTCCTGCCAGGTTCGGAAGGTGAGGGCTGATGGGGCAGAACGTGGTCAGCGGGGCCCAGATGCTCTGCAGCTTCGGCGTGGCGCCGTCGGCCTTGAACGTCCTGCCGTCCAGCCAGGTCCTCGGTGGGGGCCCGCCGGCCGGCACGATCCAGGACAACAAGCCGCTCGTGAACATCCCCCCGTTCGGGATGTGCATGTCGCTGAGCAACCCGACGGTCGCTGCGGCGACGGCTGCCGCCCTCGGCGTCCTGACACCGATGCCCTGCATCCCGAGCATCCCCGCCCCGTGGATGCCCGGTTCGCCGACCGTCCAGATCGGCGGGCAACCGGCCCTCGAGAGCAACTCGAAGTTGACCTGTGCCTACGGCGGCGTGATCCAACTGCTCGTGCCTGGGCAGTTCACGGTGACCAGCACGTGACGAAGGGAGCGATGCCAGACGGCGCTGCAGCACGACGGACGCACGACGCAACGCCCATCGAGACACATCTGAAGCGCGACCGGCAGCCGTCGGCCGCGGCGCCCACCGGCACAGTCATCACTGGAGGAAACGCATGGCGAGCTACCTGACCCCAGGGGTCTACATCGAAGAGGTGCCGTCGGGTTCGGCATCGCTGTCGACCGGCGCGACGGCGATCGCCGCCTTCGTCGGTTTCACGGCGACGGCGCCGAAGGACGATCCGTCCGACCCGGAGGGCTTGAAGCCCCGCCTGGTCACCAGTTGGTCCCAGTTCGAGGACCTCTACGGCGGCTTCACCCCCGGGGCGATGCTGCCGCACTCGGTCTACGGCTGGTTCCTCAACGGCGGTTCGGTCTGCTACATCGTCCGGGTCCCACACAACCAGGCCTCCACGGAGCCCGGCACGCTCGCGCTGCCTGCGGCGGACCGTGCGCTCGGCGAGGTCCTCGAGTTCACCTCGATCGGACCGGGTGACGGGCTGAGCATCAGCATCGAGGCGTCCGAGGACGAACCGGCGGACGACGGGGCCGACCCGGAGCCCGTGTTCGACCTCAACGTCCTGCAGGACGGTGTGGTCGTGGAGAGCTACGCCGGGCTGTCCCTCGCCGGCGACAACAACGTCGTCGACACGCTGAAGGAACACTCCGAGCGCGTCGCGGTCGCCACCAAGGTGGAGCTCACCGAGGACCTCGACCTGCTGATGGCCATGCCGAAGGCCGGCCTGTACGCCATCGAGCCCGCGCCCCGGGAGCCGCTCGAGGTCCGCACACCGACCTTCGCCGGCTCCGAGACGAAGCGGCACGGCATCAACGGGCTCGTCATCGCCGACGACGTGACGATCGTCGCGGTCCCCGACCTCGTCACGGCGGCGACCCAGGAGGACGGCACGATCGACCTCAAGATGTGGAAGTCGGTGCAGACCGCGCTGATCGGCCACTGCGAGGCGCAGGCCAACCGCATGGCCGTGCTCGACGCACCACCGGGCATGGGCGTCCAGGAGATCAAGGAGTGGCGTTCGGACGTGGCGATGTACGACTCGCCCTTCGCCACCATGTACTACCCCTGGATCCAGGTCTCGAACCCGGCCGCCACCAACGGTGACTCCGAGATCCTCGTCCCGCCGAGCGGCCACATGGCCGGTCTGTGGGCCCGGGTCGACGACTCTCGCGGTGTGTGGAAGGCGCCGGCGAACGAGGTCATCCGCGGTGCGCTCGACGTCGAGCGGCCGATCACGAAGGCCGAACAGGGGCTGCTGAACCCGATCGGGGTCAACTGCATCCGTCCCTTCGGCACGCGAGGGATCCGGGTGTGGGGGGCACGCACGCTGTCGTCGGACTCCGACTGGCGCTACGTCAACGTGCGGCGGCTGTTCAACACCGTCGAGCAGACGATCATGAACGGCACCCAGTGGGTGGTGTTCGAGCCCAACGACGTGAAGCTCTGGGAGGGCGTCAAGCGCACCCTCAACGCGTACCTGCGTGGCTTGTGGACCTCCGGCGCCCTGGTCGGGGCAACGCCCGAGCAGGCGTACTTCGTCAAGTGCGACGCGGAGAACAACCCGCCGGAGTCGATCGACGAGGGCAAGTTGATCATCGAGGTGGGGATCGCCCCGGTGAAGCCGGCCGAGTTCGTGATCTTCCGCATCAGCCAGCTCAAGGAGACGACGGCCTGAGGTGGCCGTGGGCCGGCGCCGCCGTGCGCCGGCCCACCCGTAGACGTCAGGAACCCGGAGAGGTCGAAAGGACCAGCACATGTCAACCATCGAGTACGAGACCGGCTACCTCGGTTCGCTGTTCGCCCTGGAGATCGACAGCGTCGAGATCGGTCGCTTCAAGCGGGTGGACGGGATCAGCTACAGCGTGGAGCCCGTCCCGAGCCAGCACACCACCGACGAGGGCAAGCGCTACTACTACATGTCGCCGGGTCGGGTGACGTTCTCGCCCATCACGCTCACCCGCAACCTGACCGCCGACAACTCGCTGCTCGACTGGCACAAGAAGGTGGCCGAGGAGGGCGACACCGAGCGCAAGACCGGCTCCATCGTCCTCTACGACCGGAAGAACGAGGAGACGGGGCGCTGGAACATCGAGGGCGCCTGGATCATGTCCTGGTCGACGACCGGACTCGACGCCAGCGCCGACGCCTTCGTGGAGGAGACCGTCACGATCTCGGTCGACCGGATCGAGCGGGTCGCGAAGTGACCGACGACGCGTCGGGGTGGCGGGCGACCCGCCACCCCACGCGTCCGGTCGCGCCTCGACCGAGGCGAGCGGACCGCCGCTAGCCCGTTCCCACCCGGACGCCGAGGAGCCACACGTGTCGGAGCTCCGCACCGAGTTCCCCTTCGTCCTGCCGAAGGGGTTCCTCGACGTGGACGGGGTGCTCCACCGCGAGGGCACGATGCGCCTCGCCACCGCCGCCGACGAGGTCGAGCCGCTCGAGGACGGCAGCGTCCGCGGACCCGAGGATCCGTCCCTGCCGCTCGTGGTGCTGGCACGGGTGGTCACGCGCCTCGGGTCGGTCGGACCGCTCAGCCCGCGCGACGTCAGGGACCTGTTCGCCGCGGATCTCGCCCACCTGCGCGAGGTCTACCGGATCGTCAACTACGGCAGCCCCCAGGAGGTCGACCAGCTGCTCGGCGCCGGGACCAACGACAGCACGTCGGCGCCCCACGTCGTGGTCGACGTGGCCGCGGAGGAGGTCACCGGATCGGACATCGCAGCACCGGGACCGAGCGTCCGGCCCACGCCGACCCCGGTCAGTGATGCCGCCCGCGCGATGTTCGGGCGTGCCGCGTCCCAGGGAGCACCGAGCCCCTGGTTGCACGCCGTCCCGACGGAGCGCGAGGTCGACGCGACCGACGTCGCCGTCGCGCCCCATCCGGCGCCGATCAGGAAGCGGGCCCGGATCGAGGAGGTCGGTCGCTCCACCGGCCGACCGGGAGGTCGCTGATGTCCGCCGAGACCATGTTCCGGGAGTCCGGCACCAACACCGCCGCGTTCATCGTGGAGATCGATGGCGTCCCCGCGGGGTCCTTCTCGGAGTGTCACGGTCTCGAGATCACGCTCGAGGTCGAGCACTTCGCGGAGGGCGGTGTCAACGGCTTCGTCCACCACCTGCCTGGCCGGGTGTCGTGGCCCAACATCGTGCTCAAGCGCGGCGTCACCTGGGACGACGAGCTGTTCGACTGGTTCAACGCCTCCGCGGGGGACCGGTTCGCGTCCGACGGGAAGGTGGTGCGGCGACCCGTCGGCATCACCATGGTCAGCTCGAAGGGCAAGCGCCTGCGTTCGTGGAACCTGATCGACGCCATGCCGGTGCGGTGGCGGGGGCCGACCTTCGCGGTGACGCAGGACGGGGTCCCCGACGAGGAGCTCGAGCTGAGCCACCACGGGTTCTCGGCCCAGACCTTCAAGGGGACGTGATGACGACCTCCCACCCGTCTCGCCCGGCGGTCCACCGATGAGCACGCCGCAAAAGGCCTACCTGCAGACCGAGACGGGCACGAGGCTGGACTGCCTGTTCAACCCCGCCAAGCTGGAGGTCGTCCTCGAGAGCAGCTGGGAGGGTCGCCAGATCCCCGGTCAGCAGGCACCCACCCAGCGCTTCGGCGGCGGGCAGTCTGGACGGATCCCGGGGCTCGAGCTGCTGTTCGACACGACCGGCACCGGCGAGAGCGTCACGACCTTCACGGATGCGCTCACGACGCTGATCCGCATCGACGAGGATCTGCCGGGCTTCGACGCGGCGCAGCACAACGGTCGGCCGGCGTGGGTGCAGTTCCACTGGGGCTCCTTCCACTCCTTCAAGGCCGTCATCACGCGCCTCGCGATCAGCTTCAACCTCTTCTCGCCCACCGGTGAACCCCTGCGCGCGCTCGCGACGCTCGACCTGACCCAGTACCAGGACGAGAACGACTACCCCCGCCAGAACCCGACCTCGGGCACGCCCATGCCCGCCCGCAGCCACCGCGTCCAGCCGGGCGAGACGCTCGATCGGATCGCGGCCATCCACTACGACGACCCGACGATCTGGCGGAGGCTGGCGGAGGCCAACGCCGTCCACGATCCGTTCGCGCTCCGTCCAGGCACCCGGCTCGACGTCCCCACGTTGGAGAACTGACGTGAAGACCTCGATCCGCACCCAGACGCCCACGGTGAAGCTCGACGGCGAGGACCTGCGCTCCGAGGTCGCATCACGACTCGTCTGGCTCCGGGTCGAACTGTCCGTGCAACGGGCTGGCGTCGCGACGCTCCGGTTCGACGACCCCTGGTTCGCGATCCTCGACGCCGACACCTTCCAGGTGGGCACCGCGCTGCAGGTGTCGTTCCACACCGACGCCAACGCGCTCACCAGCGTCTTCACCGGCCGCATCACGACCGTCGGTGCTCGTCAGGACGAGGCGAGCAGCACGCCCGTGCTGGAGGTGAGGGCCCACGACGCCAGCCACCGCCTCATCGCCTCCTCGCGCTTCACCGCACACCTCGAGAAGACCCCCGCCACCATCGTCACGGAGATCGCGCAGCGGCACGGCCTCGAGTCGGACGTCGTCGGTGGAGACACGGTGGTCTCCTACCTCCTGCAGTCGGGCACCGACCACCACTTCGTCAGCGAACTGGCCTCGATGCTCGGCTACGAGTGGTTCACCACGGGCGACACCCTGCACTTCCGTCCGCGCCCGACCTCGGCCGACGGCCCGACCCTCGAGTACTCGGACGGGCTGCAGAGCTTCTCGGCGCGCTACTCGGGCACGGCCACGCCCGCATCGGTCGCCGTGCACAGCTGGGACCCGGCGCAGCAGAAGGGTGTCGAGGGAACCGCGGGAGCCGTCACCGAGGCTCCCGATCCGATGGACCTCGGCTCCGACGCGCTGCTCGTCACCGAGCAGCACGACCGTGCCCGCGGCGAGTTCGGTCGTCCGCTCACGGTCGCGTCCACCACCGTGCGGGACGGACCGGAGGCCGACGCCCTGGCCGGTGCGATCGCGCGACGGTTGGTGGGCGCCGGGCTCGAGGTCGAGGGCACGGCGAACGGCAACCCCGCGGTCCGTGCAGGCGGCACCGTCCGGATCGAGGAGGTCGGCAAGAAGCTGAGCGGCGTCTACTACGTCACCGAGGTCGTGCACGAGTTCGCCGAGGGTCAGCAGGTCACCACCCGCTTCGCCTCGACCGGACACCGGGTGGAGGCCGGCCCCGGGTCCCACGCGCTGCCCGGCGCACTGGACGGCTGGGCCAGCGGTGGCCTCCTGATCGGGGTGGTGACCAACAACCAGGACCCGGAGCAGCTCGGCCGGGTGAAGGTCCGGTTCCCCTCCCTCGGTGACGACACCGAGAGCGAGTGGGCGCGGGTGGTCACGCCAGGCGCCGGCAAGGAGCGGGGGCTCGACCTGCGGCCCGAGGTCGATGACGAGGTGGTTGTCGGCTTCGAGCGCGGCGATCCGCGCGCACCCTTCGTGCTCGGTGGCATGTTCAACGGCAAGGCGGCCCCGTTCGACGATGCCGTGGTGGCCGACGGCAAGGTGGAGCGACGGGTGCTCGCCTCCCGGGTCGGCCACGCCATCACCCTGAGCGACGGGTCCGACGAGGCCGACCGGCACGTGGAGATCAAGCTCGCCGACGGCAAGACCAAGGTCCTGATCGGTGAGGACGGCATCTCGATCGAAGCCGCGAAGGGCACGCCGCTCGCGCTCAAGACCGGCGGAGCGTCGTTGACCCTGACGGACGATGAGAAGCTGGTGATCAAGGCCAAGGAGGTCACCGTCACCTCCGACGGGGACCTCACGATGAAGGCGCAGAAGGCTGCCTCGATCAAGGCGTCCACCGGCGCCAAGATCGACGGGGGAACGGCGTTCGAAGCCAAGGGGGTCCAGGCCAAGCTCGAGGGCTCGGCCATGACCCAGATCAAGGGTGGGATGGTGAAGCTCAACTGATGGCCGGCCACCGGATCGGCGACGCCGACACCCCGTCCTTCATCGGGCAGGGGTTCGCCTTCCCGATGCGTGTCGACGCCGACGGGTCGATCGCGCTCGAGGGCGGACACGCCGACGTCGAGAAGGCCATGCGCGTGATCCTGTCCACCGCCATCGGGGAACGTCCCATGCGTCCCGCCTTCGGTTGCGGGATCTGGGACCTGCTCTTCGAACCGATCAACGCCAACACCCTCGGACTGATGGAGGACGCGGTCCGCGAGGCGCTGGCGCGCTGGGAACCGCGGGCCCGCATCGACGGCGTCAGCGTCACGCCCGACCCGAAGGAGGGCGGGGCGGTGCTGATCGACGTCGCGTACACGGTCCGGTCCACCAACGATCCGCGCAACCTCGTGCACCCGTTCTACCTGATACCCGGCGACGACGAAGAAGGCCACCAGTGAGCCTGCCGGTCCCCAACCTCGACGACCGCCGCTTCCAGGACCTCGTGGACGAGGCGAAGCGGATGATCCCGTCGTTGACCCCGGAGTGGACCAACCACAACGTGGCTGACCCCGGCGTGGCGTTGATCGAGCTGTTCGCGTGGATGAGCGAGCAGGTGATCTACCGGCTGAACCAGGTTCCCGACCGCCTCTACGTGGACTTCCTCAACCTCCTCGGCACGTCCCCGTTCTCGGCCGCTCCCGCACGCGTACCGCTGACCTTCTGGTTGTCCGCGCCGACCGAGCAACCGGTGGTGATCCCGGCCGGTACGGAGGTCACGACCGCTGGCGGGGGCACGATCGTCTTCTCGACCGTCGACACGCTCCGGATCCAGCAGCCGACGGTGACCGGGGCGCTGACCTCCACCAGCGAGACGGCCTACACCGACGTGCTGCCGCAGCTGCACTACGACCGCGACACCGTCACCTGCTTCTCCTCCGAGCCCGTGGCTCCAGGCGACGCGTTCAACCTCGGGTTCGACGTCCCGCTCGCGGGACAGGTGGTCGAGCTCACGATCCAGACCGCGGAACGTGGCATCGGGGTCGACCCCACCCGCGTGCCGATCACCTGGGAGGTGTGGTCCGGCGAGCACTGGCTCGCGACCGAGGTGATCAAGGACACCACCGGTGGCCTCAACCAGGGCGGTGCCGTCCGGATGGTCGTCCCGGATGGTCACCGGCCGTTGCTGCTCGGCGGGCAACGCCTGCACTGGCTCCGCGTCCGCCTGCTCGAGGCCGAGGAGGGGCAGCCGACGTTCCGTTCCTCACCGAAGCTGACGAACCTGACCGCGGTCTCCCTCGGCGGCACGGTCGCCGCCGAGCACGCACGGACGGTGCTCGGTGAGGTCCTCGGCAGCAGCGATGGCACGCCGGGGCAGCGCTTCGCGCTGACACACCGGCCGGTCCTTCCCCGGCGTGAGGCGGAGGAGGTGGTCGTCACCGTCGACGGAGCCCCCCAGACCTACACCGAGGTGGCCGACTTCGGCGCTTCCGGGCCTGCCGACCGCCACGTCGTCTTCGACGAGTCGGCCGGGTCGATCGAGTTCGGGCCCCGGGTGCGCTACCCCGATGGCACCAGCGTCCAACACGGCGCCGTCCCACCCTTCGGTGCGCAGGTCACCCTCCCGACCTACCGCACCGGCGGTGGCGCGGCCGGCAACATCGCCGCCGAGCGGCTGACGGCGCTGCGGACCGCGATCGCGTACGTCGACCGGGTCACGAACCTGCACCCCGCGCGTGGCGGCGTCGATGCCGAGACCGTCGACGAGGTGAAGGTCCGGGGGCCGAGGACCCTGCGGACCGGCCAGCGGGCCGTGACGCCGTCGGACTTCGAGCAGCTCACCCTCGAGGCGTCGCCCCAGGTGGCCCGGGCCCGTTGCGTGGTCCCCGATACCCCGCTCGATCCGGTGCACGTCTTGGTGGTGCCGACCAGCGACCGCGATCCGCGGGCCCTCGAGCTCGACGACTTCGCGCTGACCCCGGAGCTGTTCGCCACCGTCCGCCAGCACCTCGATGCCCGACGCACCCTCGGGTCGCTCGTCCGGGTCAGCGCCCCGTACTACCAGGGCGTGAGCGTCGTGGTCAGGCTGCGAGCCACGGAGGGACGATCGGCCAACGCGGTGCGCGAGCGCGTGGACGCCGCGATCGCCAGGTTCCTCAGCCCGCTCGAGGGCGGGCCCCGACGCGACGGGTGGTCGTTCGGCGTGGACCTCCACGCTGCGGTCCTGATCTCCCTGATCGAGGAGGTCCCGGGCGTGGCCGTCGTCGACGAGCTCGCGCTCTTCGAGTACGACCTCCGCAACGGCCAGCGGCTCGGGGACATGGTCGCGGCGATCACGCTCGATCCCGGCGCGCTGTTCCTCGTCGGCGCGAACCAGGTGGTGGTCCGGTGAGGGTGACCGAGCACCGCGCGGACGCGCACCAGTACCCACCCGGTTGGCTGGTGGGACAGCTGCCGGTCGGCATGCGCGACGACGACCTGCTCGTCCGGTTCACGACCATCTTCGAGCGGATCGGGGCGACCCTGCGGGCCGGCGCGGACGGCATCGAGCACATCGTGGACCCCACGGTCACGACGCCCGGGATGCTCGCGCTGCTCGGGACCTGGCTCGGCTACGACGTGCTGGACGACGACCTGCCGATCGACCGTCAGCGGCGGATCGTGACGGCGCTCGGCCGCGCCCTCCCGTGGCGCGGAACGGCCGAGGGCCTGCGTCTGGTCCTCGAAGCCATCACCGGCGGTCCCGTCGAGATCGACGACCCGGGGTGCGTGCTCGCTGCGGACGAGGGGCACCAGAGCGACGGCCGTGTCGTGGTGCGGCTCGGATCGACCGGGCACCTGCGACACCACGAGCTGGTCGCGCTCGTCCGCGACGAGGTCCCCGCGCACCTCGGCGTCGATGTCGTCGTGTCCTCCGACCCAGGATCGGAGACGCCATGAGCGAACCCCGTACGCCCGATGTCGTGCAGACGCCGGGCGAGCGCGCCGAGGTGCGTGACGACGAGGAGGCCCGCACCCCGGTTCCGACCGCGGAGGCGTCGGTGGCGGCACCGCCGGTCCCGACGGAGGGTGAGCCCACCGCGCATCACGTCGTCGGAGCACGATCGGGCAACGGCTCGGAGCACGGCACGGGTGAGGCCGAGGTCGAGTGCCCCGGCTGCGGGCTGCTCGCGGTGGGCGAATCCCCGCGCCCGACCGCGGCCTGGTTCTGTCCTCGCTGTGACTACCCGCTCTTCTGGGCGTCGCCGCCGGCGCCGGAACGAGGAGCCCAGAAGCGAGCCCGCCGCCGGTTGCCCGGCGCCGGCGGCGCGACCGTCCTCGGTGCGACAGCCTGCTGGAGCTGCGGCGAGATGAACGAGCCGGGCACCACCGGCTGCGTCCGCTGCTCGGCGACCCTGCCCCGCCCGCAGACCCCGGAGGCACCACCCCGGATCGTGGAGGTCACCAAGCCCGTCCTCGTCCCACAGCCGTACCGGATCCCGACCGCGACGTGGCCCTTCGTCACCGCCGGCGTGCTGGCCGGCGCGGCCCTGGCCGTCAGCGCGACCGTGTGGGTCCTCCGGCTCGCCGGGCTCCTCGAGCCAGGCGTCGTCGAGCCCGTGACGATCCTGCAGACGGCAGCCACGCTGATCGGCGGTGGGTGAGCGATGATCGAGGAACTCGACCGAGCGCTCGAACGGTGGCTGCGGGCTGCCGTCCCGCTGCCCGCGGGCATCGCCGAGATCGGGTTCGACCCGCCGGAACGTGACTGGGAGTCGCGGCGCTCGACCCCCCTCGTCAGCATCTTCCTCTACGCCGTCGCACCCTCGAAGGAACAGTCCACGGGCAGCCGGGTCGTCCCCCGATCGGGAGGAGGGCTCGCGCGCGAGGCCACCGTTCGGGTCCTGAGCGCCCGCTACCAGATCAGCGTCTGGGGCGGCGGTCCGAGCGTCGAGCACGACCTCCTCGGGCGCGTGATGCGACTGTTGGCCGCCCACCGGGCCATCCCCGACGAGCACCTGAGCGACGTGCTGCGGGCCGCCCGTCCCACCCCCGTCGTGTCGCTGGAGCCCGACGAGAGCACGACGACGACCGATCTGTGGAACGCCCTGTCGGTGGCGCCACGCCCAGCGATCCAGATGCTGGTCGAGGCACCAGCCGGCCCGCCGGTGGCGGTCCCCGTGAACGACCCACCGACCGCGCTCGTCCTCGCGACCACCGACCGGACGGGCACGGCGTCACGGTCGCTGCGGCGCAGGACGTTCGGACGGACGGAGCCGAGCGCAGCCGGGGGGCGTGCCATCGGGCGGCGCGGCTCCGCGGTGATCGAGGACTCGGGTCGCTTCAACGTCGAGGCCGACCCCGGTGACAGCATCGTGATCGAGCCGCCTGGCACGGAGCAGGCGACGTGAGCCTCGACTACGTCGCGCCGGAAGGCCCCCCTCAGCTCCAGGCCGAGGTGTTGACCCCCGTCGTCCGCTTCAGCGGCACCGGCCGCATCATCCTCGTGGTGCAGGTCGTCAACCCGACCCCGGTGATCGAGTCGGTGACGCTCGATCTGCTCTCCCCCGTCGGGATCTCGACGCGGCAGTTCCCGGACCAGATCACCCTGCTCCCGCACGAGACCCGTCAGGCCGAGCTCGAGGTGGCCTTCCACGCACCGCTGCCGATCGGGAGCCACGAGCTCAGCGTGCTCGTCATCGGTGCCTCGGGCCTCGCGCGGCCGGCAGCGTTGCCCGTGGTGGTCGAGGTGCCGCCGCGCGACCTGGCTCCGGTCCTGTCCACCAACGGCCACGCACCCACGACAGACCTCGACCTCGGTCCACCTCAGCTTCGGGCCGACCTCCTCACACCCCGCGTGCAGCTCACGGTCGGGGAACCCGTCGAGCTCGCGGTGCGCATCCACAACACCACCCCGGTGATCGAGACGGTCACGCTCGACCTGCTCTCGCTCATGGCGGAGTCGACCACGCAACACCCGGAACGCATCACGCTGTTCCCCGAGGAGAGCCTGCAGGTTGAGCTCGAGGCACGCTTCCACCCGACCCTGCCGGCCGGGACCCACGAGGGCCTGCTCGTCGTGACACCCGGCTCGGACGCACTCCGGCCCACCGAGCTGTGGCTGACGGTCGACGTCCCGGTCCTCCCAGCGCTCTCCATGCGGGTCGAACCACCGGTCCGAACCGGTGGGCGATCGGGACGTTTCGAGGTCGTGCTCGACAACGCCGGGAACACCCCGCTCGATGTGCGTGTGGAGGCGGTGGACGCCGAACGCGTCTGCGAGCTGACCTTCAACCGGTCGCGGATGGCGCTGCGTGTCGACCAACACACCACCTCCGATCTGCTCGTCCGGGCCAAGCGCAAGTGGACCGGGGCACCCGTCGAGCACGCGGTCACCGTCACGGCCAGGTCGGGCGACATCGTCGAGACCTCCCAGGTGCAGTACCGGCAGAAGGCCGTGCTCACCCCGGGCGTGATCACCCTGCTGACGCTCGGCTCCATCGTGGGGCTGTGGGCGCTGGTGATGTTGTTCGGTATCCAGAGCGCGTTCGGTACACCCGACCCGGTGAAGGTGATCCCGTCCTCGTTCCACGAGGGCATCAACCAGGATCACCTCGACGTGGCGTTGGTCGGCGGTTCGGTCACGGGGGATCTGGTCGCGGCGAGCACGGCCGCACCGGTCGAGCGGGTCACCGTGGAGGTGTTCGATCTCGACGGGCAGGTCGTGACCGCGACCGCGTCCGACGGCGACGGCGCCTACGAGCTCGACGGGTTGCTCCCCGGGCGGTACCGCCTGCGGCTGCGTGCGCCCGGCTTCGAGGAACGCTGGTGGCCGTCCGCCTCGGATGCCGCGAGCGCCGGCGAGCTGCTGGTCGGCCCGTCCGAGACCGCCGAGGCCGCCACCGTGACCCTGGAGGGGCTCCCGGCAGCGCTCGGTGGGCAGGTCGTGGCCGGTGACGGCGACGCCGTGGTGACCCGCGTCGAACTGGTCGCCGTCGACCTCGTCGACGAGCTGCCGCCCGTGACGGTGACGACGGACGAGAACGGGATCTGGGAGGCGACGGGCCTGGTCGCCCCCGCGACCTACCGCATCGCCTACACGGCCGCGAACTACGACCCCGTCGAGGTGACGCAGGTCGTCGGCGGGGGCGAGCTTTCGACCGTCAACCCGGTCCGTCTGCCCGCGGCTCGGGGGGCGATCGCCGGCACGGTCCTCGACCTTCACGGCATCCCGGTCGGTGGGGTGCAGATCGTCGCGCAGCGTGGTGATGACGAGCTCACGACGACCACGCCGACCAGCGGCGAGATCGGCGCGTTCGAGTTCACCGACCTCGAGACGCCGGCGACCTACCTGCTCACGTTCACCGCCGAGGGGTTCGCCGGCGAGACCCAGGCCGTCCGGCTCGAAGCCGGCGAGGAGGTCCGTGGCTTCACCATCGAACTGCCCGCCGCCACGGGCACGATCACCGGCATCGTCGACGACGCCAGGGGACAGCGGCTCGGTGGGGTGACCGTGACCGTCACCGGCAGCGGCGGCGTGCTGACCACCGACACGCTGACCAGCGGCGACATCGGCTCCTTCCGCCTCCCCGGGCTCGCCCTGCCCGGCACCTACACCGTGAGCTTCGACGCCGAGGGGTTCGAGCGCCAGACCGTCCAGGTGACGATCGACGCGTCCGACCCCACCGGCCACGCGTCGGCGACGCTGCGGTCGTCGGTCGGTGCGATCGAAGGTCGGGTCGTCGATCGCAGCGACAACGACGCGCCGATCGCGGGGGCGGAGATCAGCATCTCCGACGGTGAGACGACCCGTCGGACCACGACCGCCTCGGCTCCGAGCGCGGACGTCGGACGGTTCCGCGTCGGCAACCTCCCCGCAGGGTCCTACACGATCACGGTGTCGACACCGGACGGCCGGTCCCTGACCGTGATGCAGCGGGTCACCGCGGCGGGCGTCGCGCAGACCACCCTGCGGGTGCGGTGATGGACCTCGACGGGTTGGACGTCGCGCCACGGACCAGCGGTGGCAACGACCGGGTACGCGCTGACATCGACGCGGCGGAGGTGTTCGTCACCAGAGGCGAGGCGGCCGTCGTCCAGGTCGAGGTCACCAACGTCGACCGGATCATCCGCTCGTTCCAGGTCGGGGTGCTCGGGCTGGACCCGGACTGGATCGAGGTAGGCGACACCGTCCTCGACCTGTTCCCGGGGGAGCGGCGTGACGTGCTGGTCGCGTTCACGTTGCCCGAGGCCTTCCCGTCGGGTCGGCGCAGCGTCGCCATCGAGGTGAGCGAGCCGACGGCGGAGGACGACGCCGCCGTGCTCCTCGCGTTCGACCTCGTGGTGACCCCGCTCGAGGGGCTCACGCTCAAGGTCGAACCCGAGGCGATCACGATCGGCCGGGACGGATCGGTCCTCCTCCACCCGGCGAGCACCGGCAACACGATCGCCGATGTGTCGTTCACGGCGGTCGACCCCGAACGTCTCACCACGACGATCTTCGAGCCTCCCGCCGTTCGCCTGCTCCCGGGCGAACAGGGGGTGACCAGGGCGACGATCACCGGACAGCGTCCGTGGTTCGGTGTCCCGGCGGTCCGGCTGGTGACGTTCACGGCCGCAGCGGGGGCGGTCTCGGTGGACGCCGTCGCGGTGGTGATGCAGCGACCACGGATCGGCCGCCGCCTGCTGACGTTCCTCGGTCTGCTCGCCGTCATGTCCCTGTTCGCCTTCGTGATCCTCCAGGCCTTCGGATCGGTCGCCGACCGTGCGGCCGCGAGCGAGAAGCTGCTGGCACAGGGGTTCGGCTCCCACGACACCGCACGGGCGACCTCGGCGGGCATCTCCGGTCGGGTGACCTCGACGACCGCGGGTGGTGTGGACGGCGCGGCCGTGGCGTTGTTCGACGCGGCGAGCCCGACGCTGCCGATCCGGTCCACGGTCACCGACGCGGGGGGCCGGTACCGCTTCGGTTCGCTCGCCGAGGGCTCCTACCTCCTGCGGGTCGACGTCGCCGGGTTCGGGGAGCGCTGGTACCCGGAGGGTGAGAGCGTCGCGGAGGCCGAGCCGGTCGACATCACCTCCGGTACGGCATCGCCGGACGACATCGACATCACGCTGGTCGGTCGACCGGGATCGGTCGCAGGGACCGTGCTCGGCGAGGACGTCACCGGCGCCACGGTCGCGGTCGAGATCCCTGGCGCATCGATCGAGGGTTCCGACCTCGAACCGGCCGCCGCGGTGGTCGCCTCGGTCGAGCTCGACGCGACGGGAAGGTTCGTGCTCGAGGACCTGCCGACGCCGGCGACCTACGACCTGCTGGTCTCCAAGCCGGGGTTCGCGACCGACGCCAGCACCGTCGCGCTGCAGGCGGGGGAACAACGCGACGGGCTCGAGGTGCTGCTGCGACGCGGCGACGGTCGCATCACCGGCACGGTGGTCGACACGTCCGGCGAACCGCTCCCCAACGTGTCGATCTCGGCCACGGACGGCGTCACCACGACCCCGACGCGCACGCTCAGCAGCGGTGCGGACCGCGGTTCCTTCGAGCTGCGTGACCTGCCCACCCCGGGGACCTACACGCTGACGGTCACCGCCGAGGGGTACTTCGACCACTCGGTCACGGTGCCACTGGATGCGGAGGAGCGCGTGCTCGGCCTGCAGGTCGTGCTGACCTCCGGTCGCGGCAGCCTCACCGGACGGGTCACCGATCCGGAGGGACGAGGGCTCGGGGGGGTCGACATCACGATCGTCGGCGCGGACGTCGAGAGCCAGACCACCTCGCTGAGCGCCGACGAGGTCGGGACCTGGTTCGTGGACGATCTGCCGGTTCCCGGCACCTACACGGTCACGTTCGCACGTCGGGGGATGACGACCCAGGCCCTGTCGGTCGAACTGGTGCCGGGCCCGGCCGCCACTCGCTCGGGTGTCGACGCCGTGCTGGCGCCGGCGACCGCCTCGGTCCACGGGATGGTCACGGACCCGGCTGGCGAGGCGCTCAGCGGGGTCGTCATCGTGCTGCACGACGGCGAACTCGAACGACGGACGATCAGCAGCGACGTCCCGCCGGGTCGGTACCGGCTCGACGAGGTCCCGCCAGGGGTCTACACGATCACCTTCAGCCGGCCGGGATCACGACCGCAGACGCAGCTCGTGGACCTGAGGGGCGGGGACGTGCGCGAGGTCTCGGTCGTCCTCGAGCACCAGGCTCGGTTGCGGGGCACGGTCACCAGTGGTCAGGGAGCGACCCCGGAGTCCGGCGTCGGCGTCTTGGTCTACAAGCAGGCCGAGTACCCGCAGACGGTGGTCGCCCAGACCGTCACGGCTGCCGATGGGACCTACGAGATCATCGGCCTCGAGGCCCCGGAGACGTACGTGGTGGAGTTCCGCATCCCGGCCGGCGGCCCGATCGCCGGCTCGGAGACCCGTTTCGTCCAGGCCGGGGCGACGATCACCGTGGACTTCCACTCGTGAGCGCGCCGGCCGGCCGCCGATCGCCACCCGCGCTGCGGCGTGGGTCGCGCGGAGCCCGGCCATGAGGCTCGCCATCGCCCCAGCGTCGATCGAGCTCCGGCCCGGGGCCGATGCCGAGCTGCACGTCACGATCGTCAACGACGGGGACGAACCCCTGGCCCCGACCCTCACGGTCACCGGGCTCGACCCATCCCTGATCACCCTCCCCGATGACCTCGCGGTGCTCGCGCCCGAGGGTGTCGCCTCCGCGATCGTCGGGATCCGGATACCCGAGGCACAGGCCGCCGGTGAACAGCGCATCGGCGTCAGCGTCAGCGACCAGGACGGGCTGCAGCGCCCGGCCACGTCGACCACCACCGTCCACGTGGGCGCCCGTCCTGACGTCACCGTGGGCCTCGAACCATCGGTGACGAGCGGCCGCCGTGCGGCCCACCTCGTCGCGCAGCTGCACAACCGAGGTGAGGGGCCCGTCGACGTCCGGCTCGCCGGGCACGGCGACGGCGTCGTGGTCGACTTCCTCGACCACGAGATCGTGCTCGCCCCGGGGGAGGACCGCGACCTGCCCACCCGCGTCACGCCGGTCGGGCGCTCCTGGTTCAGGGAGGTGCGTCACGGCGCGTTGATCGAGGTGCAGGGCAGGGGGGCACCCGTCACGGCGACGACCACGTTCGTGCAGCGACCGCTGATCCCGCCGCTGCTGCTGCGCCTCGTGGCGATGGTCACGGTGCTGGCCGTGTGGGCCGCGGCGACCGTGGTGGTCAAGACCCAGGTGATCGACTCCCCGGCGGAGACGCAGAAGGTGTGGGCGGTCTCCCCCGAGCTGCTGGCCGTCCTCGCGGCCGGTGGCGACGGTACGGACACCGGTGACGACGCCGAGGGCGACGCCGACGGGGTCGGCCCCCCCATCGTCGTCGAGGGCACGATCACGGGACCCACCGACCCCGTCGGCACGCGGGTCGTCATCGAGCAGATCGGGTTCGGAGACGAGGGCACCACCAGCGGCAGCGGCGAGACGAAGCTGGCCGCCTTCACGCCGGTCGCGCGCCCGGTCGGCGCGGTGCTCGGGCGCGTCGAGACCTCGACCAGCGAGCGTGGCACGTTCAGGGTGTCGAGCGGCCTGGTCGAGCCGGCCTTCTACCGCGTCACCGCGATGCACCCCGGCTTCGAGGTCGGCAGTCAGGTCGTCACCACGTCGCAGGAGGCGCGCGAGGTGGGCGTCGACATCGCCCTCGTTCCCGCCTCGGGGGCGATGTCCGGACGTGTCACCGACGACGGTGGGGCAGCGCTGCGGGAGGCGGAGATCACCGTCACCGACGGGCAGATGATCTACACCGCCCGGTCGACGGACGGCGGGGGGTGGGCGCTCAGCGGCCTCGCGACGCCCGCCACCTACCAGGTCATCGTCTCCCACCACGGGTACGCCACCGCGACGCTGGTGGTCGACCTCGACGGCGGCCAGCAACGCTCGGGGGTCGACGCGAGGCTCGTCAGCGGGATGGGCACCATCCGTGCCCGGACCGTCAGCGAAGGGCGCGGGGTCGGTGCGGTCACCGTGGGCCTCAGCGGCGAGGGGATCGAGCGTGTCACGACGACGCTCACCGGCGACCAGGTCGGCAGCGGACTCGTCGGGAACTTCGACCTCCCCGCCCTCCCCTTCGGTACCTACCAGCTGACGTTCTCCGCCGACGGGTTCCTGCCGCAGACCACCGAGGTCGTCGTCGACCGCAGCCTCGTGCAGCCACGGATCAGCGATCTGCGGCGTTCCACGGGGACGCTGCGCGGCCTCGTGGAGCAGGAGGTCGTGCGCGGCAGCAACTGCCTCTACCCGGATCCGAACCTCGAGAGGACACGCCAGAGCATCGAGGCGCAGCCCTGCGGCAACGTCGGCGTGGCCGTCGTCGGGGTCGATGGCGAGTGGCGGACGACCACCACGACCGAGCCCACGGTCGATGCCACCGGTACGGCGAACAACTTCTCGATGTCCGGTCTGCCCGCCGGCGAGTACTCCGTGCGCTTCGAACGCTACGGCTACGTCTCCGAGCACCTCGCCATGGTCGTCGAACCCGGTGACCGGCTCCGCCTCCCCGACGAACGAGGCACGATCCGGTTGCGGCTGTCCTCGCTCGCTGTCGGGGGCGTGACGGTGACGGGCCAGGTCCGCGACGCCACCCGGCCGGCGGCGACCTTCGTCGACCCGGAGGTCATCGGGATCAGCGTCGACGGCCAAGGCGCCGATGGACGCGGGACGATCAGCGTCACACCCGACGCGGAGGGGCGGTTCGCGCTCGAACGCATCAGCCCCGGCGCCCACACGCTCCGGATCGTCGCACCGAACTACGAGCCGTTCAGTCAGGTGATCCGCGTACCGACCGAGGGCTCGCTCGACCTCGGACGACTCCTGATCACGCCGCTCGCCAGCCTCGCGCTCCGCGTGACCGGTGGTCAGGCCTCGGTGGTGGGCGGTGCGGACGTCATCGTGATCCCGGACCCACTCGTCCACCCGCCCGGGACCGAGCGGAGCATCGAGCTGTCGGCCGGGGTCACCGAGTGCACCCGCACGATCACCCTCGATGGCGTCACCGACCTGTTCACGGGCGTGTGCGCCACCACCAACGCCGTCGGCGACCTCGAGTTCCGGCGGAACTTCCCGACGGGCAGCTACGTCTTCGCGGTCCCGGTCAACGAGACCGACCTCGCGGAGACCGACGCGTCCCGACGTGCCACGACCGTCCCGCTCGACCACGAGATGCTCGTCCGCCGCGTGGACCTCGTCGCCGGCCAGACCGTGCGGCTCGACCCGAACCTGCGTCGCTACCCGATCATCACCGGCACGATCCGCCGGGTCTCCGAGGCCGGCGGCCTCGTGCCGGTGACCTTCACCGCAGCGGACGTCACCTTCCGGCGGATCGATCCCGACAGCGGCAACCCCTTCGACCCCCCGGGGACCGTTCCCGTCCCGCGCGTCAGCGCCCAGGGCGATGCCGAGTCCACCTTGGGGGACGGCCAGTACCGCATCGATCGGATCCCCGCGGACGATCTCGACGAGCAGTACATGTGGGAGCTGATCATCCGGACCTCCCACGGCACGTTCGCGCGGAGGTTCGGCGGGGTGGAGGGACGCACCGATCCGATCGTCGGCCTCGGGTTCAACGAGACCCGCACGATCAACGGCCTGGTGCTGCCGGACCCGGAGCCGCTGCGGCTCGTCACGCAGTGGGAGAACGCCAACGGCGTGACGGCTCCGGTCCCGGACGCGCTGGTCCGCCTGCGCGGGACGTTCGACTTCGAGTTGCTCGACCAGGCACCGTTCTACCAACCGACCGCGACGACCTGCCCGAGCGTCGACGGCGAGCACCCGTACCGCTGCGAAGCCGCCAACGTCTTCAGCTACACCGTCGCGAGCCCCCCACCCCCGCACCCCGAGCCCCCCGTCGTGCGGCGCATCCTGCCCGGAACCACGATCGAGTACTGGCTGTCGGCCGACCACGAGGGCGACCCCGGCGTCTTCGACATGCCGGCCTTCTTCCGCCCCGGGGCCGTCTTCGTCGACTTCGCTGCCGAAGGCTTCGTCCTCGACCTCGTGCCCGCTGCCGACGCGGATCCCACGTTCGACCTGGAGGCGATCGACCCCGACGACCGGCCGTTCACCGTCACGCGCACGATGCAGCCGCTGCCCCGGGACGTCACGGGGACCGTGCGGTTGCGCCCTGTGGACGCGGACTACCCCTCCTTCCTCGGCCAGGACGCGTTCGGCAACCTGAACGGCGACCACGACATCCTGACCGGGCTGACCGTGGAACTCGAGCTGACCCACACCTCCGGCACGGAGCCTGACGCGACCACGGAGACGCTCACCTTCGAGCCCGACACGTACGATGACGGGGCGTTCACCTTCGACGACGTCGTTCCCGGCGACTACGTCCTGCGCATCTCCGGGGATCACGTCGAGGACGTCGAGCGTCCGATCACCATCACCCCCGGTACCGGTGACTTCGAGGTCGCGCCGGCCGTCGCCACGGTCGACCGGCTCGGCATCCTCGAGGTGGCCGTCAGTGGCAAGAGCCTGAACGAGACGAACGACGCCCTGGTCGACGGTCCGATCGTCGGGGCCGAGCTCGTGCTCGAACGTTCCGACGGGGCGATCTGGCACGAGGTGGAACGGCGGGTGACGTGCGCGTCGGCCGAGCCTGATGTCGGAGGTTCCGGCTGCGCCATCGGCTCCGCGGTCTTCAGGGACCTGCCGATCCACCGGACCGGGACGACTCCGTGGAGCTACCGGGTCCACTACGCAGGGACCGACTTCGTGGTCCCGACGCCGGTGGCGTTCGACCTCGGGACCCTGCCGTACCCGTCGACGACGCTCACGCTGCAGCGCTACGGCGAGGTCCGAGGCACCGTGCGTGGCGAGACGGCGAGCGGGTTCCCCCGTGAGGTCACGCTGGCCGAGGTGACCGTGGTCGACTTCGTGACGCTCGAGCCGGTCGGGGCGGCACCGGAGGTGGCTGAGGACGGCACCTTCGTCATCGGGCCCTCCTCCAGCATCCCGCCCCGGGAGGACCCGTCGAGGGGGTACGCCCTGAAGGTCACCGCCGAGGGCTACGACGATGCCTACAGCGAGGCCCCGCTGACGTTCAGCTTCGACACGCTGGTCACCGGTGTCGAGGTCGTCCTGAAGGCGAGGCCGGCGAACGTGGCCGGTTGGGTCGTGGGATCCGAGGGCTTCACGATGCACCGGAAGGACGCTGCCACCGAGGACCCGCGCCGGGACCTCGAGGTGACCGTCAGCGCCTTCCGGACCACCCTCGCGGACTTCGACCCGCTCGATCCCGGGGTCCCCGTCGCGACGGTGACGACGAGCGAGCGGCGTACCGACGACGGCGTGGTGCCCGGTCACGGCGCCTTCCTCCTCGAGGGGCTCGAGGCGAGACCGCACGTCCTCCGTTTCCAGGTCACCGACAGCGAGGACACCGGGTACGACCCGGGACACTTCGAGATCATCGATCGGGAGGTCGACCCACCACCCGGCCGGACGCTCGAGCTCGGCGAGGTGACGCTGTTGTTCGCGCCGGCGGACCTCAACGGCACGGTCACGGGGAGGGACTTCGACGGCGCCGTTCCGCACCCGCTCGCGGACGTGACGGTCACGGCCATCCGTGATCCGGCCGACGGCTCCGCGTGCGGTGACACGCCACCCGGCGGCTCGTACGTGGCGACGACCGAGACGGATTCCGACGGGAAGTACCAGCTCGACGTCCCGCCGGGGACCTACCGGGTCCAGTTCACGAAGGCCGGGTACGTGACGACGTGCCACGAGGCCGTCGTGCTGTCTCCGAACGGGACTGCCACCGTCGACCGGACCCTCACCGCCAAGCCCGTGGAGGTCGCTGTCACCGTCCGGACCTCGTCCACAAACCCGACCGCACCGCTCGAGGGCGCCACGGTCCGAGCGACCTACGTCGGGTCGCCCTCGCCAGCTCCGGCGGAAGTCACCGAGGACACCGGTGACACGGGCGTGGCGACCCTCAGCGTCCCACCCGGCAGCTGGAGCTTCTCCGTGGAGGGCACCGACAGCCTCGAGTTCACCGTCGACGGCAAGGTCCTGCCGCACCGCCTGCCGGCGCCCGAGGACGTCACGGTGCAGCCGAGCGACGACCCTCTGGACGACGGTCCGGTCTTCGTCCTCGACCGGTACGCGAGCGTCGCGGGCACGGTCCTGATCCCGAACGACCCCCTCGGGGATGATACGGATGGGACCAGCCTGGCCGAAGGCGTCGCCATCTCCAGCACCACGACCGGCCTGCTGTTCGACCCGGCGACCACCGGCGAGGAGGGGACGTTCCGGGTGTGGCTCCCGCAGCGGCCGACCGGCACGCAGGAGGTCATCCTCACCCTGCGCCTCGACGGCTACGTCGACGAGCCGGTCACGATCGACGCCGCCACGTTCGGAGGTGACGAGCTGGATGCCGACCTCGACGACATCACCCTCACGTTCGCGGCCCGAAGCGTCGTGGTCACGCTGACCTCCGCGGCCGGCAACGCCTCGCTCGTCGGCCTGCAGCTCAGGGCGATCAAGACGAGCGGCCAGGACCAGGGCACGATCGTCGAGTCGCGCCCGGTCACGATCTCGGACAACGTCGCCAGCGCGGTCTTCATCGGTCTGGCTCCTGCCAAGTGGAACGTGACGTCGCTCAACGGTGCTGACGGCGATCGTCTGACGCTGCCCGGTGCGCTCCCGCACGTCGACATGCCCGGGACGGAGATCCGGGTCCCACAGGGAACCGGTGACGTGGAGGTCGACCAGTTCTACCGGTGGGCGGCCGTGACCGGGCTCGTGTCCGGCGCCGCCTACCCCGGCGCGCCGTCGCCCCCGCCCCTGCCGGGCGCGGAGGTGAGGATGGAGCAGCAGGTCACCAACCAGTCGACGGTGACGATCGTCACGACGAGCGATGGCAACGGCCGCTGGACCGTGGGGGTGCGTCAGGGCCGCGGCGTCACCCTGAGGTGGGCAGCCGTCGGCTACCGCGACCTGAACCCGGGGACCGTCACCATCGCGGGGGGATCGCTGGGGCCGATCACGCCCGTGGCGGAGGACCGGATACTCACGGCGCGGCCGGTCACCGTGCCGGTCGACGTCAGCACGTCGGGCGACAGCTCTCCGCTGGCAGGGGTGACCGTCACTGCTCAGACGGACGGAGCGCCGAACGACCCGAGTCCGTACGCACTGAAGGTCGAGTCGACCTCCACCACCATCGATGGAACCGAGGTCGCTCGGGCTGAGCTGGTCCTGTGGCCTGGGGAGTGGTCCATCACGACCACGGGCACCGACAGCGCGACCTTCACGCCGCGCCCGCACGCGGACACGTCGGCGCAAGCGCTGACCGTGACCGCCTCGGAGCAGGCGGCGTCCCCCACGGGCGTCTCCCTCGACCCCTACGTCCGGGTCGCCGGGACGGCCGTACCGTCGCCGGGCATCTCGGTCTCGACCGGTGCGGACGGCGCGATCGTGTCACCGGCGATGACCGCGGATGGCGGTGCCTGGACCGTGTGGCTACCGACCAGGCCGACCGAGGTCGGTCCGGTGACGATCGAGTTCGCCAAGGGCGGCTACGAAACCGTGAAGGTCACGCTGGACGGGGAGACTGACTTCCTCGAGGAAGAAGCCGGCTCCCCGTACGACGAAAAGGAAGACGCCGGGTTCTTCGGCCACGAAGCGGGCGATGTCGGCCTGACGCCGCTCCTGCGTGACGTGACGGTCACCCTGACCTCGGTCGCGGGGGACACCTCGCTCGCCGGGTTGGAGCTGACCGCGAGCCGCGACGAGTTCGACGCCGTCGAGGCGACCGTCACGGTCTCCGACGCGACCCCGCCGGTCGCGACGGCCACCTTCTCCGACCTGGCCCCGGGGGAGTGGACCGTCGACTCGACCAACGGCGGGGCAGCGGTCCGGCTGGAGACGGCCGGCACGCTGCCGCACGTCGACGTCGTCGGTGCTCCGTTGTCCGTGCCGGTCGCGACCAGCGACACCTCGACGAGTCACGCTCCAGCGCAGCCCCTCGTGCGGTTCGCGGCGGTCACCGGCGTCGTGACCGAGGCGGAGCCCGATCCGGAGCCCGATCCGGAGCCCGATCCGGAGGCCGAGCCGGAGGCCGAGCCGGAGGTCGAGCCAGGGGACCCGATCGACGGTGCCTCGGTCGTGGTCAGCCAGGGCTCGGCGGCGACGCTCAGGTCCGCTGCCACGACCACCGGGGCGGACGGCACCTGGATCGTCGGGCTGCCGACCGGCATCGCGACCACGCTGCACTGGAGCGCGGCGGGGTACCGCCCCGCGACCCGGACGATCGAGGCTGCCGACGTCACCATCCCGGACCCTGAAGACGCGTTGCAACACGACGTCGCTCTGGAACCCGTCCTCGTGGTCCCCGTGACGGTCACCGACGGCACGGCGGACGAAGGTGAAGGCGCGATCGCGGGTGCCACGGTCACCGCGACGGCGGACGACCTCGACACGGAGGTCGCCGTGACCGACGACACGGGGGTGGCCGCCCTGATGCTCCCGAAGGTCGCGGCGACGTGGAGGGTCACGGTCGCCGCGGACGACGACGTCGTACCCGCCGACGACGCCCTCCCCGCGCAGACGATCGTCGTCACCGTGGACGACGGTGTGGCGAAGGCCGAGCCAGCCACGCTCGCGTTCGAGACGGCGCCCAACTCCAAGCTGTACGGCAGCGTGGTGGAGGTGCGCGGCAGCGATCGGGTCGCGATCGCTGGGGTCGAGGTCCGTGCCCGGCGCCCCGGCGAGACCTACCGGAGCACCAGCACCGAACCCGATGCCAACGGCGAGAACTACCGGCTGCAGGCCCGGGCCGGTACGTGGCAGATCTCGGCCACCCGGGGCGGCGAGACGATCGTCGTCGACGAGGCCTTCGAGATCCACCAGGATGGTCCGGACAGCTCGCGCAACGAGCTCGACATCGTCCTGCCGACCGCGACCATCGAGCTCACGGGCCAGGTCCGCAGCGAGAGCGGTGCCGGCATCGAGGGCGCCGACGTCACGGCGGTCAGTACCGTCGGGACGCTGACGGCCAGCTCCGACGGGGCCGGCCGCTACGCCTTGGAGGGGCTCGACAACCGCGTCACCTGGGCGGTCACGTTCTCTCCGCCAGCGGGTTACGACGGTCGGCCGGTCACCCGCTACATCGCGCTCAGCGGCGACCTCGTCGCCGGGCTCGACCTCGACCAGACGCTGCCGTCCGGCCTCGGCACCATCGAGGTGGTCGTCACCGGCGGTGAAGCCGGCGCGACGGTCGAGGTGACGCTGCAGGAGACGACCCCGTTCCCGACGATCGATGCCGCCGGGCGTCTCACGCGGACGCTGCACCTCGGTCACGACGGTGCAGCCGAGCTCGCGTTCGAGGATCTGGTCCCCGGCGACGGTCGCACGATCCCTCAGGACCGGTTCGCGCTGCACCTGGAGATCCCCGGGCACGCGCCCGTGACGCGCAGCGGTCTGGACGTCCGACCGGACGGCACCACGCGGGTCGAGATCGACCTCGGGATGGTGAACCTCGTGACCGGTGACGTCGCCCTGACCTTGTCGTCCTCAGGCGAACCGCTGACCGACGCCGACGTGCGGCTGACCCGCGACGGGGTGACGCTCGGCCCGCCGGTGTCAGCGCCGGGCAGCGACGTCTACACCTTCGCCAACGTCGAACCCGGCACGTGGCAGGTCGTCGCGGACGGCTTCGCGCCGACCAGCATCACCGTCCCGGGTGGCGGGACCACGTTCGCGGCCACGCTGTCCCTCGTCGCACTGCCCGACGAGGACGTCCCGACCCCACCCCCCGCGCCCAGCGACACCGACGAGGCTGGGTCAGGAGGACCGGAGGACGTGCCCCCGGAGCCGGTCCCCGACGAGGAGGACGACAGGGAGGGCGAGACGGACGATCCACCTGAGGTACCGGACGAACTGCCGAGCGACGTGGCGGACGACCCCGAGAACGGCGAGGTCGATGGTGTCCCCGTCGGCGGGACGGCATCCGAGTGACCGGTTCAGGGGCTGATGCGCACGACACCGACCGTGACCGGACCCTCGCCGAAGGTGAGCGTGACGGTCAGGACCGACCCGTCCTCGCCGTCGTAGACGATCACCCGCCGGTGGCCGTCGAAGCTCGCCTGCCGGTGTGCGAAGGCCGCCGTGCGCAGGGCCGCGTCCACGGTCGTCTCGACCTCGGCGGGCTCGAGGTGCGAGACGAAGGTCACGACGGCCGACCAGTCGTCGCCACCGCGGGCCACCGTGCCCTCGAGTTGCGCGGCGTCCCCGGTCAGCACGGTGACCGGGATCTCCTCCGGGACCTCCGTGAGCGTCCTGGTGCCCTGGGGCCCTCGGGCCGCGCTCGTGAGGTCCGCTGCTGCCTCCGTGGCCCCGTCCTCGGATCCCCGCTCACCGGCGACGAACACCGCGACCCCCACGGTCACGGCGACCAGCACGGCGGCGGCGAGCACGCGACGGCGGACGGGCCTTCCCGGGGTCCGCGGCGCATCCCCGGTCGCGGCTCGGACGTCGTCCGGATCCCCGGCCATCGGCGCGGCGACCCGGTTCAGGACCGCAGGTTGCGGAACGACCTGCGCAGCTCGCGCTTGGCCAGCGACTTCGCCCGCCGCTGGCCCTTGTCGACCAGCGGTGACCTCCGCCCGCTCCTCGCGGCGGGCAGCTCGGCCGTCTCCTGGGCCGCAGCCGGTCCGTCGGGTGCGGGGGCCGTCGCCACGCCGACGGTCGTCGCGGGAGAGGGCGCGATCGTGGCCCCGCTCGCCGACACGCTCGCGGTCCGCTGGAGGAGGACCGGCCCGTCGCCCACAGCCCCGGACGCCGTCAGTTGCGAGGCCAGCAGCCGCAGGCGCGTCTCGGCCTCCTCGGCAGCATCGGCCTGCAGCGCCACGTTCCGCTTCATCCCGTGGACGACCAGCACCAACGCGGCGAGCGCCAGCGCGAGCGGGAGCGTGATCCCCGTGGCGGACAGCGACGCGGTCCAAGGGACGTCGGCGCGGTCGAGGACCCAGGCGCCGATCCACCAGCCTGTCGGCCACGCGGCGAGCACACCGCACGCGGCGAGGAACGACACCAGCACCCGCGTGCGCACACTCGCCCCGATCCCGAAGTCGACCAACGGTAGCAGGAGGAGGGCCGGTCCGGACGGCGGTCGCACGATGAGCCGTCAGGCGGTCTGCTCGAGCACGTCCGGGAGCAGCGCCAGCGGGATCTCCCCGTCCACGACGCCTTCGAAGTAGTCGCCGAAGGTCTCCTGATGGAAGGCCAGGAGTGCCACCAGTTCGCCGAACATGTCCTCGTCGGCGACGGCGTTGTTCGGCAGGGCGAGCACGTACCGGTAGTACAGTTCGTCGCCGCGGACGGCGAAGTGCCCGACCGCCATCGAGGCGTTGACCATGGCGGTCGCCGCCATGACCTCCGTGCGGCGCCCGTCGGGGACCTCGAACGGCATCCGCACGTAGAACTGCATCAGATCCGTCGCGTCGAAGGCACCTTCGTCGAAGGGCAGGATCGTGATGCCCATCGTGCGGTCACGGCCCTCGTCGTCTGCGCCGAGCGCCACCAGCAAGGTGGGGACCGGGAGTCCCTCGTCCGGACCGATGAGCCGTGTCCCCCGTTCGTCGGCGGTGAGCGTGTCGGCGAGGAGGGTGAGGAGCGCGTCGTGCCGGGCCAGGGTCGCTGCGGGTGCGTCGTCCATGGATGTCACTCCCGATTCTTCATCGCGTCGACCATCTCCTTGCGCAGCTTGGCTGGCGTACTCCGCAGCTTGTAGAGCTTGGCGACGGAGAGGCCGATCGCCTCAACGTAGCGGGCGACCTTCTTGGCGGCTCGATCGGGATCGGGTGCACCGCGAGCCCGGACCATCATGTCGAAGACCTGGTCCACGGTCCGGTTGTACCCATCGAGCTTGGCAGCCGTCGACTTCTTGGCGTTGAAGAACCCCATCTTGCTGAACAGTTCGATGACCCCGTTGGGTCGGTAGTTCGGATCGGCGGCCACCTTCTTCGCCCGATAGTCGTGACCCATCTGCTTGAGCCTGCGGAAGAGCCCCGAGCCCACATCGACGGCGACCGCGCCGACCTTGAGCCCGATCCCAGCTCCCGAAGCCACGCCGCTGAGCGTCGCGGCATCCGCAGCGATCTTCATCCCCGAGACCGACATCTTCAGGAAGGCCCGCTGGATCCGCTTCTGGTTGATGTACTGGATGCCCTTCGCCATGAGGTACTCGCGGGCGTCCTGGTACCTCTCGAGCTCGGCGTCGTCGGTGACGTGGACGCCGTTGAGCGCCTTGTTCTCGAAGTCGTCGAGGATCTTCTGGGCCTCCTGCTTGAACTTCGTCCCCACCTTTCCACCCAGGCGCTCCTTGCTCGCCCGCTTGTCCGTGCGCATCCGGTGGAGGTGGACGCTGCCCGTCACGACGTCGACGGCTCGAACCGCGAGGTCCACGGCCGCGATGGCGATGCCGAGCCCCGGGACCGCGTTCGCGATCGCAGCACCGGTGGCGGTGTCGAACGTATCGATGAAGATCTTGGCGCCCGAGACGGCGGCCTGCGTCGCTTCGAGGAGCCCACGCAGGACCTCACCGCTGGTCTGCAGCTTCTCGTGGAGCGTCGACTCGTGATGCTGCTTGCCAGCTTCGATGAGCTTCCTCGTGACCTTGACGAGGGCCATGATCCCCTCGAACCCGGCGGAGATCGACCCGAGGACGTCGGTCGTGGTCGAGATCCCGCCGAGGGTCTTGTCGAACTCCTTGACCGTACCGGCGAGACCGGCTGCCACAGCGACGGTGGAACCTGCGAGCTTGCCGGCCTCCTCGGCCACGTCGAGCTTGGTCTTCTCTGCGTCGCGGACGGTCTGGATCACCGAGGCGATCGCGAGCACCATGCCGGCGACGTCACCGACGTTGCCGGCGACCGACATGGCCTCCGACGAGTACGTGAGACCACTGGTATCGGTGGCCGTGTAGCCGGGATCATGGATCCTCGTCCCTGCGTTGCGGTCGTGGAGCCGGTCCATGTCGCCGCGGTACCCGAGCACCCCCCCGGTCTCGCCGAGGGACCCGTAGGCGTCCGACGCCGCTCCCCCCCACTCGATGCCCTCCGCCAACGTGCTGCTCTCGTCCAGCCCGACCTGCTCATCGAGGTAGCCGACGGAGACCCACTTGCCCGCCAGGTGTCCGGGGGTAGCGATCTGGGCGAACTTCTCCCCCGCGTACTGGGTGTTGCCACGCCTGGCCGGGGCGGCGGTGACCGTGAGATCCGGCCCCATCGGGAACTTCGTGCCCGACACCGTGGTGTCGACGAGCCCCGTCGTCTTGTCGAGCTCGTAGCCGTAGGCGGACACACCCTCCAACAGGCGCCCGACGTCCTTGCTCCTGGGCTTCGGAGCCTTGGTGGTCGACGCGCCCCCGCGTGCGGCTCGGCTCTTCAGACCGAGATCTCGCTGCACGGTTCGCTTGGCCGTCTCGCGTCCGCTCCCGGGCGTCGCCCGGCCCTGCTGGATCACGTGGACCAGTTCGTGTGCGAGCACGGGGTCCGTGGCGCCCGGCAGCCGGTCCCGGAAGTAGATGTCGGAGCCCACGGTGAAGGCACGGGCGCCGAGGCGGTCGTTGAGTTCGGCCGCTCCCGGCCCCGTGTGGACGCGGACGTCGCGGAAGTCTGCACCGCCGAAGGCCCGCTCCATGGTCCTGCGGACCGGCAACGGCAGCGGAGCGCCGGTGCTGCCCGTGATCGCCTGCTCCGTGGGGGCGTCCAGGCGGCCGCCGCCCGCTCCCACGGCTCCTGACGCCTCGCGCTGGATCCGCGGCGGCGTCGGCGCGGCGTCGGTCGCGGCCAGGGAACCGGTCCGGATGGAACGGACCACGTCCGCAGCGATGGCATCGGCCTCGTACTCCAAGGGGTCGGCGGCGGCACCCACCTCGAGCTTCGCCTGAGCTTCGGCGATGAACGCGGCGACCGCACGGTTCCCTGCGGAGCGCTGCAACGAGGGCCCTGCGCCACGCCCCGCCACGCTCGGCTTGCTCCTGGCGGCACGGTCGACGGCGCCCTCGTGGGCGTGGGTGTGCTCGGCCATCGCATGCCCCTCGCTCGCTCCCACCGCCGAGAAGACGCGCGATGCTCCTACCCCCACGACCTCGACCTCGACCTCGGCATCCTCTCACAGTGGACATGACGCCACCAGCCTGGCGCGCGCCCATCCGGTTCGACGTGGCGACCGGCGCTCGGGAGGCCTCACGGCTGTTCGCGGGTGCCACGAGCGCGCGGTGGTGACGGTCAGCCGCTCACGGCGGCGATGGCGTCGGCCTGGGCGACCGTGCGCTGGGCCTGCTCGACGTGCAGGTTCTCGATCATCCGTCCGTTCACGGTGACCACACCGCGGCCCTCGGCCTGGGCCGCCTCGAAGGCGGCGATGACCTCGCGTGCGTGCGCGACCTGTGCCGGCGACGGCGCGTAGACCTCGTTGCAGGGATCGAGCTGCTTGGGGTGGATGAGGGTCTTGCCGTCGAACCCCAGGTCGCGGCCCTGCTGGCACTCGGCCGTGAACCCGTCCGCGTCGTCGAGGTCGTTGAAGACCCCGTCGAAGATGACCTTCCCCGCGAACCGGGCGGCCAGGACGCAGCGAGCCAGGTGCGGCACGAGGGGGGCACGGCCGGGGACGAACTCGGCCTGGAGCTCCTTGACGAGGTCGTTGGTGCCGAGCACCAGACCCGTGAGTCGCTCGGAGGCCGACGCGATCTCGTCGGCGCGCAGGACCGCTGCCGGGGTCTCGAGCATGGCCCAGATGGTGGTCTGGTCCGGGGCACCGTGCTTCTCGAGCGCCGCCTCCACGGCGTGGACGTCCTGCGCCGAGCTGACCTTCGGGACCACGATCGCGTCGGGGCCGGCACCGGCGATGGCCGCCACGTCGTCGGCGTGCCACCCGGTGTCGAGACCGTTGGCGCGGATGGTGACCTCACGGTGCCCGTACTCGCCGCTGAGCACCGCGGCAGCGACCCGGTCGCGCGCCTCGGCCTTCGCGTCCGGCGCGACCGCGTCCTCGAGGTCGAGGATGAGGCAGTCGGCCGCCAGGCCCTTGGCCTTCTCGAGGGCCCGCTCGTTGGCGCCGGGCATGTACAGGACCGAGCGGCGGGGACGGAACGTGGTCACGAGGGAGCCTTCCGTACGTTGAGCGGCGAGGCGAGCCAGGTCAGAGGCCGTACGCCTCGGCGAGGTCGGGGTCGCGCTCGGCCAGGCTGGTGGCGAGGTCGAGGACCACCTGGCACTGCTTGTAGGTGGCGTCGTCCTGCATCTTGCCGTCGATCATCACCGCGCCGGTGCCGTCGCCCATCGCCTCGACGACCTTCCTGGCCCAGACCACCTCGTCCACCTCGGGGGAGAAGACCCGCTTGGCGATGTCGATCTGGACCGGGTGCAGCGACCACGCGCCGACGCACCCGAGCAGGTAGGCGTTGCGGAACTGGTCCTCGCACGCGACGACGTCCTTGATGTCGCCGAAAGGTCCGTAGTACGGCAGGATCCCGGCGACCCCGCAGGCGTCGACCATGCGGGCCACGGTGTAGTGCCACAGGTCCTGCTGGTAGGTGGGGCGCTGGCCGTCGATGTCGCCGTCGACGGGGTCCTCGCGCACCAGGTAGCCGGGGTGGCCACCGCCGACGCGTGTGGTCTTCATCCGACGGTCCGCGGCGAGGTCCGCCGGTCCGAGCGACAGCCCCTGCATCCGGGGCGAGGCGAGGCAGATCTCCTCGACGTTCGCCATACCGCGCGCTGTCTCGAGGATGGCGTGGACGAGGATGGGCCGGTCGAGGCGCGCCTTCGCCTCGAGCTGCGCGAGCAGTCGGTCGACGAAGTGGATGTCCTCGGCGCCCTCGACCTTCGGGACCATGATGACGTCGAGCTGCTCGCCGATCTCGGTGACCAGCGTGGTCAGGTCGTCGAGGAGCCACGGCGAGTCGAGCGCGTTGACCCGGGTCCACAGCTGTGTGCCGGTGGCGGGGTCCCACGTCCGTCCGACCTCGACGAGCCCGTCCCGGGCGGCCTCCTTGTTGTCCGCCGAGATGGCGTCCTCGAGGTTGCCGAGCAGCACGTCGACCTTCGGGGCGATGCTCGGGACCTTGTCGACCATCTTCGGGTTGGACGGGTCGAAGAAGTGGATCATCCGTGACGGCCGCGCCGGCACCTCGCGCAGCGGCTCGGGGGCACCGAGGGCCAGCGGCTTGAAGAAGTCCTTCGGGCTGCGCACGGGAGGCTCCACGTCGGGGGTAGGGCGTGGCGAACCTAGGTCGCCACCGCCCGCGTCGAGGAATCGAGGCTCGGCCGGCGGGCCGGTGGCGCCCGCCGGCGCCTGCACGCCGGTCGGTCAGCCGGCGAGCTGGGTCAGGAGACGGAAGTAGCTCGTGATGCGCCCGTCGTCGTGGACGACGTGGACGGCGAAGCCCGGGGGCTGGGTCGTGTCCACGAACGGTGGACCCTCGTGCGTGACCTCGAACGGGGGCACGAGCTGGGAGTGGATGCCGGGCGCGACCAGCAGCGGGTGCCCGGCGAACGTGGTCGCGACCGCGGCGTGTGCGTGGCCGACGAGCACGGCGACGACATCATCGGCGGCGCGCAGCACCTCGGCGACGCGGTCCGGCTCCTGCAGTCCGAGCGGGTCGATGCCGGCGTGCCCGAGCGCGACCGGCGGGTGGTGCCAGCCCACCAGTGTCGGCACCCCCGGACGCTCGCCCAGGCGGTCCCCGAGCCACGACAGGCTGCTGTCGCGCAGCTCGCCGTGGATCGAGCCGGGCACGAGCGAGTCGAGCAGCACCACGCGCAGGTCACCGAGGTCGAGCAGCTGGTCGACCGGCGCCGTGTCGTCGCCGGCGTCCCCCGGGCTGGCCTCCGCGGTGCCCTCCGTCGCGAACGCGGCGCGGAAGGCCGCGCGCGCGTCGCTGTTGCCGGGGCAGATCGCCCACGGTGGTCCGTCATCGAGGGCATGTCGCACGAGGGCGTACTCGGCGGTGGCGTCGTCCTGCAGCACGTCACCGGTCACCACGACCGCGTCGATCGGGATCGTCGAGCGGCGCACGTGGTCCACGACGCCGAGGAAGCGGTCTCGCGTGACCTGGGAGCCGTCGAGGTGCGGGTCGCTCAGGTGGGCGACGACGTGCACGGTGGCTCCTCTGCGGCGGGTGTGGCCTTCGCGGTCGGCGGAGGTTCGGTCCCACACCGAGTTGGCGCCGGCCGGTGGTGGCGACGAGGATGCCACCTCTCCCGCACCGACACCGAGGAGCCACGATGCCCACCACAGACTTCGGTCGCTACCTCGACGACTTCGAGGTCGGGGACGTCTACAAGCACTGGCCCGGGAAGACCATCACCCAGGCCGAGGACATCCTCTTCTGCGCCATGACGATGAACCAGCACCCGCTGCACAGCGACGACAACTACGCCGAGGCGGCGACCCCGCACGGCAACGCCATGGTCGTCGGCAACTTCGTCTACTCGGTGGTGCTCGGTCAGTCGGTCCCGGACGTGTCGGGCCGCGCCATCGCCAACCTCGAGATCGAGTCGCTCAAGCACGCCAACCCGACCTTCCACGGCGACACCATCTACTCCGAGACCGAGGTGCTCGAGAAGCGTGCGTCGAAGTCGAAGGACGACCGCGGCATCGTCAAGGTCCGCACCATCGGCTACAAGCAGGACGGGACCGTGGTCTGCGAGTTCGTCCGCAGCGTCCTGGTTCCCAAGCGCGGCCACGGCTTCGACGGCCACCCGGGCCGCCCCGAACCGAAGGTCTGAGCGACCGCGGCACGGGCGGGCGGTAGCGTCCCGTCCGTGACCCCCGATGCCGCCCTGACCCCGCCGACGGCTGCGCCCGCTCCGGGCGCGGCCACGCCGGCGCTGCGACGACGTACCCGCGAGGTCCGCGAGGCCGAGGAGCACGAGCAGCTGTCGGCGATCGCGGCCAAGGCGTCGGACACGCGGGGACGCGACGTGCCCGAGGAACCCGACGAGCACCGCACCGCGTACGAGCGCGACCGTGACCGGATCCTGCACAGCAAGGCGTTCCGCCGCCTGAAGCACAAGACGCAGGTCTTCCTCAACCCGGAGGGTGACCACTTCGTCACCCGGCTCACCCACACCCTCGCCGTGGCGCAGGTCGGCCGGGCGATCGCGACGACGTTGGCCCTGAACGAGGCGCTGACCGAGGCGATCTGCCTCGGTCACGACATCGGTCACGCGCCGTTCGGGCACACCGGTGAGGAGGCCCTGACCCCGTACGTGGAGGGCGAGTGGCAGCACGCCATCCACGGGGTCCGCGTGGTCGAGAAGCTCGAGCCGCTCAACCTCACCGTCGAGACCCGGGACGGGATCTCGCAGTCCTCGTGGAAGAACGACCCGCCCCCGATCACCGCCGAGGGGTGGGTGTGCCGGTACGCCGACCGGATCGCCTACCTCGCGCACGACGTCGAGGACGCCGTGCGGGCGGGGGTGATCGCGCCGAGCGACGTGCCGGCACGCTTCCGCGACGCGTTCGGCCCTCCGGGACCGGCGTGGATCGACGCGATGATCCACCAGGTGGTCAGCGACTCGTTGGCGGCCGGTCGGGTCACGATGGACCCCGGGGCCCTGGCGCTGATGAACGAGCTGCGAGACTGGATGTTCGAACGCGTCTACCTGCGCGACGAGGCGCGAGCGCACTCGGCGCGGGCCGTCCGGGTCATCCGCGACCTCGTCGAGTGGTACGCCGCGCGGCCGGACGCCATCCCGGCCGCCTACCGGCTCGCCGACAGCAGCGACCTGCAGGCCGCGGTCGACTACGTCGCGGGCACCAGCGACAAGTACGCCATGCGGTTGCACGACGAGCGGTTCCGTCCCGCTGGGCTCTACTGACGCTGGCCGCTGACCGGGTGGCGGCCGGCGGCGGCCGCCCGCGCCCGCTCGACGAACGGGGCGAGCGCGTCGTGGTGCGAGCCCGGCCAGTACAGCCGGTCGCACCCGGTGCAGCGGGCGTAGCGGTCGATCGCGGCGCGGGTCCGCGGTGGGATGCGGTCCCAGACCTCCTCGCGATCGACCGGCGCGAGGACGCCGTTGCACCGCACGCAGCGGGTCGACGGTGCCAGGTGCGGCCCCAGCCCGAAGCGGTGGACGACCTCCGTGGCCTGGGTGTCGGGATCGTCGGAGCGAGGCAGGTACCCGTGCGCGACCGAGCGCCGTTTGAGCAGACCCCGGTCCCGTGACAGCAGCACCCGGTCCTCGTGCGCGGCCACCCCGGCCAGGACCGCGTCGTCCCACGACCGGTCGTAGCGGGTGTCCAGACCGAGCAGGCGCAGGCGCCGGGCGAGGGTGCCGAGGTGGACGTCGCACACGAACCGCGGCTCAGCCGGCGCCGGTGGCGCGGCCAGCGGCACACCCTCGTGACCGAGGTGCTGGAGCGCCGGGAGCGCGCTGACGCGTTCACCTCCCTGGAGACGGTGGTCGAAGGTCACCGGTACGCCGTCGCACAGCAGGAGCGCCACCTCGACGTGAGGGACACCGACAGACTCGACCAGGTCCTTGATCGACCGCGGCTCGGGCACGGGGACCAGGTGGTGGGCGTTGCCGGCGAGCTCGGCCAGGTCGGCGTACAGGCGGAGCGTGACGGCGGGCACGGTGTTCCAGCGGATCGGGGTCGACCCAGGGTGGCAGAGTCGGCGGGTGGCCCGCGAGCGGGGCTCAGGTGTGCGCGGTCGCCGGTGACCCTCCTGGCGGTCAGCGCGCGCCGAAGCCTCCCCAGGGGGGCGCTACCGTGCGGCGTGTGATGACGACCGCCGCACCGATGCGTCCGGACCCCGCGGGTCCCGACCTCGTCGTGCGTGACGCCACCCCGGCCGACCTCCCCGCCGTCGCCGCCATCTACACCCACTTCGTGTTACGCACGACGACCACGTTCAACACCGAGGTGCGCACACCTCGCCAGTGGCTCGAACGCTTCGAGAGCGGCGTCATCGCCGGGCCCTACGACCTGCTGGTCGCCGAACGAGGCGGTGAGGTCACCGGGTACGTCGAGACCCAGGCGTTCCGCCCCAAGCCCGCCTACCACCGCTCGATCGAGCTGTCGGTGTACGTCGCCCCCGACAGCGCCGGGGTCGGCGCGGGCAGTGCGCTCTACGGCGCGCTGTTCGACCGCCTCGCCGACAGCGAGTTCCACCGCGCGTACTCGGTGATCGCCCTGCCCAACGACGTGTCCGTCCGCTTCCACGAGCGGTGGGGCTTCGTGCACCGCGGCACGCTCACCGAGGCGGGCCACAAGTTCGGCCGCTACCTCGACGTCGCCTTCTACGAGCGCGACCTCGGTCTGCCCGGGTTGCCGGCCGACCCCGAGGTGACGTCGTGAGCGCGGGGCCCCCCGAGGTCACCGTCTACGAGCGTGCCGGCGGCATGGAGGCGTTCGAGTCCCTCGTCGAGGCGTTCTACGGCCGGGTCGAGGCCGACGACCTGCTGCGCCCGATGTACCCCGAGGACCTCGAACCGGGCAAGCGCCACCTCGCGCTGTTCCTCGCCCAGTACTGGGGTGGCGGGGACGTCTACTCGCGCGAGCACGGCCACCCCCGTCTGCGGATGCGGCACGCCCCGTTCCCGATCACCCCCGAAGCAGCCCTGCGGTGGGCCGAGCTGATGGCCGCCTCGATCCGCGAGCTCCGGTTCGGGGCGGACGTCGAGGACCAGTTGCTCGGCTACGTCGCCCGTGCGACCCCCACGCTGATCAACCAGCTGCCCGACGAGGTGCGCGACCTCACCGACGGCTAGCAGCACCCGACGATGGCCGCCGTACCCTCGTTCGATGATGAGGGGAGCGGGTGGCAGGTCGATCCGCGTGCGGCGCTGCCCGACCTGCGGTGACGAGGTGCGCTCGCGCGACGCCCGGTGGTGCGGCAGCTGCGGCGATGCGCTCGACGCGGCCGTCCCGACGCGTCCCGCGGTGCGGCCCCGGCCGGCGACCGTGGGCGGTCGCCCCCTCCTCGCCGTCGTGAGCCTGCTGAGCGTGGTCCTGGCGCTGGCCGTCGCCGGCGTCCTGGCGGACCGCCCTCCCGCGCCGACGGTGCCGCCCGCAGCGCCCGTGCCGACGGAGGACGTGACCCGGCTGGACGCCGACACGCTGGACGGGCTCGTCCGCGGCGGTCCCGCGTTCCCGCCGCCGGTGCGCGAGCCGACGTGCGGCGACGGTGGCGTCGAGGACGGCGACCTCAGCTGCTTCCGGTGGGTGGCCTCGGGACTCGGCCGGTCTGCGGAGGTGGTCGCCGGCGGCGGGCGCGTCGTGGTCGAGGACGTCTCGGGCGGGTCGCTGACCGCCCGCGACCTGCGTGACGGGTCGGTGGAGTGGGAGGTCGAGGATGACCGCCTCGAGGGCGGTGGGCTGACGATCTCCACCGATCTGGTGCTACACCGTGTCGGCGGGGAGCTGGCCGCACGCGAGCTGGAGACCGGGGTGGAGCGGTGGCGGAGCCCCGAGCTGTGGGACGTGCGGCTGCGGCAGGTGGATCTCGTCGATGACGTGCTGGTCGTGACGGGTGTGACACGGGCGTCGGAGCGTGGCGACAGCTCGTCGTTCGGTGACATCGCCCTGGGTCTGGAGGCGGCGACCGGCGCCATCCTGTGGCGCGAGGAGGGTTGGAGCGCGTCCCTGGGCGACGGTGGCGTCACGGTGGTGGCCGTGGTCGACGGCAGCGTCCGGGCCATCGAGCCGACCGGTGACCTGCGCTGGAGCGAGGAGGGTGCGTTCGACCGGGCACGGGGCGGTGACGCGGGGGCGTTCGGGCACGTCGTGTTCGTCCTGCCCCGCTCGCCAGCAGCCGAGGTGTGGTCGCTGCGGGACGGGCGGCCGCTGGGTGTGGTGGCGCGGGGCATCGCCAGCGACGACCGGCACACCCTGCTGGCGAGCATCGGGCTCGGCTCGGAGTTGGTGCTCGTCGACGAGGACGGCGAGGTGTGGCGGGCCGGTGGTCAGCTCACCGGCTGCGACGAGCCGGCGCAGCTGCGCACCACCACGGTCGTGCTCACCACCTGCGCGGGAGGCACCGTCACCCTGGACCGGCGCGACGGTTCCGAGTTGGCACGCACGCGACCCCCGAACACCCGGGTCGACTCTCCGGAGGAGGGCTTCCACGCCGGGTGGTTCGGGCCGCTGCAGCTGCGAGACACCGACCCGAGGGGTGGGCGGGGCGACCTCGTGGTCGTCGACACCCGCAGCGACGAGGTCGTGGCCCACCTCCCACCTGGCACCAGCGTGGTGACCAGCGACGAGCACGGTCGTCCGGCGTCGCTAGACGGCGTCCTGGTCCTGTGGAGCGACGACGTGCTCACCGCCCTGCGGGTCCCGCGCTGAAGAGCCGCGGCGTCAGCGGCCCGTGCTCGACAGGTGCATGTAGTCCTTGATCGATGACCAGTCCCCACCCCAGCCCCAGCCACGGTCCTTGAAGGCGGTCACGGTGGCGTCCCCTCTGACCAGCATGCCCCGGCGGACGTTCGAACGGTCGAGGTAGGCACGACCCGCCTCCGGTTCGACGGTGCTGCCTGCGACGTAGGGGTTCTGCACCGGGTTGATGTCGATGGCCCGCCCGTAGGCGTGCTCGGACCAACGGGTCGACCCGCTGACGGTGCGGCAGTTGAACGCCGAGGAGTTGTTGGCGGCCATCGACCGGTCGTCGTCGGCGCCGTAGCGGTCCACGAGCCGCATCCGCTCGATGTGGAAGCCCGCCTCGTAAGAGCGGGTCAACGCCACCCGGACGTCGGCCACCGCGTCCCGGTGCAGGACCAGGAGGCCCACCCGGTCGCGACCGTCGAACCCGCGGTGGACGATCTCGAGCAACCGCAGGTCGGTGAACGGGGGGCAGTCTCGGCCCGCGTGCCAGGAGCTGCCGGTGATCTGCCGCTCCAGGGATGCCGAGATGCGGTGCACGCTGGAGGTGAAGCCCCAACGCGGCGCCGTCATGACACCGGCGTCGGCGGAACGGTGCAGGAGCCGGGCGACGAAGGTCGCCGTCTGGCCGCGGAGGGTCAGCTCCTGGGGTGCGAACCGCGTCGCGGTCTTCCCCGAGGCGAGCCCGAGCTGCGCGGCCCGGTCGATCGTCGCCTCGTGCGGGTGGCCGGCGGTGTCCTCGAAGGCCGACGGCGCCGGTTCGTCCGACGGGCCCAGGACGTGGTCGTGGGCTCGGACGAGGAAGGCCGTCATCTGGCCGCGTGGGACGTGGGCGCCCGGGGCGTAGCTGCCGTCGGCCCGGCCCTCGACGATGCCGGCGGCTGCCAGCCGCTCGATGGCGTCCCGGTGCGGGCCGCTCGACACGTCGGGGAACGCGCCGCGGTCCGGTGCTGGCAGGCGGCCCCCCGCGGCCTCGATCGACCCGGCGATGATGGTCGCCATCTGGTCGCGCCGCAGGCTCGTGGCCGGCTCGAACGCGTCGACGAGCCGCCCGCGGATCACCGCGAGCCCGTGGAGACAGTCGATGGCGTCGGCGTGCGTGTGCGCGTCCGGGACGTCCACGTAGGGTGCCCGCGGTGCGCCGGCGCACAGGTCCGCGGCCGCGGCTGCCGGCTGGCTCGATCCGACGGCGGACGTGGAGGCCACGAGGGCCACGGCGATCAACGACACGTGGCGACGAGGCACGCAGCTCTCCCACTCGGCGATCTTCGACGGTAGCGACCGCACCCGGTCGAGGTCGCCGCGAACCCGCTCGGTAACAGCAACGTCCAGGTGAGCACGACCGGTTCCCGCCCGTTGGCGACGACCCCCGAACCGGGGGGGTGGGCGGCGTGGCGGCGCTGGCGTCACGGCTGAGCACCGCACCGTCCGCCCTGTCCGGTTCCCCCGCGCCGCGGACCCGGCGTACCCTCGAGGCATCCTCCAGGCGCCCTCGCGCCGCTCCCGCTCCCCGTACCCGGAAGGTCCCCCGTGCGCATCCTCGTCGCGGACAAGCTCGCCCAGGCGGGTGTCGACGCCCTCGCCGTCGATCACCAGGTCGACGTCAACACCGGTCTCAGCAAGGACGAGCTCCTTGTGACCGTGCCGGGCTACGACGCCATCGTGGTGCGCTCGCAGACCATCATCGACGCCGACGTGATCGCCGCCGCGACCGAACTGAAGGTCGTCGGCCGCGCGGGTGTCGGCCTGGACAACGTCGACATCGATGCGGCGACCCGTTCGGGGGTCGTGGTCTGCAACGCCCCGCAGTCCAACGTGGTCTCGGCCGCCGAGCACACCCTCGCCCTGCTGCTCAGCCTCGCGCGCAACGTCCCGCAGGCCCACGCGGCCCTGGTGGAGGGCCGCTGGGAGCGCAGCCGCTGGAACGGCACCGAGCTGCACGACAAGACCCTCGGTGTGCTCGGGCTCGGCCGTATCGGCACGCTCGTGGCCCAGCGCGCCCACGCCTTCGGGATGCGTCTGGTCGCCTACGACCCCTTCGTGGCGCCGGACCGTGCGGCGCGGATCGGTGTCCGGCTGGTGGACACCGTCGACGAGGTGCTGGCCGAGGCCGACTTCATCACCATCCACCTGCCGAAGACGCCCGAGACCCTCGGCATGTTCGACGCCGACCGCTTCGCCAAGATGAAGTCCACCGCCCGCCTGCTGAACGTCGCCCGCGGCGGCATCGTGGTGGAGGAGGACCTGGCCAAGGCCCTGCAGGACGGCGTCATCGCCGGGGCCGCGGTCGACGTGTTCGACGCCGAGCCGAAGACCGACTCGCCGCTGTTCGGGCTGCCCAACGCCATCGTGACCCCCCACCTCGGCGCCTCGACCGAGGAGGCGCAGGACCGTGCCGGCGTCCAGGTCGCCGAGGCGGTCGACCTGGCCCTGAAGGGCGAGCTCGTGCCGTCCGCCGTCAACGTCCAGGGTGGGCCGGTGCCGGACGCGGTCAAGCCGTTCCTGCCGCTCGGTGAGAAGCTCGGCCGTCTGCTCGCGGCGCTGGCCGAGGAGGGTCTCACCGGGGAGGTCACCGTCGAGGCCGCTGGCGCCATCGCCGACGAGGACACCCGCGTCGTGGCGCTGTCGGTCATCAAGGGTCTGCTGGCGGCCGTGGTCAGCGAACCCGTCACCTTCGTCAACGCCCCGCTGTTCGCCGAGGAGCGGGGCCTGTCGGTGCGTGAGATCTCCGACCCGCACTCGGAGGACTACGTGTCGGTGTTGCGGGTCTCGGGTCTGACCCGCGAGGGTCGCACGGTCCGGGTCGCCGGGACGATCGTGCACCCCGGCGACCGCGAGCGGCTCATCGAGGTCTGGGACACCCCGGTCGACGTCGAGCCGAGCGACCACATGGCCTTCTTCCGCTACGAGGACCGCCCCGGGATCATCGGCACGGTCGGCACCGGCTTCGGCGAGGCAGGGGTCAACATCGCGGCGGCCCAGGTCGGACGGCTGGCGGCGGGCGGCGAGGCGATCATGGCCCTGTCGCTCGACGAGGCCGTCCCGCGCGAGGTGCTCGCCGCCCTGACCGAGCGCATCGGTGCCCGCGAGGGACGTGCCATCACCCTCATCTGAGTCACCGGAACCGCGCTCGCAAGCGGGCCTCGCGCTCAGCTTCGAGGCGTTCGAGGACGACCTCCGCGTCGCCGGCCCAGTCGAACAGCGTCACGGTTCGACCGTCGTGGAGAACGGCCACGGGCGCCGGTCGGAGGTCGAACCGTTCGATCTCGTCCCAACTCGCCACGCGGTTCTCTCGGCGGGCGAGTCGGCGCGCTTCGACACCCCTGTCGTTGATCTCGACGCCTTCTCGCCAGCCAGTGGTCAGAACGACGACCCCGACGCCTAGTAGCACGTACCCCGCCCACGCCACCCAGGACGGCGCGAAGGGGGAACGCAGGGCGAGCGTGCCCTGGACCACGAACGAGGCGCCGAGCCACACACCCCTGCGCTTCCACCACACCTGGCGCACCACCGTGGTCGTGTGAGGCCTCGGACCGCGCATCGGAAGGACTCCCCGTCGTCCCGACCGCCGCTCCCGCCGATCGGCAGCCGAGCTTCGTACGCTAGTCGTGGTTCCTCGCAGGGTCGTCCGCATGGTGAGCGCTTCCCGGTCGAACGTCGTCGGAGCGCGCCGCGTCGAGCAGGTCCACGGGGTGAACATCGAGGAGATCCGCTACCGACGCGTGCTACCTCCCTCCTGACGCGCCCCAACGAGCGTTGTCACCAAGAACTGGGCTCCAGCCCAGAGAACGGTCACGGCGGCAGGCACGACGCGCTCCGACCTGCCAGAACCTGGGCTCCAGCCCAGCTTCTGGCGGACGTGGCGAAGGACACACCGGTGCACACGTCGCCACCCGAGCCGTGACCGGCGCATCCTGGCGGTTCCGGGCGGGGTGGCCAGGTCGCGATAGTGGGCGCTGGTGAGCTCAGCGGGTGACGAGGCGTACCTGGCTGTGCTGTGCTCGTGGTCCCCCGCTTCACGGCTGGTCTCCCACTGGAGCGATGGAGCGTCAGGTGACCGTGCGGGGGGCACGGTGCTCGGGGGTGTCCCAGGCGTCGGTGGCCAGGACGTCGGCGATCACCTCGACGGCGTCGTGCACGTCGACGGCGCGGACGATCAGCGGCGAGAACCCGAACCGCAGCAGGTCGGGTGGTCGGTGGTCCCCGATCACACCCCGGGAGATCAGGGCGCTCATCACGGCGGCGGCCTGCGGGTGGCGCAGCGACACCTGCGCGCCGCGTGCGGCCGGTTCGCGCGGGGTGACCACCTCGACCTGGCCGCCGAGCGTCGCGTCCACGAGGTCGATGAACAGCGAGGTGAGGGTCCTGGCCTTGGCCTCGGCGTCCAGCGGCGAGATGCCCGCGCGCAGGTCGAGCGCCGCGTCGAGCGCCGACAGGCTGAGCACCGGTGGAGTGCCACCGAGGAAGCGGGCCGCACCGGTGGCCGGCACGTAGGTGGGGTCGAACGCGAAGGGCCGGTCGTGGCCGAACCAGCCGCGCAGGGGCGTCGAGGCCACCTCGTGCCAGCGGCGGGCGAGGTACAGGAACGCGGGTGCTCCGGGGCCACCATCGAGGTACTTGTAGGTGCAGCCGACGGCGAGGTCGGCGTCCCACGCGTGGAGGTCGACGGCCAGGGCGCCGGTGGAGTGCGACAGGTCCCACACCGTCACGGCGCCGACGTCGTGCGCCGCCCGGGTCAGGGCCGCAGCGTCGTTGCGGGCCCCGGTCCGGTAGTCGACGTGGGTCAGGGTGAGCACGGCGACCTGGTCGTCGAGGTGGCTCGCGACCTCGTCGGTCGGCACCACCCTCACCTCGAGGTCGCCGATCAGGTCGGCGAGGCCCTCGGCGACGTACCGGTCGGTGGGGAAGTTGGCGTCGTCGGTCAGCAGGACGCCGCGACCCGGGCGGAGCTGCCTGGCGGCCGCCAGCGCCTTGAACAGGTCGACCGAGGTCGAGTCGGCGACCGCGATCTCGTCGGCGTCGGCTCCGACCCACGGTGCGAGCTTGGCCGCCACCCGCGCCGGGAGGCCGACCCACCCGGGCCCGCGCGTCGATGGGTTCCAGCTGGTGATCAGGCCCTGGCCCCACTCGACCTCGATGACCTGGCGGAGGCGGGCGGCGACGGTCGCGTGGAGGGGCCCGAGCGAGTTGCCGTCGAGGTAGATCACCCCGTCCGGGAGGAGGACCGCGTCCCGCGCCCGGCCGAGCGGGTCGGTGGCGTCCCACGCGGCACAGCGTGCTCGGTCCACGGACGGCTCCGGTCGACGTCGAGCCCCGGACCGTACCGCTGGGTCAGGCGCCCGAGCCGGCGAGGCCGCGGGCCCACACCGTCCGTCGCCTGCGACGTCCGCCGGGGCGGCAGCGTCCGGCCGCCGCGTACCCGGCGGCGAGGAGCGTGGCCCCGAGGGCCAGTCCGGCCGTCGCGAACAGCGGCAGGCTGAGGACGACGAACAGGGGGAGTGCCAGCCACGTGATGCGTCGCACGCCGTGAGGGTCGGTGACCAGGAGGCCGTCCGCGGCCGCTCGCCGCGCAGCGCGCACCTGGCTGAGGATCGTCCAGACGTCGAACGCCGTGAGGCCGCCGAGCGCTGCGACCACCAGGGCCAGCGGCACCAGGCCGGCGGGGTCCTCGAGCCGGACCAGGACGGCGACGGTGGCGGTCAGCAGGGCCGCGCCGAGGACGCCGAGCGCGACGGCGAAGGCGCCACCGTCCAGGCCGGTCCAGCCCGTGAGGGGGCGCAGCGCACGATCCACCGCGTCCACGAAGCGGCGGTCGATGCGTTCGAGTCGGTCCACGGGGTGCTCCGTGTTCGGTCCGTCGTGTCCCACGGCCCACGTCGCGGCGGTGACCGTTCGGACACCCTGCTTCATCGGCCGGGCGGAGCGCAACCTGAGCACCTCTGCGCGCTCCTGGCGACAGGGCCTGGCCTCCGGCTGTGGACGACGGCCCGTTCGGCCTGCTTGACACGATGCTGACGTCGGTGTCAACTACGGCGGTCCTGAAGTTGACGTCGGTGTCGAACGGAGCGTGTGTGGTACGGGTCGCGTGGGTCCACCCCGGGCAGGGGTCGCTGCGGACGGGCTGCCTCGAGCAGGCGACGCAGACCGACGGCCGCACCGAGCTCGAGCCGCTCGCGGTCGCCGCGGGCCGCGCCATCGATCGCGTCGCCCGGGCCACCGGCCGTGACCTGCGCGCGCTGGCCACCGATCCCGCGACCGGTTCCCGCACGGCCGACGCCCAGCCCACGATCCTCGCCGCGTCCCTGGCCGCCGCGGCCGCCCTCGAGGCCGCGGGCCTCCGTCCCGACGTGGTCGCCGGTCACAGCCTCGGTGAGTGCACCGCCGCGATCGTCGCGCGCTGCCTCGAGGTGGACGCCGGTGCCCGGGTCGTCGCGGCCCGGGGGGCCGCGATGGCGGACGCGTGCCGCGCTCACCCCGGTGCGATGGCCGCGCTGGTCAAGCTCGCCCCGGAGGCCGTCGAGGGGCTCCTCGCCGACCAGCCGGACCTGGTGGTCGCCAACGACAACGCTCCCGGCCAGGTGGTCGTCGCCGGCCCGCCGGACGCCGTGGCGGGCCTCCGCGACGCGGCCCGTGCCGCGGGCGGACGCCTGGTCCCGCTCGAGGTGGAGGGCGCCTTCCACAGCGAGGCGATGAGCCCGGCCGTCCCGGCGCTCGCCGATGCGCTCGGCGGGGTTCCGGTCGGTGACCCTGAGGTCCCGCTGTTCAGCGGCGTCGGTGCCCGCGGTCTGTCGACCGGCTCGGCCGTCGCCGATGCGCTGCTCGGTGGCGTCCTGGCGACCGTCCGGTGGCGCGAGGTCCAGCTCGCCCTCGCCGCCGACGGTGTCACCCACCTCGTCGAGGTCGGGCCCGGTGGCGTGCTCGCCGGTCTCGCCAAGCGCACCGTCCCGGACCTCGAGGTCCGGACCATCGCCACGCCTGCGGACGCCCACGCCCTGGCCGTCGAGCTCGGCGTCGTCGCCATGGCCCGCTGAACCCTCGCAGCCCACACCACCCGGACGTCCCCGCGCTGCCGCGCCCGTCATCCCCTTCCCACCCCTTCCACCACCCTTCCGAGGAGTCGACCATGATCCCCATCCCCGCCTGCAGCATCGTCAGCACCCCCGTCGCGGGGCGCCTGACCGATCACCTCGCCGCGGACACCCCCGTCCGGGTGGGTGACGTCGTCGCCCGCGTGCACGCCGGTGGCCGTGACCACGAGCTGCGCGCCCGGACCGCCGGACGGGTCGGTGGCCCGATGCTGCGGCCGACCCAGCCGGTCGACGCCGGGGACGCCGTCGTCTGGGTGACCCGCGGGACCGCTGCGTGACCTCCCCCCTCCCGCGCTCCCACGTCAGCGCCACGGTGCTGCCGGTCCGCGTCGCCGGACTCGGCTCGGCGCTGCCGTCGCGCGTGGTCACCAACGACGAGCTCGCCACCGTGCTCGACACCTCCGACGCGTGGATCCGCTCGCGGACCGGGATCGCCCAGCGGCACGTCGCCGCCCCCGACGAGGCGACCTCGGACCTCGCGACCGCGGCCGGCAAGGCGGCGCTCGCCGACGCCGGGCTCGGCGTCGAGGACCTCACCACCGTCATCGTCGCCACGACCTCCCCGGACCACAAGGTCCCGGGCACGGCGCCGCTGGTCGCCGCTGCGCTCGGCACCGAGGTGTCGGCGTTCGACGTCAACGCGGCGTGCAGCGGCTTCGTGACGGGGCTGCGCGTCGGCGGGGCGTTGGCCGCGACGGGTGACGGCGCCGTCCTCGTCATCGGTGCCGAGACCATGACCCGGATCGTCGACCCCGAAGACCGTGCCGTCCGCGTCCTGTTCGGCGACGGCGCGGGTGCCGCGGTGCTCGTCGGTGACGAGCGTGCCAGCCTCGGGCCCTTCGACCTCGGTTCGGACGGGGCGGACCCGTCGATGCTGTGGTGCCCCGCCGGCGGGACGCGGACACCGATCACGCCGGGATCCGCCGATGGGGACCCCTACCTGCGGATGCGTGGCGGGGACATCTACCGGCACGCGGTCACCCGCATGGTCGCCTCCTCGCGAGCGGTGCTCGACGCCGCCGATCTCGAGATCGCCGACGTCGACCTCCTGGTCGGACACCAGGCCAACGCGCGCATCCTCGACGCGGTGGTGCAACGCCTCGGGATCGATCCGTCGCGCAGCCACCTGACCGTCGACGCCCACGCCAACACCTCCGCGGCCTCCGTGCCGCTCGCGCTGGCCGACGCCCGCGACCGCGGTCGCCTGGTCCCCGGCGCGACCGTGCTGCTGACCGCCTTCGGGGCCGGCCTGACCTGGGCGTCGTGCCTGCTGACCTGGGACGGTTCCGGCGCCGGCGAGCGGGCGGTCACCGCCGACCTGACCACCGACCCCGACGACGACCCCACCCGTGACCTGCTCCTGCGGACGATCGAGGAGGACGCGTGACCACGTCGCCCCCCACCATCGCGCTGGTCTCCGGCGGCAGCGGCGGCATCGGCGCCGCCATCTGCCGGCACCTGGCGGCTGCTGGCCACACCGTCCTCGTCGGCTACGGCGGCAACCGGGACGCCGCCGAGAAGGTCGTCGCCGACTGTGCCTCGGCCGAGGCCGTCCACCTCGACGTCACCGACGAGGAGTCGGTCACGGCGGCCGTCGCCCGAGCGGCCGAGCTCGGGACCCTCGCGGTCGTGGTGAACAACGCGGGCGTCGCCGACGACGACCTGCTGCTCCGTCTGGACCCGACGCGCTTCGACCGCACCCTCGAGGTCAACCTCCGCGGCGCCTACCTGCTGTCGCGCGCCGCGCTGCGTCCCATGATGCGCGCACGCCACGGCCGCATCGTCAACATCGCCTCGATCGTGGCCCTCCGCGGCAACCCGGGGCAGACGGCCTACGGGGCGTCGAAGGCGGGCCTGATCGGCCTGACCAAGTCGCTGGCACGAGAGATCGCCCGCAAGGGCGTGACCGTCAACGTGGTCGCGCCCGGGTTCGTCGAGACCGCCATGACCGACGAGTTGCCCGACGCAGCCCGCGAGGCGCTGCTGGGCCTCGCCCCGACGGGCCGGGCCGTCACCGCCGACGAGGTCGCCGCCGCCGTCGGGTTCCTCGCCTCGGATGAGGCAGGCGCCATCACCGGCGCCGTCCTGCCCGTCGACGGCGGCGCCGCGATGTGACCGGCCCGCATCACGAGGGCCCACCGCGACCTCACCAGACCTGCACGACCCGCACCACCCCGACCGCAACAGGAGCGACCCCATGAGCCAGGACCTGCTGTCCACCTTCACCACGCTGCTCGTCGACACCTTCGGTGTCCCCGAAGCGGACGTCACCCCGGACGCCACCTTCGAGGCGCTCGGCCTCGACTCGCTCGACGTCGTCGAGCTCACCCTCGTGCTCGAAGAGGAGACCGGCGTCAAGCTCGAGGACGAGGAGCTCGAGGACGTCCGCACCGTCCAGGACGCCATCGACAAGGTTGCCGCCAAGAAGCAGGCCGCGGCGTGACCGACGCCACCACCCGCACCAGCTCGGGGCGCGATGTCGTCGTCACGGGGCTCGGCCTCGTGACGCCGGCCGGCCGTGGCCTGGCCGAGTCGTGGGAGGGCGTGCTCGCCGGCAAGTCGGCGGCCGCACCCCACGAGGGGCTGCTCGCGGCCGGGACACCCGTCACCATCGCCTGTCAGGTGCCGGCCTTCGACGCCGACGCCGAGCTCGGTCGTGGCGCGAACCGGCGCCTCGATCGCTTCACGCACCTGGCGTTGCTGGCGGCCCGTGAGGCGGTCCAGCACGCGGGCCTCACCGGTGACGAGGACCCCGACCGGGTGACCGGCGCCGACCCCGACCGGGTCGGTGTGCTGCTCGGCTCGGGCATCGGCGGCGCCGAGACCTGGGCCGAGGAGTACCCGCGCTACCTCGACAAGGGGCCCGGCCGGGTCAGCCCGATGTTCGTCCCGAAGATGCTGTCGAACACCGCGGCCGGCACCGTCGCGATCCGCACCGGTGCCCGCGGGCCCAACCTGACGGTCAACACCGCCTGCGCGGCCGGCGCGTCGGCGATCCACGTCGCGCGCGACCTGATCCGCAGCGGTTCGGCGGACGTGGTGATCGCCGGCGGGGTCGAGGCCGGGATCACCGGGCTGTCGGTCAGCGCCTTCGCGCAGATGGGTGCCCTGTCCCGCAACCCCGACGCCGCGTCGGCCTCGCGGCCGTTCGACGTGGACCGCGACGGGTTCGTGATGGGTGAGGGTGCGGGCGTGCTCGTGCTGGAGTCCGCGGCTCACGCGGCAGCCCGTGGTGCCACGGTCCTGGCGTCGGTCGCCGGGGCCGGTGCCTCCGCCGACGCCCACCACGCGACCGCACCTCCCGAGGACGGCGGCGGCGCGGTGCTGGCGATCCAGCGTGCGCTCGAGGACGCGGGGATCTCCCCGAGCGACCTCGGCCACATCAACGCCCACGGCACGTCCACCCCGCTCAACGACGTGGCCGAGTCGCGTGCGCTGCGGACCGTGCTCGGGGACGCCCTCGACGCCATCGCGGTCAGTTCGACCAAGGGTGTGACCGGCCACCTGCTCGGTGCCGCCGGCGCCGTCGAGGCGGCGTTCGCGATCCTCGCCATGCGTGACGGACTCGTACCACCGACCGCCAACCTCACCCGTCAGGACCCCGACATCGTCCTCGACGTCGTCGCCGGCAGCCCCCGCGGGGTCGCCCTCGATGCGGTGCTGTCGACGTCCATGGGCTTCGGCGGCCAGAACGCTGCCCTCGTCCTGACCCGAGCGTGACCCAGCCCCGTCCCACCCCGATCCCCCCGGAGCGCCCCGTGAGCGAGGCCACCCGCACCGAGACGTTCTCCCTCGATCCCACCGCCCTGCAGCCGGGCGACGGGGCGCGGGCGCGGCTGTCACGCCTGCTCGACCCGTCCTCGTTCGTCGAGCTCGGGTCGGCCCGTCACCACCGTGCCAGCGGCTTCGGGCTCGAGAAGCGTCACCCCGACGGGGACGGCGTCGTCGCCGGCACCGGCGCGGTCGAGGGCCGTGCCGTCAACGTGTACGCCCAGGACCGCCGAGTGCTCGGCGGTTCCCTCGGCGAGGCGCACGCGGACAAGATCGCGCGCAGCATCGAGCAGGCCTCACGCGGCGGCGTGCCCGTCATCGGGATCAACGACTCCGGCGGGGCACGTATCCAGGAGGGCGTCGCCGCCCTCGACGGGTACGGCCAGGTCTTCACCGCCAACGTCGCCGCCTCGGGCCGCGTCCCGCAGATCGCGCTGTTGCTCGGCCCGTGCGCGGGTGGAGCGACCTACTCGCCTGCCCTCATGGACTTCACGATCATGAGCGACGAGGCGTCGATGTTCCTCACCGGTCCCCGCGTGGTGAAGGCCGTCACCGGCGAGGACGTGGATGCCCGGTCCCTCGGCGGGCCCGAGGTCCACAGCGAGCGGTCGGGGTCGGCTCACTTCGTCGTGGACGACGATGAGCAGGCGTTCGCCGTCGCACGCGAGCTGCTCGGGTACCTGCCGGACTCGGCGTGGGCAGCACCCACGGAGGCGCCCGTCGAGGAGCCACCCGAGGTGGACCTGCGGGCCGTCGTGCCCGCCGACGGCCGTGCGCCGTACGACGTCCGCGACCTGATCCGCGGCATCGTGGACGGGGGCCGGTTCCTGGAGGTCCAGGCCCACTGGGCGCAGAACCTCGTCGTCGGCTTCTCGCGCATCGACGGCCGCACGGTCGGGATCGTGGCCAACCAGGCCCGGTGGCTCGCCGGCGTCCTCGACGGCACCGCCAGCGAGAAGGGTGCCCGGTTCGTGCGGTTCTGCGACGCGTTCGGCATCCCGCTGGTGGTCGCGGTCGACGTGCCGGGCTTCCTGCCGGGCACCGCCCAGGAGCACGGCGGGGTGATCCGCAAGGGCGCCAAGCTGCTGCACGCGTTCACGTCGGCGACCGTCCCGCGCATCTCCGTCGTCCTGCGCAAGGCCTTCGGTGGCGCCTACATCGTGATGAACTCGCGCTCGATCGGTGCCGACGCCGTGCTCGCGTGGCCGGGCGCCGAGCTGGCGGTGATGGGCGCCGAGGGGGCCGCGGACATCGTGTTCCGCCGCGCCATCGAACAGGAGCCCGACCGTCGCGAGGAGCTGGTCGACGGCTACCGCCGTGACGCGATGCACGTCGACGTCGCGGCTCGGCGCGGCAGCGTCGACGAGGTCATCGCACCCGAGGACACACGTCCGGCCCTGGTCGCCCTCCTGCGCTCCTTGCGGGGGGCTCGTCAGCCCGGGTTCGTCCACGACAACCTGCCCCAGTGACCGCCGCTGGCCGTCCCGTGACCTCGGCGCCGGTGCGCACCGGGGCCGGCCCCTCGGGCGTTCGTTCGGCCCCGCCGGACGCGATGGTCCCCGGCGCACGGTCGCTGGTACGCCGCAGCCTGCGGCCCGTGCTGCGGACCTGGCTCCACCTCCAGGTCGAGGGGGCCCACCACGTCCCGGCATCGGGGCCCGTGCTCCTCGGCTCCACGCACCAGTCGCACGCCGATTCGCTGGCCATCGGGGTGGCGCTCGAGCGCCCCGTCCACTTCCTCGGCGACCTCCGGCTGGTGAGCATGCCGATCGTCGGGCCGCTGCTGCCACGGCTCGGGATGGTGCCGCTGCGTCGCGGTGACGCCGACGCGGCCGCGCTGCAGGTGCTGGCGGACCTGCTCGACGACGACCGTGCCGTGGCCGTCTACCCGGAGGGTTCGCGCAGCCGCGACGGGCGGGTCCACCGCCTGCGCAGCGGGGTGGCTCGTCTGGCCGCCGGCAGCGGCGCCGTCACGGTCCCCACGGCCGTGACCGGCATCTTCGAGGTCTGGCCCATCGGGCGCCGCCCGCGGCTGCGTGGCGGCCACGTGACCGTGCGCTTCGGCCCCCCGCTGGCGGCGCCGGCGGCCGACACGCCGCGGGCGCGCCGCGCGTTCACCGACGAGCTGCACGACCGGCTGGTGGACCTGTCGGGGTTCGAGCGGGCGGACGACTTCTCGCCGATCGGGGGCGGCGCGTGAAGGTCGTGACCGGATGCGACGTGGTCGACGTGGCCCGGCTGTCAGCCGTCGCGGAGCGCCGGGCCGGGTTCGTCGCTCGGGTCTTCACCGACGGCGAGGTCGCCGACTGCGAGCGAGGTGGTGTGCGCCTCGACTCGCCGACGGGGCGCGCGCGACTGGCCGCACGTTTCGCGGCCAAGGAGGCGGCACGCAAGGCCATCGGGGACCTGCGCCTGCCGTTCCACGCCGTCGAGGTCCGACGTGCCGCCAGCGGCGCACCCGAGCTGTTGCTCCACGGCCAGGCCACCGACTGGTCGTGCTCGCTGTCCCACGACGGCGGGGTCGCGATCGCGGTCGTCGTCGGCGCGACGCCTGCTCCCACCGCTCCCACCGCTCCCACCGCTCCCACCGCTCCCACCGCTCCCACCGCTCCCACCGCTCCCACCGCTCCCACCGCTCCCACCGCTCCCACCGCTCCCACCGCTCCCATCTGAAGGAGGCGTCCGTGCTGCTCGAGGGTAAGAAGCTGCTCATCACCGGGGTGCTCGATCCCCGTTCCATCGCGTTCTCGGTCGCCCGCGTCGCGCAGGAACAGGGCGCCGAGGTCGTGCTGACCTCCTTCGGCCGTGCCCGGCGGCTGACCGATCGCAGCGCGTCCCGCCTGCCCGAACCTCCCGACGTGCTCGAGCTCGACGTCACCTCGGACGCCGACATCGCCGCCGTCGCCAAGGATCTCGAGCAGCGGTGGGGCAAGGTCGACGGCGTGCTGCACGCGGTCGGGTTCGCCCCGTCGTCGTGCATCGGCGGGGGCTTCCTCGACGCGCCGTGGGAGGACGTCGCGACGGCCGTCCAGGTCTCGACCTACTCCTTCGCGGCGCTCGGACGCGGTTTCCGTGACCTGCTGGCTGCGGCGGACGGGTCCTCGCTCGTCGGGCTCGACTTCGACGCGTCGGTCGCGTGGCCGACCTACGACTGGATGGGGGTGGCCAAGGCCGGCCTCGAGGCCACGTCCCGCTACCTGGCTCGCGAGCTCGGCCCGCTCGGGGTGAAGGTCAACCTGGTCGCGGCGGGCCCGCTGCAGACCGTGGCGGCCAAGAGCATCGACGGGTTCGGCGGCTTCGAGCCGATCTGGCAGGAACGTGCGCCGCTCGGCTGGGACAGCTCCGACCCCGAACCGGTGGCGCGCACCGTCTGTGCGTTGCTGTCGGACTGGACGCCGGGCATCACCGGCGAGATCGTCCACGTCGACGGCGGTGTCCACGCGATCGGCGCGGGCTCGCGCTGACCCGTCGCCAGCGCCGCCCCTCGGTCGGTGCTGCGCGGTCGGGGACCGCTCGACCAACCGTCCGAACACCGGGGGAGCACGCCCGGGCCGAGGTGGAACGCTCGGTCCGCTCGACGATCCAGTGAGGCTCCCGTGCTCGTGTCAGCAGCGGCGGACGATCCCGACGCGTGTACGCGCCTGGCGGCGACGGTGACGCCCGCCGCGATCGCCCCGCGGTCGGTCGCGCGGACCGTCGGCGACGTCGTGGCGAGGTGCATCGGTGCCGCGCGCCACGACGAGGTCGTCCTCGCCGTGCACGAGGTCCTCTGCGACGCCCTCGACCGTGGGCCGTCGCAGCCGCTGAAGGTCCGCGTTCGTGAACGCGATGACCGCGTCGACATCGAGATCGTCGACGGCCGCTGCCCCCCGAGCTCGGTCGGACCGCTGCACGTGGCCCGCGCCCTGGCCGATGACCTCAAGGAGGAGGTCACCGATGCCGGGCACGTGATCCGGCTGAGCTACTGGTCGGCCTGACCGCCAGCCTTGACCGCGAGCACCGGGCAGTCCGACTGCAGCAGGATGTCCTGCGCGTTCGAGCCGAGGACGAGCTTTCCGACCGGGGACCGGCGACGGATGCCGATCACCAGCAGCCCGGCGTCCTCGTCCTTGGCGGCCTGCAGCAGGTCCTCCGAGGGGGAGTTCCCGCGGGCGTACTCCACGAGGCGGTAGGAGATGCCCTCGCTGGCGAGCCGGCTCTCGAGCTGCTCGAACTCCTCGCGGTAGGTCACCACCTGCCGTTCCTCGTCGCGCTCCCCACCCTTCATGGAGTGGACGACGAGCAGTTCCCCGTCACGGAGGCGTGTCTCCTCGATGGCTCGATCGAGGGCAGCGCGCCCTTCGTCGGAGCGGAGGAAGCCGGCCACGATACGCACGTTGGTACTCCTCGTCGGTCTCGGTCGAGCCTAGTTGGGTGGGTGCGCGCCGGCCGGCCGTTCACCGGCGAGACCCTGCCTCGGGTGACTACCGTGCCCCCGTGGACGGCGCACGAGCGTCGCCTTCGGACCGTACGGCGGTGACCCCGCCCGAGGGCCGCGGGCGGTGCGAGGAGGCCGTTCTCGCACGGGCGGGACGTGCAGCCGCGTCCCGAGGGAGCCCAACGTTGGGAGCCCGACGCGTCGCCGCGTCGGACCGCACCGCCCGACCGGCGGTCGCGGCACCGCCGCCACCGACCGGCCCGTGGACCGCCGTTAGCGGGCGGCCCGGCGACCCCGGGACCGCCCCCGAGGACGAGGAGCGGGACGTGAGCGAGCTGCTCGACAGCGAGGTGCTCCAGGTGACCAAGGATGGATCGTCAGCCGACCCCGACGGCTTCCTTCCGACCTCGGAGCCGGTGCGGCTCCTGGAACCTGACGGGACCTTCCACGAGGATCCTGACCATCCGGTCGACCTGAGCGACGACGAGCTCGTCGAGCTCTACCGGCGGATGGCGGTGACCCGGCGCCTCGACCGCGAGTCGATCAACCTGCAGCGGCAGGGGCAGCTCGGGGTCTACGCCTCCTGCCTCGGTCAGGAGGCCGCTCAGGTGGGGTCGGCCTCCGCGCTGGCGAAGCAGGACTGGATCTTCCCGAGCTACCGCGAGCTCGGGGCGGCGGTGGTCCGCGGGGTCGACGCCGGTGCGTTGCTCCACCTCTACCGCGGCACGTGGCTGTCGGACCACGACCCGTACGAGTACAACTTCGGCCTGCTGTCGATCCCGATCGGCACCCAGGCGCTGCATGCCACGGGGCTGGCGATGGGCGCCCGTTTCGACGACAACCCGTTGGTGGCGCTGACCTACTTCGGTGACGGCGGGACCTCCGAGGGGGACCCGCACGAGGCGATGAACTTCGCCGCGGTGTTCGAGGCGCCGGTCATCTTCTTCGTGCAGAACAACCAGTACGCCATCTCGGTGCCGCTCGACCGGCAGACCAAGGCGCCGACGCTGGCGCACAAGGCCATCGGCTACGGGATGCCCGGCGTGCGGTGCGACGGCAACGACGTCCTGGCCTCGTACGCGGTGACCAAGCGCGCGGTCGAACGCGCCCGCCGCGGCGGGGGACCGACGTTCATCGAGGCGATGACCTACCGGATGGAGGCGCACACCACCTCGGACGACCCGTCGCGCTACCGCACCAAGGACGAGCTCGCCGACGCGGCCAAGACCGACCCCCTGCTGCGCATGCGCAACTTCCTCGGTCACCGCGGCCTGTGGAGCGACGACCTCGAGGCCAGCTGTGACGAGGCCGGCAAGGAGGCCGCCACGGCCCTGCGCGACTCGATCTACGACGCGCCGCACGGCGACCCGATGGAGGTGTTCGACCACGTCTACGTGGACGACACCGGCCACTACGAGCGCCAGCGGGCCGAGCTGCGGGCCGAGCTCGACGCGGGTTCCGAGAGAGGTGACGCCTGATGACGGTCACGATGGCGCAGGCCATAAACCGGGCGCTCAAGGACGCGATGGAGGACGACGACCGGGTCCTGGTGTTCGGTGAGGACGTCGGCAAGCTCGGTGGGGTCTTCCGGGTCACCGACGGGCTGCAGGCCACGTTCGGCGAGGCGCGTTGCTTCGACACGCCGCTGGCCGAATCCGGGATCGTGGGGACCGCGATCGGTCTGGCGATGTACGGCTGGCGGCCGGTGCCGGAGATGCAGTTCGACGGGTTCACCTACCCGGCGTTCGAGCAGATCGTGTCGCACCTGGCCAAGATGCCGAACCGGTCCCGGGGGACGGTCAAGCTGCCGGTCACCCTGCGGATCCCCTACGGCGGTGGCATCGGTGCGGTCGAGCACCACTCGGAGTCGCCCGAGGCCTACTGGGCCCACACCGCGGGCCTGAAGGTCATGAGCCCGGGCAACCCCGACGACGCGTACTCGATGATGCGCGAGGCCATCGCCAGCGACGATCCGGTGGTGTTCCTCGAGCCGAAGCGTCGCTACTGGATGAAGTCGGACGTGGAGCTGCCGGTCACCACGGCGCCGGCCCGTGAGGCGGTCGTGCGGCGGGCGGGCAGCGACGTGTCCGTCTTCGCGTACGGCCCGATGGTCCGCACGGCGTTGGACGCGGCGGACGCGGCGGCCGAGGAGGGCTGGGACCTCGAGATCGTCGACCTGCGGTCCCTGTCGCCGCTCGACGAGGAGCGAATAGTCGCCTCGGTCGAACGCACCGGTCGGGCCGTGGTGGTCCACGAGGCGGCGCGTTCGTTCGGCGTCGCCGCGGAGGTCGCGGCCCGCATCCAGGAACGCGCCTTCTACTCGCTGGAGGCGCCGGTGCTGCGTGCGACCGGGTTCGACACCCCGTACCCCCCCGCGAAGCTGGAGGAGTACTGGCTGCCGAACGTGGACCGCATCCTGGACATGGTCGAGCGGACCCTGAGCTACTGACAGGGGCGGCCCGGTGAGGGCCTGCCTCGGGAGGCACATCCCGTGAGCATCCGTGATTTCAAGCTGCCCGACCTCGGTGAAGGGCTCGAGGAGGGCGACGTGGTCGCCTGGCACGTGGCCGTCGGCGACGTGATCGAGCTCAACCAGACGGTCGCCGAGATCGAGACCGCCAAGGCGATCGTCGAGGTGCCCTCCCCGTTCGCGGGGCGGGTCGTCGAGCGCATGGGCGAGGTCGGTGACACCCTGGAGGTCGGTTCGGTCTTCCTGCGTGTGGACACCAGTGTCGGCGCCCCAGCAGGAGTCGATCCTTCTGGCGCCCCAGCAGGAGGCGATGCTTCTGGCGCCCCAGCAGGAGGCGACGACGTGGCGGCAGGGACGGCCGCCGCCGGTGACGACGTTGGCGCCCCAGCAGGAGGCGACGCCGGGACGCCGCCGACCGCCGCCGACGACCCCTCCGCCGACGACCTCGAGGTGATCGTCGAGGCCGGTCCGGCCGAGGATCTGGAGGCCGAACGGCCGTCGACCGGCCTGGATGCGGAGGCCGAGCCGCAGCCGCTGGTCGGCTACGGACAGCGTGGGGACACGCGCCGTCGCCGCCGTGGCGCCGGCGCGGTCGAGTCCGATGCGCCGGCCGCCTCCGACGCGCCGGCTCGTGTCCTGGCCAAGCCGCCGGTGCGCAAGTTGGCCAAGGACCTCGGGGTCGAGCTGGCGGCCATCGCGCCGGGCAGCGGGCCCGACGGGGTCATCACCCGTGACGACGTCCGCGCCGCCGCGGATGGCAGGGCGGTCACCACGGCACCGGCACCCGCACCGGCCACGACGGGACCGTCCGGCAACGGTGCGGCCCCCGAGGCGCCGCCCGCGGAACGCGGTGGCGCGGTGGCGGCGGGCTTCCGTGGCCGCACCCCGGGGGACGTCGAACCCGTCGCCGGGATCCGCAAGCGCATCGTCGAGAAGATGGAGCTCTCGCGGCGCACCATCCCCGAGGCCACCTGCTCGCGCGAGGCGGACGTCACCGACCTGTGGCAGCTGCGCCGTGACCTGACGGCGGCTGCGGCCGAGGACGGCCACGACGTCAAGGTGACCCCGTTCGCGGTGGTGCTGCGTGCGGTGGTGGTCGCGCTGCGCCGCTTCCCGACGCTGAACGCCTCGATGGTCGGTCGCGAGGGGTCGGACCCCGGCGAGATCCACCTGCACGAGGCCATCCACCTCGGCTTCGCGGCGGACACCGAGCGGGGCCTCGTGGTGCCCGTCATCCGTGACGCCCACCGGCTGACCACGCTGCAGATCGCGGCCGAGCTGAACCGCCTGGCCACCGCAGCGCGGGACGGCAAGCTCACCCCCGCCGAGATGTCCGGCGGGACCTTCACGGTCTCCAACTACGGCGCGTTCGGCAACGACGACGGTGACCCGGTCATCAACCACCCGGAGGGTGCGCTGCTCGGCGTCGGCTCGATGCGCGAACGGCCCTGGGTCGTCGATGGGCAGCTGGCGGTCCGGCGCACGTGCCGGTTCACGCTGGCGTTCGACCACCGCCTCTCCGACGGCGGCGAAGCCGGTCGCTTCGTGACCTACGTCGGTGACCTCTGTGAGCAGCCCGCCCGGCTGCTCCTGCACGCCTGACCCGGAGGGACCCACGTGCCCGAGCAGCAGCACGACCCTTCCGCGGCCCGAGCACGAGCCGACCTCGTCGTCCTCGGCGGCGGTCCGGGGGGTTACGCGACCGCCTTCCGTGCCCACGCCCGGGGCCTGGACGTGGCGCTGGTCGAGGAAGCGCAGATCGGTGGCACCTGCCTGCACCGGGGCTGCATCCCCTCGAAGGCGACGCTGCACGTGGCCGAGGTCCTCGAGGAGGTCCACCGCGCCGACGTGCTCGGTCTGAAGCTCACCTTCGACGGCGTCGACGGTGACGGCCTGCAGGCGTTCCGCGAGGGGGTGATCTCCGGGCTGCACAAGGGCCTCGTCGGCCTGACCGAGAAGCGCACGACGCTGCACCGCGGCCGCGGCCGTGTCGTGCGGGACGGGAACGGTCTGGCGGTCGAGGTCACCGACGCAGACGGTCAGGTGACGACCGTCAGCGGGCGGCACGTGATCGTGGCCACCGGGTCGCAGCCTCGCTCGCTGCCCGGTGTCGAGATCGACGGTGAGGTGGTGCAGACCTCGGACCAGGCGTTGTGGTTCACCACCCCGCCGGAGCGGGCTGTCATCATCGGCGGCGGCGCCATCGGCGTCGAGTTCGCCACGATGTGGGCACCGATGGGCACCGAGGTCACCGTCGTCGAGGCGCTCGACCGGCTGCTGCCGTTGGAGGACGCCGACTCCTCCAAGCTGTTGGAGCGCGCCTTCAAGCGTCGTGGCATCGACGTCCTGACGGGCGCTCGCGTCGGCGCGGTGACCCGCGACGGCGAGCGCGCCACCGTCGAGGTCCAGATCGGCGACGAGATGAAGACGCTCGAGGCCGATCGGGTCCTGGTCGCCACCGGCCGTGGACCGCGGACCGCGGACATCGGCGTGGCCGAGCTCGGCGTCCTCGACGAGCGCGGGTTCGTGGTGACCGATCCCTACGGCGCCACCGAGGTCCCCGGGCTGTGGGCCGTCGGCGACGTGCGCCCGACGTTGGCGCTGGCCCACGCCGCGTTCGCCGAGGGGTTCGTGGTCGCCGACCGGATCGCCGGCATCGCCGACGTGCAGCCAGTCGACCACGTCCACACGCCACGGGTGACCTACTCGCACCCGGAGGTCGCCTCCGTCGGCCTCACCGAGGCCGAGGCACGCGAGCGACACGGTGATGACGCGGTCCGGGTCGCTTCCGTCTCCTTCCGCGGCAACGCCAAGGGGATCCTCGCCGGCTCCGACGGGACCGTGAAGGTCGTCCACCTCGCCGACGGTGCCGAGGCGGGCTCACCCGGGGTCGGGTTCGACCCGAGCGGCCAGGCCTCGGGACCCGTCGTCGGCGTCCACATCGTCGGCCCCCACGCCACCGACCTGATCGGTGGTGCCACGCTCGCGACGGCTTGGGAGGCCCTCCCCGTCGAGCTGGCGGCCATCACCCACGCCCACCCCACCCTCGAGGAAGCCCTCGGCGAGGCGTTCCAGGTCGCCGCCGACCTGCCGTTCCACGCCCACTGACGTCGGTCAGGTGCGTCCCTCGTCGAGGTTGCCCAGCAGCAGCTCGATGAGGGTGGCGAACACCCGGCCCCCGTCGCGGGCGCTCTCGTCGACCAGCGCCGCCTGGGTCAGTCCGTCGGCGGTCGCCATGAGCAGCCGCGCCAGGTCTTCTGCCACCACGGACGAGCCCACCCCCAGATCGTCGAGGTGGCGCTGGACCAGGTCGGTGATCCGGGCCCGGGTGCGCTGCTGGCGGGCGGCGACCCGTTCGCGGACGCTCGGGTCCTCGTTCCGGGCGGCGTAGAGGAGGAACTCGGCCTCCAGGAGGAACCACTCACCCTCCAGGATCGGCAGGGTCGCGGCCTGGGCCGCGAACGCTGCCGCGCGGTCCTCGGGGGCCACCTCGTCGACGACCCGTTCGAGCAGCTCGACGGACCGGTCGAGCTGGCGGTCGAGCAGCTCGAGGAACAGCTGCTCCTTGGAGCGGAAGTTCGAGTACACCGCGCCCTTGGTGTACCCGGCCGCTTCGGCCACCTGGTCCACGGATGCGCCGTGGAACCCGTGCTTGGCGAAGACGACCGCCGCAGCGTCGATCAGCTCCTGTCGCGTGCGTTCGCGCTGCTCATCGCGTCGGTTGCGCGGGCGGTTCGTCGTCACGTCAGCCCCTCAGCTCGTCGGCCTCGTCATCGTCCGGCGCGAACTCGGCGGTCGCACCGTCGGCGACCGCGAGCAGCTCGTCGTCCTCGTTCTCATCGTCGTCCGAGGGGTTCGACGCGGCCGGCCCCGTCGCCTCCTCGGGCGCCTCCTCGGGCGCGTCTTCGGGCGCGTCCTCGGGCGCGTCCTCGGTCGTCGCGTCACCGGTGGTGTCCTCGGCGGCACGGCGGCGCTGCCACCAGGTCAGGCCGGCCAGCCCGACGATCACGATGGCGATCGCGATCCAGTTGTTGCGCGACAGGCCCCAGTCGGCCCCGGCCGGGTAGCGGGCGTCGGTGTCGACCCGCAGGGACTCCACGACGGCCCGCAACACGCCGTAGCCGATCACGTAGCACCACATCAGGGCCCCCCGGCGCAGGCGACCGGTGCGCCCGAGGGTGAGCAGCACGGCCACCAGGACCAGGTTCCCGAGGGACTCGTACAGGAAGGTGGGGTGGAAGGTGGCCTCGGACTCGAAGCCCGGCCGGCGGAAGGCCGGCTCGACCTCCAGGGCCCACGGCAGGTCGGTCGGCCGCCCGTACAGCTCCTGGTTGAAGTAGTTGCCCCACCGCCCGATCGCCTGCGCGAGCGGGAGCGCCGGCGCGACCGCGTCGGCGAACGCCGGGACGTCCCCGTTCCAGCGACGGATCAGCAGGAACCCGACCAACGCCCCGGCGAACAGGCCGCCGAAGAACGCCAGACCACCCTCCCAGATCGCCAGGATCGCGAGCGGGTCCTCGATGAACGGCGTCCCGGACGGGTTGTCGAGGAAGCGTGGGATCACGTACCCGATACGGGCCCCGAGGAACGCCGCTGCGAGGATCCACAGCGCGACCCGTTCCGCCACCTCGGGCTGCCCACCGAAGTCCTCGTAGCGCCGCACCGCGAGCCGCAGCGCGAGGTAGGCGCCGATGGCGATCAAGATGCCGTACATCCGCACGTCGAGGGGGATGCCCGGGATCCGGTCGAGCGGGGGTGGGGGGATCTGCGCGACGAGCGGGAGCACGGTCGTCCTCGTTCGGCGGCGTGACGCCGCGGGTGGTCGGGAGCGGCTCGCACGAGCGTTCCGCAGCGGCCGCACGGTACCTCGCGCGCAGGTCACGGCTGAGGACCGGTCATCGCCCCCGGCACGCGAGCGGCCGACCAGGGACGTCCGGACGGCCCCCGCTGCACGCCGCACCGAGCTGGACACCCCGGTCGTCCGGCAGCTCCGACGCCATCCGAGCGGGCAGGCCGAGACGTAGCTTCGGTGCGGTCGCTCCCGGCGGCCGTGCAGCTCGCCCGTCCGGGGCCGGCGACGCGGAGGACACGATGGTCACCTCGCTACCCGAAGGACGTCGGCCTGGTGCGACCTCGCCGCCGGTCGCCTCGACGCCGGACGGCGGGGCCGCCCCGAGGCCGGTCCGGGCACCGGGTCGTCACCTGCCCTGCCCGCGCCCGCCGGCGCGCGGCCCGGTCAGCAGCTTCGTGCTCGAGCACTTCGCCACGCCTCCGCACCCCCTCCCTGCGTGGCCGACGCCGCAGGACGACCCGCTCGAGGGCGACGACACCCACCTGGCGCTGTACCTGATCTACGAGCTGACCTACCGCGGGGTCGAGGGGGTGGACGAGCGCTGGGAGTGGGACCCCGATCTGCTGCGGCTGCGCGCCGAGCTCGAGGACCGGTTCACCCGGGCGCTGGAGGAGGCGGTCGGTCCGCTCCCCGACGTCGACGACGTCGTCGCCTTCCTCCAGGAGCTGTGCTCGGACGACCTCGAAGCGCCGCCAGGCGGTGACGCGGACGACGCGTCGGTGTCACGCTGGTGCGAGACCGACGGGACGCTGCTCCACCTGCGCGAGCAGGCGATCCACCGAACGGCGTGGCAGCTCAAGGAGGCCGACCCCCACTCCTGGGCCATCCCGCGCCTCGGCGGCCGGCCGAAGGCCGCGTTGGTCGACATCCAGGCCGACGAGTACGGCGACGGGGTCGACGAGGACGTCCACGCCGAGCTGTACGCCCTCACCCTGGAGCGTCTCGGGCTGCGCGCGGAGCCCAACCACTACCTCGACCTGCTGCCGGGCGTCACCCTGGCGACCGTGAACCTGGTGTCGATGTTCGGGCTGCACCGGCGGTGGCTCGGTGCCCTCGTCGGTCACCTCGCGGTGTTCGAGATGTCGTCGGTCACGACCATGGCGCGGTACGGGGCCGCGCTGCGGCGCCTCGACCTCGATCCCTGGACGTGCCTGTTCTACGACACCCACGTGGTGGCGGACGCGACCCACCAGAGCATCGCTGCACGTGACCTCGCTGGGGGACTGGTCGAACAGGAGCCTCGGCGCCTGCAGGACGTGGTCTTCGGCGCGCTGGCGCTGTGTGCCCTCGAGGGCCGGTTCACCGAGCTGGTGCTCGGCGCGTGGGGCCGCGGCGAGAGTTCCCTGCGGGGGCCGTTCAGGGCGGTCGACCCGCCACCGGGTCGGTCGGGCGTGCACGTCCCTGCCGACGACCCCCGGGTCCCCTCGGTGTGATGGTCAGCCGACGCGTCGGGTCGCCGTGGTCCACGCGGCGAGGCGGTCGGGATCGGGCAGCGGCGACGCGCCGGCCTCGCGCCGCACGGCCACGTGACCGTCCTCGAGTTCGAACGGTTCGGTGAGATCCTCGGTGAAGTAGCGCGACGACGCCGAGGTGTCCCCGGGGAGGACGAACCCGGGCAGGCCGGCCAGCGCCACGTTGACACCGCGGCCCACCCCGGTCTCGAGCATCCCGCCGCACCACACCGGGGTGCCGTCGGCGAGGCAACGGTCGTGGATGGCGAGCGCTTCGGTCAGGCCCCCGACCCGCCCCACCTTGATGTTGACGATGTCGCACGCGCCCGTCGCGACCGCGTCGACGGCACGCCACCGGTCCGTGATCGACTCGTCGAGGCAGATCGGCGTGTGCGAGCGGTCCGCGAGGTCGGCGTGGGCGCGTAGGCGGTCGGCCCCGAACGGTTGCTCGATCTGGACGAGGCCGCACTCGTCGAGGTCGGCGAGGACACCGAGGTGCTCGGGGTCCTCGGGCGAGTAGGCGGCGTTGGCGTCGACCTGCAGCCGTAGGTCGGCCCCGAAGGTGTCGCACAGGGCACGGACCGGCGCCAGGTCGAACCCGGGCTCGATCTTGACCTTCACCCGGAGGTAGCCCTCGTCGAGGTAGCCGCCGACCTGTTCGACGAGTTCGTCGACGCCACCTTCGGGGATGCCGACCGACACCCCCGTCGGGACGTGGGTGCGGGTGACGCCGAGGTGGTCGGCGAGGCACCGGTCGGCCCGCCGCAGCTGCAGGTCCCACACCGCGGCCTCGAGGGCGGCCTTGGGGGCGTGGTGGCCCCGGAACCGGGCGAGACGAGCTGCAACCTGCGGCCCGGTGACGGTGGTCCCGCCCGCCAGCAGGGCCGGGACGAGGTGGTCGTGCAGGACGAGCGAAGCGGCGTCGGTGAAGTCCGGGTCGTAGAGCGGCGCCGACGTCGTCGCACACTCGCCCCAGCCCGGGGTGCCGTCGGCGTCGCGGACCCACACGAGCAGCACGTCGCGCACCGTCTGGGTCCCGAACGAGGTCCGGAAGGGACGCACGAGCGGGAGGGCGATGCGCGTGATCCCGACGGCGTCGATGGCCACGGGCGGCAGGTCCGGTCGTGACGTCACTGGTCTGCTCCCCGTCGGTCCGTCAGCTCGGCCACCCGCTCACCTGCGGCGAGCACGAGCCAGCCGTCGCGGGTCGCGCCGCTCACCCGGGCACCGTCGGCCAGCGCACGGCCGACGGTGGCGCGGACCGCCACCGCCCACGCCAGGGCGAGGTCGGGATCGGTGACGCGGAGCTGCTCGATGTCCTCGGGGATGCGGACGAGGCGGCGTGGCACGTCGGTCACCGTCACGTGCGGGGAGCCGTCCTCCAGCGCGTCGAGGACAACGGCCGCCCCGCTGCGGCGCAGCGCATCGACGTCGGGCGAGGCGGTCCGTCCCGCGGCGGCGCCAGCCACGCGCGGCGAGTGGAGCACCCAGCGTGCGACCAGCCGATCGGTGGGCATCCCCGCGTTGCGCGCGTCCGGCATCCGGCCGTAGGCGTCCTCGAGGTAGCCGCCGACCTGTGCTCCGAGCCGGACCAGGTTGAAGGCGACGTTGCGGCGCACCAGCGGGTCGAAGGTCCACCGGACCTCGTCGATACCGCGGGCGATGCACCAGGCGCGCTGGTGCCACTTGAGCGCGGCGCCGACGCCGCCCCTGGTCGCGTCGTCGATGACGCCGGTCACGTGGCTGTGCAGGAAGGGGGTGCCGTCGGGGGTGCGGCCGAGGAACGCCGCCGTGGCGCCGATCAACTGGTCGTCCCGGTGGGCGGCGCTCACCTGGCCGCCAGCGTGCGCGATCGCGGCGAGCGCCTCGGGTGGAAGCACGGCGCCGGCCTCACCCGGGCGCCCCCAGACCGTGTCGAACAGGGCGGAGACGGCAGTGAACGCCGCGATCCCGTGCACGTCGGTGATGCGGACGTCGGCCCGCTGGGCAGCGTCGGCGGCGACGATCGTGGCGGCACGGAGCGCCACGTCGGCGCCGCCGGCGGCGGGTGGTGGGTCGGGTGGTGGGTCGGGTCGTGGCACGGCGTGCATCCCTGGCCGGGGAGGACGACCGTAGTGCCGACGACGGCGCGCCGAGCCCGCCCCTCGCCGGTGGACCCGGGGGTGGACCCGGGTTGGACCCGGAGGTGTCTCGATGTCGAGTTACCCTCGCCCGTTCGCGCCGACCGCCTCACCTCCCCGTGCCTTCCGCCTCCCCCTCGAGCGCCCCGTGACCGAGACCACGACCGAACGCCGCGGCGCGGTGACCTCGACCTTCGCGCCGAGGGACGTGGCCGTCCTCGCCTCCCTCGCGGTGATGTGGGGCCTGTCGTTCCTGTTCATCAAGGTCGCGGTCGACGTCGTCGCCCCGCTGTGGATCGTCGCGGCGCGCTGCGCGGTCGGTGGCCTCATCCTCGTGGTGATCCTCCGGGTACGCGGTGCACGGCTGCCACGGGGGCGGCGCATCTGGATCGATCTGACCATCCTGGCCGCCCTCGGCAACGCCTTGCCGTGGGGCCTGATGGCCTGGGCGACGCAGTACCTGCCGTCCGGACTGGTGGCCGTCGTCAACGCGCTGGCGCCGAGCTCGACGCTGATCATCGCGATCCTGGTCGGCCTCGAAGCGGCGTCGATCCGGCGCGCGGTGGGCCTCGTCATCGCCCTCAGCGGGACGGCGTTGGCGGTCTCGTCCAGCGTCGGTTCGCCGGGGACGGCCCTCGCCGCTGTCACCGTGGGGCTCGCGACCGTCTGCTACGGCGCCGGCTCGGTGTACGCCAAGCAGCGCGTCTCCGGGACCCACCCGCCGCTGGCGATCGCGACCGGTCAGGTCCTGATGGCGGCCGCCATGTCCATCCCGGTCGCCGCCGTCGCCGCCCCGCTCCCCGTCGTCGCCGACATCACGCCCGCGATCTGGGGCTCGCTCCTGGCGCTCGGGGTGTTCGGCACCGGCCTGGCGTTCCGGGCCTTCTACACCCTCATCGCCTCCGTCGGCGCGACCAACACGGTGATGGTGACCTACCTCATCCCGGTCGTGGCGTTGCTCGCAGGGGCGCTGGTGCTCAGGGAGCCGATCACGCTGGTCGTCGTCGCCGGCACGGCTCTGACGATCTTCGGGATCTGGCTCGCGCAACGCCAGCGATCGGTGTCGGTCCCCGAGCACGTGACCGAGCTGCCCCGCTGAGCCGGGGCTCTCCCCAGTCGGCGTCGCCGCCTCGTCCCGCTCCGCCAGGTCCTCCACCTCGGCGGCCTGCGCGACCGGCCGGCGGGTGAACCCCGCGAGGGACCCGACCGCTGCACCGCCGGCCACCGCGCCGAGGGCGAGCAGCCCGTGGACGGTGCTGCCGGCCACCGGGACGAAGCTCGCACAGACCGCACACATGGGCAGGTTCCTGCTCGTCGACGTCGTCGTGGTTGGCAACGAGCGGACGGGCCGAACGTGACGGTCAGCGTCCCCGGGTGGTGCGCCGGACGCGTCGGCGGAGGGCAGCGCTCGCCACCGGCCCGAGGTCGAGCACGACCTGGACCAGGCCGGCGAGCTGCTCGAGCGCGTCGAGGGTCGGGAGCGCGTCCTCGTCGGCGAGCCCGTCGATGAGCTCGACGCCGACGAACGCCGCCGACACCGCGCGAGCGAGCGACGGCACGTCGACCAGCGGGCCGAGCAGCGTGTCGTCGAGCAGCCGGTGCAAGGTGGCCTCGACCTCGTCGACCCACAGCTGGATGGCTGCTGCCGTGGCCGGCGCCAGGTGCGCGTCGGTCTGGGCGCCCGCCAGCATCTGGGCGAGCACCTGCACGTTGCCGAGCTCGCGTTCCTCGGCGTGCAGCGCCCGGGCGACGTCGACCAGCTCGTCGACGCTGGCGATCGCCGCGAAGCGCTCGCGGTAGCTGGCGATGCGGGCGGCCGTGGCGTGGGTGGTCGCGTCGCTCAGCAGCTCGTGCAGCGACCCGAAGTGGTAGTAGATGACCGCCTGGTTGACGCCGGCCTCGGCGGCCACGGTCCGGGCCGAGACCCCCGCGATCCCACGTTCACGCACGGTGGCGATGGCCGCGTCACGCAGCCGCTGCTTGGTGCCACCAGACTCGCCCGTCACCCATCTCCACCGTCGCCGGCCGCAGGGCGCTCCCGCGGTACGAGGCGCCAGCCGAGCACACCGAGCAACGCGAAGCCCACCGCGTTGGCCACCCCGTGCGTCGCAGCCATGTGCGGGATCGACAACGCGGGCGTGCCGAGGTTGGTGCCGACCGCCCACTGGACCGCGAGCAGCATCGGGACGAGCACGCTGACCGAGGACAGACCGAGCAACCAGGCTGCGGAGCGCGGCACGGTGGGGACGACGTGTCGCAGGGTCACCCACGCGAGGGCGTACGTGCCCACGGTCAGGAGCACCGCACCGACGATCTGGAGCGCGCCGACGGTCAGGAACCCGACGGCGATGATCGGCGGCGCCACGACGATCGTGATCACGGCCACCGAGGCGACCCGGTCGTCCGGCTGACGTGCCCACGCGCAGGCGGCGAGCACGGTCGTGACGAAGCCGGCGTAGGTGAAGTGCACCGCGGTCAACCGCACGAACGGTGGCCCGAACCCGGCAGGCTCGAAGGCGGCACGGTCGGCCAGCAACCACAGGGCGCCGAAGGCGAGGTACCCGCAGGCCACGACGAGGACCGCACCGTGGCCGGCCCGTCCACCGCGCCACCATCGCCCGGCCACGACGAGCACGATGACGACGGAGGCGGCCACCCAGGGCACCACCAGCGGCACGCCGATCGCCGGGTGCGGGTCGAGCACCAGGGCGACAGCGGCGGGAACGCCGCAGGCGAAGGCCACCGGACCGCCGGAGCGGGGTGACCCGGGCACCAGGCGAACGGCCGCCGGAGCGACCACGCACACGCCCACCCCCAGGACGACGCCGACGAGCGTCACGCCGTACCCCACCGCGTACGCCGCGACGAAGGAGGCGGGGACCGAGACCGCCAGCGGTCGACCGATGGTCCGGGGGAGCCGGAGCCCCGCGATCACCCCGATCCAGGCCGCGACCAGGGCGATCGGCCCCGCGACGATCGTGATGACGATCCCGTCGATGGTCGCCGCCGGGAGGCAGGCGATGGCGAGCGTCGCGAGGAGCCAGAACCGGCGCAGCCGGGCGGGGGTCACCTGTTCGTCGCGGAGCCTGCGCCGCTCGACGAGCGCGAGGAGCGGTCCGACGCCGTAGACCACCGCGGCGGCGATGGTCCCGGTGAGGATCGGGCCGGCGAGGTCGCCGGGCGCTGCGGGTGGCGCGAGCAGCAGCCCGCCCGCGGCCGAGACCAGCACCGCGACGGCCGCCCCGGTGGCCCGGTGCCACGCAAAGGTGGCGAGGTCGGGTTCGTCGACGGTGCGCTCCAGCCGAGGCGTCCTCCGCCCGTCGTGCAACGCCGTGAGCGTCACCTCACTGGCCATGGGGACGACCTCCGGTCGACGATGAACGACCGTTCTAAACGATCGTTGAGTTCGACACTACCGAACGTCGGGGGGCTGCGTCCATGCCCGGTCCCGCGCCTGCGGTCGTACCAGCCGGGCCCGGTCGAACAGCAGGTCGAGTGCGCGTGCGGCGACCGGACCTCGAGGTGCGGCGCGCACGCGCAGCGCGCGGGCCCGGTTGCGCTCGGCGACGGGCGGGGGCCACACTCGCCGCATGCGTGACGTCAGCAGCCCCGTTCTCGACCGGCTCGATGCCGGTCGCGGTCAGCTGCACGCCCTTCAGGTCCTGATCGGCCTGTTCCTCCTCGTCGTCCTTCTTTGATGCCGCGGCGCCGTCCCCCCACACGACGGCGACGCGGAGGATCACCAGGAAGGACGCACAGGACCGCCGCCTCGTAGCGCGGCAGCACAGGGACAGCGCACATGGGACAGCCCACCGACGTGGACCACGTCACCCGCTTCGGCCGTGACGTCACGATCTTCGACACCACCCTCCGCGACGGGGAACAGTCGCCCGGCATCTCGCTCGATGCGCGCGAGAAGGTCGAGATCGCCGAACAGCTCGCCCGCCTCCAGGTCGACGTGATCGAGGCCGGCTTCTCCGCCGCATCGACCGGTGACTTCGACGCGGTCAAGGCCGTGGCCGAGACCATCGGCAACGCACCGCGCGCCGCGAAGGGCCCGGGTGGCTCCGAGGGCGAGACCGACCGGCGTGAACCGCCGGTCATCGCGGCGCTCGCCCGCGCGATGCCCGGCGACATCGAAGCGGCCGCCAAGTCGCTCGCGCCGGCCAAGCGCCACCGCATCCACACCTTCCTGTCGACCTCCGACATCCACCGCAAGTACATGCTGCAGGCGTCCGAGGACGAGATCCTGAAGCAGACGATGGACGCGGTGGCCCTGGCCAAGACCTTCACCGAGGACGTGGAGTTCAGCCCGCAGGACGCGACCCGCACCGACTTCGAGTTCCTCATCGACATCGTCGCGGCCGCCGTGGAGGCCGGTGCGACGACGGTCAACATCCCCGACACCGTGGGGTACGCCCTGCCGCACGACTTCGGGACCTGGATCGCCGACCTCCACCGTCGCATCCCCGACATCCACGCCAAGGGTGTGGTCATCAGCGTCCACTGCCACAACGACCTCGGGCTCGCGGTCGCCAACTCCCTGGAGGCCGTCCGCAACGGCGCCCGCCAGATCGAAGTGGCCGTCAACGGCATCGGTGAGCGCGCTGGCAACTGCTCGCTCGAGGAGGTCGTGATGGCCATCCGCACCCGGGCGGACCTGCTCGGGGTCGACCACGGGCTGCACACCCCGGAGCTGACCCGCACCTCGCGGCTGGTCTCCAGCCTCACCGGGTACGGCGTGCAGAAGAACAAGGCCGTCGTCGGGCAGAACGCCTTCGCGCACGAGTCCGGTATCCACCAGCACGGCGTGCTGGCCGACCGGCTGACCTACGAGATCATGGACGCCGAGCAGGTCGGGGCCAAGGGCGCCCAGATCGTCCTCGGCAAGCACTCCGGCCGCCACGCGTTCTTCGCGGCGGTCGACACCCTCGGGTTCGACCTCGAGCCGGAGGAGAAGCAGTCCGCGTTCGTCCGTTTCAAGGAGCTGGCCGACAAGAAGGGTGAGGTCAGCTCCGAGGACGTGCGCGCCATCGTCATCGCCGAGACCCACGTCACCGACGATGACGACTACGAGCTCGTCTCGCTCGAGGTCTCGAGCCGGACCGACGCGCCGCCCCGTGCGGTCGTCGCCGTCCGGCTCGTCGGTACCGACGTCGCCAGCGACCTGGACAAGCAGGCCGGTGACGTCGTGACCGCCGAGGAGACCGGCGACGGGATGGTCGACGCGGCATGCGGCGCGATCCGCCGCGCGGTCGGCCGGGACGAGGTGGCCCTCGTCTCCTTCCAGGTGGCTGCCGTCACCGGGGGTATCGACGCCCTCGGTGAGGTGACGGTCACCGTCGAGGTCGAGGACGGCCAGCGCTTCACCGGGCGCGGGGTGTCCACCGACATCGTCGACGCGAGCGCGAGGGCCTACCTCGACGCCCTGAACCGCTCGCGCCGCCTCGTGCACCGCGGCCCGGAGTTCCGCCCCTGACCGGGGTGGTGCCGCGCCGGACCTCACCACGACACCGACGATCTGGAGCGAGACCGTGAAACCCGTCATCCGCTTGAACGTCCCACCGGACCACACCCCCGAGGAGGAAGCGGCACTCGTGGCCGACGTCGCCGCCTCGTACGCCGACTCGACCGGATCGGACGACGTCACCGTCGAGCTGAACCGGTCCGAGGAGGTCGACTACCGGCGGGTCCAGGCCGGCACCAGCTCCCGCTGGGACTGAGCCACCGCCCGACGCGTCGCGATCGCTGCTGCGCGCTGCACCACCCCGCCGTCCGACCGCTGCTCCGCTCGCTCCCCGGAGGATCCCCACCCGATGTCGACGCCCAAGACCATCGTCGAGAAGATCTGGGACCGGCACGTCGTCCGCTCCGGCGGCGACGAACCGGACCTGCTCTACGTCGACCTGCACCTCGTCCACGAGGTGACCTCGCCGCAGGCGTTCTCGGGGCTGCGCGCCGCGGGACGGGCCGTGCGTCGTCCCGACCTCACGCTCGCGACGATGGATCACAACGTCCCGACCGACCCCCGCCAGGTGTCGGGCGAGCTGCCTATGGCCGACGAGCTGTCGGTCGCGCAGATGGACGCGATGCGCGACAACGCCGCCGAGTTCGGCATCAAGCTGTTCGAGATGGGCAGCCGCAACCAGGGCATCGTGCACATCATCGGTCCGGAGCTCGGCATCACCCAGCCGGGCTCGGTCATCGTCTGCGGTGACTCCCACACCGCGACCCACGGCGCGTTCGGGGCGCTGGCCTTCGGGATCGGGACCTCCGAGGTCGAGCACGTGCTGGCGACCCAGACCCTGCCGCAGGCCCGGCCGAAGACCCTGGCGATCGAGGTCGAGGGTGCGCTGCCGGCCGGGACCACGGCCAAGGACCTGATCCTGCACATCCTCGGCGTGATCGGCGTCGACGGCGGGGTCGGCCAGGTCATCGAGTACCGCGGTCAGGCCATCCGTGACCTCTCGATGGAGGCGCGGATGACGGTGTGCAACATGTCGATCGAGGGCGGCGCACGCGCCGGGCTCATCGCCCCCGACGAGACCACCTTCGCCTACCTGAAGGACCGACCCTACGCGCCGAAGGGCGCCGACTGGGACGCGGCGGTCGAGGACTGGCGGTCGCTGGTCACCGACGAGGGCGCGACCTTCGACCGGACCGTGACCATCCAGGCCGCCGACGTGGTCCCCACCGTCACCTGGGGCACGACCCCGGCGCAGTCGGTGCCCGTCACCGGCACCGTCCCGCGGGTCGAGGATGCTCCCGACGAGGGCACCGCACGGCAGTACAGGCGGTCGCTGGACTACATGGGCCTGCAAGGCGGCGAGCGGATCGCCGACCTGACCGTCGACAAGGTCTTCATCGGCTCGTGCACCAACGGCCGCATCGAGGACCTGCGAGCCGTCGCCGAGATCGTCAAGGGCAAGCGCAAGGCCGATGGCGTCGAGGTCATGGTGGTGCCGGGCTCGGGCCTGGTGAAGGAGGCCGCCGAGGCCGAGGGCATCGCCGACGTCCTGATCGAGGCCGGGTTCGACTGGCGGGCCCCCGGGTGCTCGATGTGCCTCGGGATGAACCCCGACCAGCTCGCTCCCGAGGAACGGTGCGCATCGACGTCCAACCGCAACTTCGAAGGGCGCCAGGGCTTCAAGGGCCGCACCCACCTGGTCTCGCCGGCGATGGCAGCCGCCGCAGCGCTCACCGGTCGCCTGACCGACGTGCGGACGCTGGTCGCCGGCTGACCGTCCGACCCGATCGACCCCTGGAGGTCACCTGATGGAGCCCGTCTCGGTCGTCACCGGCCGCGCCTGTCCGATCGACGCCAACGACGTCGACACCGACCAGATCATCCCCAAGCAGTACCTCAAGCGGGTCGAACGCACCGGTTTCGGGCCGTTCGCCTTCGCCGAGTGGCGCTACCTCGACGACGGGTCGCCGAACCCCGCGTTCCAGATGAACATGCCCGAGCACGCGGGTGCGCCCATCATGGTCGCGGGGCGCAACTTCGGGTGCGGGTCGTCGCGCGAGCACGCCCCGTGGGCGCTCGAGGACGCCGGCTTCAAGGCCATCATCGCCCCGAGCTTCGCCGACATCTTCCGCAACAACTGCGGCAAGATCGGCGTCGTGGCCGTCCAGCTCGACGAGCAGGTCGTGCAGCAGCTGTTCGACCTGATCGCCGCGGACCCCTCGGTGCAGGTGACCGTCGACCTCGAGGCACAGCGCGTGACGGCCGAGGCGGTCGGTGAACTGGCGGGCGTGGACGTGCCCTTCGACATCCACCCGCACACCCGGTACTGCCTCCTCAACGGCCTCGACGACATCGGGATGACCCTGCAGCACGCGGACGCGATCGCCGAGTACGAGGCGGGTCGCGAGGCGTGGCGCCCGAAGGTCCCCGCTCGGTGACCGACGCTGCTGGCACCGAGGCGGCGCTGCAGCGCGTCGCGGGGTGGATCCGTGACGCGTCGCACGTGGTCGCGCTGACCGGTGCCGGCGTGTCGACCGCGTCGGGTATCCCCGACTTCCGTGGGCCGCAGGGCCTGTGGACCCGTGACCCGGACGCGGTGCGCATGGCCACCATCCAGAGCTACGTCGCCGACGAGGCGGTCCGTCGGGACGCGTGGCGGTGGCGGTGCGAGACACGGGTGTCCGCACTCCAGCCGAACCCGGCGCACCTGGCCCTCGCCGCGCTCGAACGAGCGGGCCACCTGCAGGTCGTGGTGACCCAGAACGTCGATGGCCTCCACCAGCGGGCCGGATCGGACCCGGACCGCGTCGTCGAGGTCCACGGCACCAGCGCCGAGGTCACCTGCCTGACCTGCGACGATCGCTGGCCGGCCGACGTGGTCCTCGACCGGGTCCTGGCCGGTGAGGCCGACCCGCGCTGCACCGGCTGCGGCGGGATCCTCAAGAGCGCCACCATCTCGTTCGGCCAGATGCTCGATCCCGCCACGCTCGAGCGGGCCGAACAGGCGGCACTCGACGCCGAGGTCCTGATCGCGGCGGGGACCACGCTCAGCGTCTACCCGGTGGCGGCGATGCCGGCCATCGCCGCCCGCAACGGCGCGCGCATCGTCATCGTCAACGACGGTGCGACCGAGCAGGACGACCTCGCCGACGTCCGCCTGCACGGCCGCACCGATGAGCTCCTGCCCGCCCTGGCCGCCGCCGTCACCGGCCGCTGACCGCCGGCTGCGCCGGTTCGCGCACCGAGGGGGTGGCCAGGCATCATCAGCGTGCACTCCTCCCGGGGGGTGGCCAGGCATCATCAGCGTGCACTCCTCCCGCTATCCCACCCCGCACCACCTCCCGCAGCGCCTCCCAGGAGCTCCCACCGGTGATCGACACCACCTCCCTGTTCCTCCACGTCCTCGCGGCCATCGGCATGGTCGGTGGCGGCATCGTCCAGGTCCTCGCCGGCGTCCGGGTCCGCGGTGCCACCACCGGCCGAGACCTCGCGAGCTGGGCCCGTTTCACCCGAAGCGCCGGGGTGCTCATCGCGTTCTCGGCCCTCCTGTCTCTGATGACGGGGGGCCACCTCGCCGGCGCGGTCTGGGGCGGGGACGCCGGCGGGTTCTCCAACCCGTTCATCACCCTCGGGGTCGTCGGGTTGCTCCTGCTCGCGCCGGTCGGTCCGATGATCGGCGGCGCCCGCCTGCGCCGGCTCGCCGAGGCCGGTGACGAGGCCGGGGACGCCCCCGTGACCACCGAGCTGCGGTCGCAGGCGGCCTCCCCGATGCTGTGGGGCCCCGTGCACTCGCTCGTCGGCGTCGGCGTCGGTCTCGTGGCGCTGATGGTCTACAAGCCGTCCTGGGGAGCCGGCACGGCGCTGCTGGTCCTGACCTTCGCCGCTGGCTGGCTCGCCGGCACGGTGCTGGCGGCCTCCGCGGGCCGTCCCCAGCAGGTCGTCTCAGGCTGAGGAGGGCGGCTCGATCGGTCCGAGGGCCGCGAGCACGCGCCCGACGAGGGTCGACCAGGCGTCCTCGTCGAGGTCCTCCTCCCACACGGGCGCGAGCGCGGCCACCCCGACCAGCAGGGCGTTCAGGAACTTCGCGACGGTCCCCGGGTCGAGGTCGCCGGCGATCGATCCCTCCCGCTGCCCGCGGGTCACGAGCCCGACGAGCTCGGCGTTGGAGCTCTCGACCTTCGTCCGCATGATCGCGCCCAGCGCACCGTCGCGGCGGCCGGCCACCAGCGCCTCGAGCGCCATCGGCCGCATGCCGAGCTGCGGGTCGGTGGCCAGCTGCGGCGCGATCGCGGCGAGGATCGCGATCGCCGGGACGTCGCCCAGCGCGTCGAGCTGCTGCTGTGCGTCGGTGCGCGCGTGCAGGTCGGTCGCCGCCAGGAGCAGGTCGTGCCGCCCGGCGAAGTGCGCGTAGATCGCGCCCGTGGTCATCCCGGCCCGGCGGGCGATCTCCTGCACCCGTGCACCGTCGTAGCCGCGCTCGGCGAAGACCTCGGCGGCGGCCTCCAGGATGCGCGCGCGCCCATCCCCGCGTTCGAGCGGGGCGTCGGGATCGGGCATGCCGGTGAGGGTAGTGCCGCCCCGGCGGTTGAGAAAGGACGTTACGTAACGTACGCTACGTAACGTCCTTTACGTCGGCGGGAGCGGTGGGGTGCGGTGGGTGAGGCGGTGGTCCGGGCTGACCCGGGCCCTTGCGGTCGGCCTGCTCGGCAGCGGGGTCGCGGCCGGCCCGGCCGCCGCGCAGCCCGCGACCCTCACGGAGGTGGACGCTTGGGTCACCGAGCGGCTCGCCGCGCACGACATCCCCGGCGCGGTCGTCGCCGTGGTCCGCGACGGCCGGGCCGTGCACCTCGCCGGGTACGGCGTCGCTGATCGCGGTGGTCGTCCCGTCACCCCGGACACACCGTTCCTCATCGGCTCGGTGAGCAAGACCTTCACCGCGACGGTGGTGCTGCAGCTGGTCGCCGAGGGTGCGTTGGGCCTCGACGACCCGGTCCTGCCACACCTCGAGCACGGGGTCGACCGGTACCCGGACGGCTTCGAGCAGGTCACCGTCCGGCAGCTGTTGTCCCACACCGGTGGGTTGTCCATGGCCGTCGGGCTGGCGGGGACCGTCCCCGTCGAGCGGGGCCCGGACGCGCTCCAGCGCAGGGTCGCCGAGCTGCTCCGGCACCGGCTCGCCCGGCCGCCCGGCGGCGCCTTCGAGTACAGCAACGCCGGACCGGTCCTGCTGGCCGCGGTCGTCGAGGACGTGACCGGCGAGACCTTCGCCGAGCAGCTCGATCGGCGGGTGTTCACCCCGCTCGGCATGGACGCGTCGTTCGCCACGGAGGACGACGCGCGTGCTGCGGTGACGGTCACGGGTCACCAGCTGTGGTTCGGACGGTGGCGCGCTGTCGACCTCCCGTTCGATCCGGCGGGGGTGGCGATGGGCTACGTCGGCTCGACCGCCCGTGACATGGCGCGGTTCGCTCTGGCCCACCTCGCCGAGGAACCCGGGCCCGGGGTCGCGGCCGTCGCGGCCGAGGTCGCCGGGCGCCCGGTGGTCCCGACCGGCTGGGACGTGCCGCTGGAGACCGCCCACGGGCTCGGGTGGTTCGTCGACGAGCTCGGGGGGCATCAGGTCGTCAGCCACGCTGGCTCGCTCGGTGACGTGACGGCGCACCTGGTCCTCGTACCCGACGCCGATCTCGGCGTCGTGGTGCTCACCAACGCCAGCGCGTTCATCGCCGCGGGCCACACCGGTCAGTACGACCTCAGCCTCGGCCTCACCCGGCTGCTGCTCGGCCTCGAACCGGAGCCCACCGACCGCAGCTTCCTGCTGTCGATCGTGGCCCCGATCGTGTCCTGGGGGCTGATGCTGCTCGTGCCCGTGACCGCAGCCCACCACCTGCGCCGCACGCTGCCCCGGTGGCGACGCGAGCGGCGAGGTGGGACGCCGGCGGCTCGGTGGCGACGGCGGGTCGTGGCCCCCGGTATCGCGTGGGTCGGGGCGGCCGCGCTCGTCCTGGCCCTCGCCCCGCTCCCGGCGGCGCGCCTGTTCTACCCGGACGTCGGGTGGGGGCTGACGGTGGCCGCGTGGCTCGCGCTCGCGTGGGGCGTGATCCGGACCGTGGTCGCGACACACGCGCTGTCGGCTCGCGCCGACCGCTGTGGATAGCGGAGGGCCGTGTCACACCCGTTGTGTCGGATGTTGGGCATGAGCTTCTCGTCCCGTTCCGCTGTCATCGCCGGTCCACGCGTGCACCGAGCGGTGTCGCGGCCGCGGCGGTGGGGCGGGGTCTGGTCGTCGGTCGCGGCCGAGCGGCACGGCGACTACGCCGCGGACGACGCCGACCACGTCACGGGCAGCCCTGATCCGAGCCCTTCCTGCCACACCGTGGCCACGGCGAGGGATGGCGCCCCGTTCGGCCTGCCGGTGCTGGCCGAGGTCCCGAGGTTGGCGTCGGTGCTGCGGCGGCTCGAGGTCGCTGACGAGGCGATGCTCGCCGCGGTGGCCGAGCTCGCCGATCTGCTCGCCAGCGACGAGGTCGAACGGGTGACCGGGGTCGGGATCGACCACTGGCTCGCCGCGGTCGCCGCACAGACCCGGATGGACCGTCGGCTCCTGGTGCGTACGTGTCGGCTGCTGCACCGCCTGCCCACCCTCGATCGGGCCGTCAGGACCGGTCGGCTCAGCTTCCCGCAGCTGCGCGGCGTCGCGCTGGCGCTGCGCAGCGCACCCACCGCGATCGACGACGAGCTGGACGCCTTCCTCGGATCGCTGCTCGACGAGCTGGAGCGGTTGGAGCACCCGGATCCGGACGTGCTGGTGCGCCAGCTCGGGGACGCGGTCGACGAGCTCGCCCCGGACGATCTGGCCGAGCGGGAGCGGGACGCGACCGCGGGTCGTTACCTCACGATCGAACCCTTCCTGGACGGTACCGGGGGCCGGTTCCACGGTGCGTTCGATGCCGCCGGCCTCGCGTTGCTGGAGGCTGCCAGCACCCCTCCCGCAGCCCTCGAGGATCACCCGGACGGGTACGGCGCGGCACGGGCCGACACCCTCCTGGCCCGCCTGGCCTCCGACCAGGCGCCGGCTGCCGACCCGGACCAGGCCGGCTCGGACGGCGCGGCAGCCGCATCCCGGGCCGTAGTCGCGCCCGGGTCCGCCGACGTGCCGTGGTGGGATCGGCTCGCGCCACCCACCGTGCTGCTGCGCCTGCCGTTCGCCACCCTGCTGGACGATCGGGTCCCTGCCGACCTGCTCACCACGCTGGTGGGGGCCGGCTACGGCTCACCTCCGCTGCCGCGCGTCGCCTGCTCGACGGCCGCGGCGCCTGGCTTCGTGCGGTGGTGGTCGACGATGACGGGGCCGTGCTCGGGGTCGGCCGGTCGACCCGGCAGCCGCCCGGGTGGCTGCGCGACGTGCTGGCCGCGGTGCACGACACCTGCACCGGCCCGGGCTGTGACCGCCCTGCACGCGGGGCCCAGATCGACCACGCGGCCCCGTGGTGGCCGACCCGTCCCGACGGACAGCCAGGGACCACCGACCTCGACAACCTCGGCCTGCTCTGTCCGTCCACGAACCGCGTCAAGGAAGCCGCGGGGTGGCGCGTCACCCAGGGCGCCGCGGGTGCCCGCACCTGGCACCACCCGCGAAGCGGCCTGACCACCACCACCGTGCCCGCCACCTGGCGGCCCGCCGACAGCCACTGGGATCGCCCGGGGCAGGGTCCGCCGGGGCGGCGACGACCACCTGGCCCCGCGGCGCCCGGACCCGACGGTCCCGGGCCGTCTCACTCTGGCCGGGACGAGGGACCGACGTCGCTCACGGCGCGCGAGCCGGACCCCTTCCCGTTCTGACCCGCCGCGCGGGCACGCTCAGAACGCGACCTTGTGACTTGCCGCCAGGTCGGTGACCGCGGCCGTCAGGCGCGCCGCGCGGTCCTCGGGGCTGCGTGCCGTCATCAGCCGCAGGTACACCGCGTACCGGTCGGTGCGCCCGAGCGTCTCGAAGAACGTGGCCGCAGCCTCGTCGGCCGCGAGCGCAGCGGCGAGGTCCTCGGGCATCGTGGCGGTCCGTTGCGACGCGTAGGCCGCGTCCCACCGCCCGTCGGCCTGTGCGGCGGCGACCTCGGCGAGGCCCGCCGGCCGCATGCGCCCCGCGGCCGTCAGCGCCTCGACCTTCGCGACGTTGACCTGCGACCAGGTACCGCGCGGGCGGCGAGGTGAGTAGCGCTGCAGGAAGTGGGTCCGATCGAGGGCCCGGCGCTGGCCGTCGATCCAGCCGAAGCAGAGCGCCACGTCGAGCGCTTCGGCCGTCGTGATCGACGGGATGCCCGACGCCTTCTTGGCGACGCGCAGCCAGATGCTCGTGCGCTGGTCGTGGTTGGCCTCGAGCCAGGCCTCGAACGCCGCGCCGTCCTCCATCGACAGGACGTCCTCGTCGTCGCCCGGTGCGATGTTCACGCTCGCACTTCGAGCATCGCCAGGTAGTGGGGGTTCTCCATCACCCCGAGGACGTTCCCGAACGGGTCGATCACCGACGCCGTGATGAAGCCCTCGCCCCGCTCGGTGACGGGTTCGTGCTCCTTCGCGCCCATCACCTGCAGCCGCTCGAACGCGGCCGTCACGTCGTCGACGTGCCAGTACGCCACGACGCCACCGGTCACCTCGCCGGCGCCCGCCGGGGCGTACTGCCGGTCGATCAGACCGAGCTCGTGCTGGTGGTCGCCGACGCGGAACTCCACGTAGGCGGGGGGCGCCGGCGCCTCGGGGCGCACGAAGTAGGGCTCGATGCCGAGCAGCTCGGCGTACCACGCCGTCGCGGCGGCCACGTCGTCCGTCCAGTAGCTGACGGTTGTGAGTCCTCGCAGCATCGCTCGTCCTGTCCCGTGGGTGCCGACGGCACCTCCGTCGACGGCCCTACCGTCGCACGGGCCGCGGACAGCGGGTGTCCGCAGGCTGGACCGTCGTCAGGCGAGGGGGAGGGCGAGGTCCTCGATGTACTCGCCGCCGACCGCCACGAGCGCGGCCGGGGCGACGAGCAGCTTCAGCCGGCGGCTCCCGCCTCCGACGATCACCCGGTCGAGCTCCGCGATGCGCGCGTCGAGGTACAGCGGCAGGTCCACGGGCAGCGCGAAGGGCGTGACTCCGCCGATCTCCATGCCGGTGACCTCGCGGGTGAGGTCGGCCGGTGCGAACGAGAGTTTGCGGACCCCGAGCAGCTTGCGGACCCGCTTGTTCACGTCGAGCTTGGTGGTCGCCAGGACCACCGCGGCCGCCACGACCGGTGGCTCGTCGCGGGACGCCACGAGGATGCAGTTGCCCGACGCGTCCTCGGGGTACCCGTAGTGCGCGCAGAAGGCGGCGGTGTCGGCCAGCTCCGGGTCGATCTCGACGACCTCGTACGGCTGTCCGGTCGCGGCGACGGCCTCGAGGACCGCCTCCTCGGTGCTGTCCTGCGGGGTCGGCTCCGCCACGTGATGGCTCCAGGTCGGCTGCGGCCGCGGAGCGTACGGGGCCGGTCAGCCGGTCAGCACGAGCGCCGGCACCTCGATCTCGCGGCGCGTGAGCCCCGCGTGCAGGCCGGGCAGCCGCCCACCGAACAGGTCCACGTCGCGGTGGACCCAGGCGACCGGCGCGTCGGCCACCGCGATGACATCGCCGATCGTGGCTCGTACGCGGTCGCGCTCCACCGGCCCGAACCAGCCCGCGGCGATGGCCCGGTCGCGGGTGACGACCACGCCGCGGTCCCCGACGTGCTCGCGCCAGGTGGCCAGCACGTCGCCCTGGGCTCCGTCGGTCACGTGCAGCTGGCGTGCACGCCCGTCACCGGTCAGGACACGGACGCCTGCCAGCAGGTCGGGACGGTCCGCCAGCTCGATCATCCCCTCCTCGGGGACGGCGACCATCCCGTGGTCGGCCGTGACGACCAGCGCGGTGTCGGCCGGCAACCGCTCGGCCACGCCGGCGAGCACCCCGTCGATCCTCGCGAGCTCGGTGCACCAGTTCTCGCTGTCCGGCCCCGCGAGGTGGCCGATGGCGTCGAGGTCGCCGTGGTGGCCGTACACCAGCGTGGGGGTGTCGTCGGCGGCGGTGGCCGCGAGGGCGGCATCCAGGGTCGCGTCGAGGTCGCTGGCGGCTGCCAGGTCGCCGCCGCGGAGACCGGCCCGGGTCAGACCCGACGCGTGGAACTCGGGCCGCAGGACCGTCACCGGCCGGACGCCCGCCGCCCGAGCACGCTCGAAGACGGTCGGTGCGGGTTGGAGCTCCTCGGGCGGGAGGTCGTCGCGCGCGTCGATCCCCCCGAACTGCTTCTCCCAGGTCCAGGTCAGCGTGATGAGCGGTCGGTCGTCGCCGGGGACGGCCAGGGAGTACCCGGTGATCCCGTGCTGGCCGGGCGTCATCCCGGTCCCGATGCATGTCAGGCTCGTGGCCGTGGTGGACGGGAACGGCGCATCCACGACGATGCCGCGCGCCGCGGCCAACGTCGGCGCCAGGTCGAGGTGGTCGTCGAGGTTGCGGCGTCCCATCCCGTCGACCACGAGCAGCACCACGTTGCGGACCTGCTCCGACAGAGGCAGCAGTTGCGGTGCGTCACCGGTCAGCGCCGCCAGCGCATCCGGCAACAGCTCCGCGACCGACGCGGTGCCGTACCGCGGGGCCTCCGGGAGCGGTCCGTGGCCGGTCACGCTGCGGCCGCCAGCATCTCGGCGTAGGCGTCGAGGACGGGCAGCGCTTCGGTGCGGGGCGCCGACGGCAACCAGAACGTGATGCGGTCGACGCCTGCGGCCGCGAGCTCGCGCACCTTGTCCTCGCCGGGGGCGGCGCCGAGGACGTGGATCACCGGGTCGCCCTCGCGCCCGGCCTCGCTCCAGGCGGTCCGCAGACGGTCCATGCCATCGAGGGCGGCGGCCCGCCCGATCGGCAGCCAACCGTCGAAGTCGGCCACGAGGTCGGCCAGGGTCCGTGGTCCGAGGGCCGCACCGAGCAGCACCTTCGGTCCCGGGCGCTGGACCGGCTTCGGCCACGACCACGAGGGTGCGATCGTCGCGTGTGGCAGGTCGACCTCGGCCACGTCCTCGGACCACAGAGCCCGCAGCGCCCGCACGCGGTCGCGGACCACCTCGCGGCGCTCGGTCCAGGCAACCCCGTGGTGCTCGAGCTCGGGGTGGTTCCAGCCGTATCCGACGCCGAACTCGACCCGGCCCTGCGACACGTGGTCGAGCGACGCCACGGCCTTGGCGAGCACGATCGGGTCGTGCTGGGCGACCAGGCTCACCCCGAACAGCAGGCGCAGGTCCTCGGTCGCGGCAGCCGCCGTCGTCAGGGCGACCACCGGGTCGAGGGTGCGCTTGTACTCCTCGGGCAGGCCCTGCCCGGCGGGGTGGTCGCTGTGGGCCACCGGCATGTGCGTGTGCTCGGGCACCGCCAGCGAGGCGAACCCGCGCTCCTCGACCGCGCGGGCCAGGTCGTCGATCGGCCACGACACGTCCGTGGCGAACACCGTGATACCGAGCTCCACTGTTCCTCCACGTCCGTCGGGGACGGGAGGCTAGTAGCCGAGGTCGACGTCGACGGGTCCGAGCAGCGGGTCGCCGCGTCCGAACCGTGCGACGTTCTCGGCGACGCGGGCGGCGAGGAGGACGCGTCCCATCTCGGGGGTGTTGCCGACGTGGGGGGTGATCACGACGTTGTGCGCCGTCCACAGCGGGTGGTCGTCGGGCAGCGGTTCGGGGTCGGTCACGTCGAGGCCGGCACCACCCAGCCGACCCTCCTGCAGGGCGGTGGTCAGGGCGTCGGTGTCGATGTGGCGACCGCGGGCGACGTTGACCACGACCGCGTGGTCGGGCAGTGCCGCGATGGCGGCGGCGTCCACGATGTGCTCGGTCTCGGGCGTCAGCGCCAGGGCGAGGACGAGCACGTCCGTGGTCGGGAGGGCCTCGTGGAGCCGGTCGCTGGCGAGGACCTCGGCCACGCCGTCGATCGGATCGGCGTGGCGGCGGACCACCGTCAGGTAGCAGCCGAACGGCAGCAGCAGCCGCACCAGCGTGCGGGTGATCTCGCCACCGCCGAGGATGGTCACGCGAGCACCGAGGAGGTTCCGGCCCCGGGGGCCGGTCCACGACTGCTGCCGGGAGTAGTGGCCGACACTGCGCAGCAGCCCGAGGGTGAGCGCGAGGACGTGCTCGGCGACCGGTTCGGCGTAGACGCCCTTGCCGCACGTCCAGCGGCGGTCGTCGTCGAGCACGTCGCGGTACGGCTCGATGCCCGCCCAGGGCAGCTGGACCCAGCAGACGTGCGGGTTGGCGTCCAGGACGGACCGCAGGCCCTCGGGGTCGTCCGGGTCGACCCAGACGAGGGCGTCGGCCTCGCCCACGTCGACGAGGTCACCGCCTCCGCGGCCGACGGCCTCCTCGAGTGCGGGTGCGCGTCCAGTAGGCAGGACGACGCAACGGGGTCGCATCACCGGGTCCCGTTCGCCGTGGTGACGCGAACCCTAGTCAGAGCCGTCGTCCGGTCGTCCTCAGTAGACGTCGCGGTCGTCGACCACCCGCGTGGTCCGCGTCGTTCGGGCGCGCTGCGCCATGATGAGCCCGACGAGCAGTCCGATCAGGCCACCGAGCATCAGGATGAAGCCGATGACGTTGATGTCGATCCCCGCGATGTCGTAGGTCACGGCGAACGCCAGGATCGCGCCGACAACGATGAGGCCGATGCTGCCACCGATGGTCATCCGAGTGTCTCCTCGCGAGGTGCGCGGTAGCACGAGCGTGGACGGTGCGGGAACGTGCAGTAAGCGTTCGTCCCCGCGTGGTCGGTGTCAACGGTCCACTAGCGACCTTCGTCCCGGCGGTGGCCGTTCAGCCGGGGCCGTTGCGCAGCGCTTCGACGAGCGCGACGAAGTGCTCGCCGCGGTGGACGAAGTCCCGGTGGGTGCCGAACGACGGGGCGGCGGGGGAGAGCAGCACGGTGCCGCCGGCCGGTGTGCGCTCGGCCGCGGTCCGCACCGCATCGGGCAGGTCGGTCGCCGCGACGGGTGATCCGCCAGCACGGAGCAACGCGTCGGTCAGGCGGTCCGCGAGGGCACCCGACACGATCGGCAGCGCATCCGCCGCGACGACCGCGGCGGCGAGGTCGTCGAGCTCCTGGCCGCGATCGTCACCGCCGAGCAGCAGCGTGACCGGACCGGTGTCGCGGTAGGCGGCGAGGGCCGCGAGCGCCGCCTCGGGGACGGTCGAGATCGAGTCGTCGACGTAGCGGACCCCCGCGACCTCCGCGACGGGGGTGAGCCGGTGGGGCAGCGGTGCGAAGTCGCCCAGCGCATCGAGCAGGTCGCCCGGCTCGGCGCTGCGGCCGGTGGCGGCCAGCACCGCATCCGCCAGCCCCACCGCGAGGGCCGCATCGTCGACGAGGTGCTCGCCGAGGAGGCCCGCAGCGTGGACCGCCGCGGCCAACCGGTCGCGCTGCGCCGCCACCGAGGCGACCGCGTCGATGCGCGGGGCCACGAGCGGGTGCGCCGCCGCCTCACGTGTCGCCAGGCGGCGCTCGGCGAGGTCGAGCAGCCGGAGCTTGTCGCGGTGGTAGCGCTCGACCGAACCGTGCCACGGCACGTGGTCGCGCAGCAGCGTGGTCAGCCCGGCGATCGGGATCGCGGCGTCGAGGTCGGCGAGCTGGTAGCTGGACAGCTCGATGACGACCGTCTGCCGGTCGTCGGCCACCCCCGTGAAGGGGGTCCGGCCGATGTTGCCGCAGAGGACGACGTCGTCCCCGACCGCCCGCAGGACGTGGGCGGTCATCGCCGCGGTCGTCGACTTGCCCTTGGTCCCCGTGATCGCCACCAGCGCGGGGCGGCGGTCGCGCGCGAGCCACCAGCCGGTGGGCGTGCACGTCGGCACGCCCGCCGCGACCAGGTCCGCCAACGCCCGCCGGTAGGGGCTGACGCCGGGGGAGCGCACCACGGTGACGAGGTCGCCTGCGTCCACGCCGTCGAGCGGTGCGTCGAGGTCGACGCCGCCGCGGACCGTCACCCGACCGGCGACCCGGTCGACGGTGCCGGCGACCGCCGGATCAGCGGGGTCCGCGGCCCGTTCGTCGACGATCAGCACGTCGCTGCTGCCACTGTGCCCGGCCTCGAGCCAGTCGCGGGTCTCGCGGCCGAGACCGACGATGAGGCAGGTCGACGTCAACGCAGTGCCTCGGAGCGTCCGACCACGTCCTCCTCGAACCAGGTGCGTTGCGGCTCCGGGAGAGCGGAGGCGTCGGCCGAGGCGATCAGGGCCGCCAACCGTTCGGCGGCCTTCGCGCCCGAGCGGCCGAGCTCACGCACGGCGAGCGCCTCGGCCCACGCCGGCTGGTCCGCCAACAGGTCGAGCGCCAGCTGGGCCTCCTCGATCGTGCCGACGCACTCGAAGGGTTTGGCGTCCGGATCGATCAAGGCCCGGACCCCGGCCAGCTGGGACGGGTCGTCGAGCGCGTCGAAGCCCAGCCGACCCACGAGGTCCTCGCGCGGCACGAACGGCGCGAGGGTCAGCTGCACGAAGCGGCACTTGGGGCAGTCGCCACACCACTCGACCCGTTCGGCCTGGAGGGCGTACGCGCGGTTGCAGCTGTTGACCGCATCGAGGAGGTGGGGGTGGCGGGCGAACGCCCGGGCGATCAGCAGCTCGGAGGCCGGCCGCAGGAACGACCACGCCGACACCGCGCCGCCGGTGAGCGCGGCGGCGGCGGCGACGTGCAGCCCTTCGAAGGTCGACGACTTGGAGAACTGGTGGTTGACGTCCCGGTCGGCGAGCCGGCGGGTCGGTTCGTCGGCCGACCGTTCGTTTGACAGCAGGACCGTCCCGCGACCGAGGACCGCGGCGGCGACGGCGCAGATCGACGCCACGATCGCGGTGATCGGGACGTGCCCGTTGATCGCACCCGCGTCGTTCAGTTCGAACACGCGGGGGTCGAGCCGGCGACGGACCTCGACGAGCGGCAGTCCCACGGCCTCCGCCGTGGTCCGCATCGACCGCCGAGGGTTGACCGCGATGGTGAGCGCGTCGGGGTCGTGCGCAGCCGCGATGGTGGCCGTCACGGCCGAGTCCTTGCCACCACCGACCGGCACCAGGACACCGGCGGGCGGCGGACCCGAGCGATCGATGGCGGGGACCGGGTCGTGGTGGACGTCGAAGCCGCCGCGCAGGTCGAGGTCGTGGTCGAAGGCGAGCTCGGCCAGCCCGTCGGTCAGGAGCGCCTCGACCATGGTCACGGCGTCGTCGGGGGCCGGGCCGAGGTGGACGTCCCGGGGCAGGCAGACCTTGAGGTAGCTGGTCGCGGCGGTCAGCAGCGTCAGCTGCAGTGCACCGCGGACCGCGACCGAGTCGTCCGCCGCCGCACCGACGTCCATGCCGACGAAGGTGAGACGTTCGGTGAAGGTGGCCAGACCGTCGATCGCGTAGCGGAGCGCCACCTCCTCGCCGTCGGCCTCCCACCCGACCACCCGGAAGGCGGGACGGTCGGCGGTCCCTCCGAGTCGGCGGTAGACCTCGTCGCGGACCTGGTCGAGATCACGCGTCACGCGTCGGCCTCGCGGTTCCAACGGGTGCTCGGCCGGGCGGCGGCCTCGGCCTGCAGACGGTGGCGGGTCGCGGTGTCGCTGGCCGCCCACGCGGCGGTGGTCGCCATCGCCAGGGCGCCGTCGCGGACCGCAGCGTCGGCCGACGCGTTGACGCAGGCGGCGGTGAACTCGGGCTGGTGGTTGACAGCACCACCGGCGTCGATGGCGATCATCGGGTGGATGGTGGGGACGCGGAGGGAGACGTTGGCCATGTCGGTCGAGCCGGCGAGCTGGGTGTCCTCGTCCTCGGGGGGGAAGCTGCGTCCGATGTCCTCGGCGGCGATGCGGTAGATCCCGCCGAGCTCGGCGTCGGCACGCATCTCGGAGTACGGGTCGTGCTCGCTGTGCAGCTGGAGGCTCGCGCCGGTGGCGAGGGCGCCGGCCTCGAAGCAGGCGGCGACCCGCGGCTCGAGCTCGGCCAGCGCCTCGAGGTCCGCGGCACGCACGTACCAGCGTCCCGCGGTCTGGTGCGGGACGATGTTGGGGGCGTCCCCACCGTGGGTGACGATCCCGTGGATGCGGTCGGTCGCGGCGATGTGCTGGCGCAGCAGGCCGATCCCGACCTGGGCGACCGTCAGCGCATCCGCCGCGTTGATGCCCATCTGGGGGTAGGCGGACGCGTGCGCCGACCGGCCGGTGTAGGCCACGTCGAGGTGGCGGACCGCCAGGCACGGCATCGAGACCGACTCGTAGGGCGCCGGGTGGACCATCATGGCGGCGTGCACGTCCTCGAAGAGGCCCGCGTCGAGCATGATGATCTTGCCGCCGCCCCCCTCCTCGGCAGGTGTGCCGAAGACGGTGACGGTCAGCCCGAGGTCGTCGACCACCTCCGCGAGCGCGAGACCGGCACCTGCCGCGGCGGCCGCGATGATGTTGTGCCCGCAGGCGTGGCCGATGCTGGGCAGCGCGTCGTACTCCGCACAGATGCCGACGTGCAGGTCCCCGGTCCCGATCCGGGCCGTGAACGCGGTCTCGAGCCCCGCCACGCCGTGGTCGACGGTGAACCCACCGGCGTCGAGCACGGCGGCGACCCGCTGCGACGAGGTGTGCTCCTCGAAGCGCAGCTCGGCGTCGCCGTGGACGGCGTGCGAGAGGCCGACGAGCACCTCGCGGCGAGCGTCGGTCGAAGCGGCCAGCTGGGCACGGACGTCCGGCACGGGCGGCCTTCCCTGGGGAGAGCGGCGTCGGGGAGCCCCACGGTACTCGCCGCTCCGCGCGGCAGGCGCCGCCGCACTGGACGGCTGCCGGCCCGTCCGCGCGTGCCCGCCGTGGCGCGAGATCACCGCCGGGTGGACCGCGACGCCGGTCTGGGGCAACCTTCTGGTCGTCGGCGACGAACCGTCGCCACCGACCGGAGTCCGACGTGCGAGCACCGCGCTGGCTGGTGGCGGCCGCAGCAGGGGTCCTGGTCGTCGCGTGCTCGTCGTCGCCGGGCACCGACGGCGACACCTCGCCGTCACCGCCGGCGGCCACCGACGCGGCCACACCGTCACCGCCGGCGGCCACCGACGCGGCCACACCGTCGCCGCCACCGGTCGACGGTCCTGAGGACGGGGCGGCGAGCCCCGCTCCGAACCAGCTGCTCGCGTTCAGCGGCCGACAGCTCGACGGGGGGACCTTCGACGGGTCGGTGGTGACCGGTGACGTGGTGGTCTGGTTCTGGACGCCGTGGTGACCGTCGTGCAACCGTGAGGCCCCCGCGGTCGCGGAGGCGCTGACCAGCTACCCGGACGTCACGTTCGTCGGTGTCCCGGCGAAGGACACCGACGAGGAGATGCGGGCCTTCGTGGCCCGCCACGGCCTCGAGGGCATGACCCAGGTGGTCGACGACGACGGCGACATCTGGGCGCGGTTCGGCGTCCGGGTCCAGCCCGCGTGGTTCTTCGTGCCGGTCGAGGGGGAGCCCGTGCCCATCTACGGTGGGCTCTTCGACGGTGCGCTCGGTGAGCGCATCGAGGCGACCTTCGGCTGACCAGGAGCTGCGTGTGAGGGTGCGTGTCGTGCTGTTCGACGTCATGGACACCGTGCTCGTCGACCCGTTCCGCGAGGCGCTCCGCGCGTGCACCCCGCTGCCGCTGCGTGAGTTGTTCGCTCGGCGCGGCGAGGACCTGTGGCCGGCCTTCGAGCGCGGCGACGTCGACGAGGCGGCCTACTGGGCCGGCTGGGACGCTGCTGGTCTCACCTACGACCGTGACGCCTTCCACGCCGCCCGTCGAGCCGGCACCCGGTGGGTCGACGGCATGCCCGAGCTGCTCGACGATCTCGGTGGGCTGGTGGAGCGCGTGACCGCGTCCAACTACCCGGTGTGGATCGAGGAGCTCGCCAGCGAACACCTCACCGGGCGGTTCGAGCGCGTGCTGGCCTCGCACCACCTCGGCGTCCGCAAGCCCGACCCGGCGTTCTTCGCGCGGCTGCTCGACCGCATCGGCGCCGCCGCCGACGAGGCGGCCTTCGTCGACGACCGCGAGGTCAACGTGGCGGCGGCCGAGGAGGTGGGGCTCACCAGCCACCGGTTCGAGGACGCGGCCAGCCTGCGCGCGTGGCTCGTCGACCTCGGGGTCCCTCTCGAGCGCGCCGCCTGACCTCAGCCGGCCCCGAGGGCACGTCGCACACCGATGGGGAGGCGCTCGTCCGCGCGTAGGTCGACCAGCGAGTCGAGGCGGACCTCGCCGGTCGCCACCCACCACAGGGTGACGGCCAGGTCCCAGTGGTCGGGCAGCCCGTCGGCCCAGCGGAGGGCAACCTCGGCGTCGGCGAGGTGCCCGTCGCACCACGCGAGGGTGCCGAGCTCGCGCGCGCACGGGCGGCAGATCCCCGGGAGCCCGTCGGGCCCGCAGGTCGGCAGCAGCCGCGGCAGGTGGCCGCACCGGTCGCAGATGCCGGCGTCGACCGCCTGTGGCCCGTGGTCGGTCGCGCCGAGCCACGGTTCAGCCTCGAGCAGCGCCCGACGCAGCGCCCGGCGGTCCAGCGGCGTGGTCACGGGCGCTCCTCGGAGCGACGCGGGAGGCGGGCAGGGGTCACCGGCGACGGTAGCCACGTCGGACGAGTCCGCTTCGTTATGGTCCGCCGCGTCCACCACCGTTCGAGCACCCAGGGGGAACGCTCATGTCCGCGCCAACCAGCGACACGTTCGAGGGCGACGTCTTCAGTTCGCTCGTCGACTTCGGTTTCACGCGCTACGCGACCCCGAAGCTGATCCGCATCCTGTACATCATCGGCTTCGTGGTCGTGGTGCTCTACACCCTCGGCTTCCTCTTCACGGGGATCGGCCAGGGTGGGTTCTTCGCCGTCCTCGCGCTCGTCGGCGCGCCGATCATCGGCCTGTTCGCACTGCTCTACCTGCGGGTGACCACCGAGCTGCTGTCGGTGCTGTTCCGGATCGGGCAGAACGTGGCGAGCATCGCCGACGAGCAGGCCGGTGGCCCCGGCCCTGGCTCCGGTGGGGGGACGGCCCCGCCGCCTGGGCCGATGTCACCGCCCGCCGGTGGTGGTCCCGGCGCTCCGGGTGCCCCCGGCGGTCCTGCGCCGACCGGCCCGCCGAGCTACTGACCGACGGCGACCCGCGGAGCAGGTGGGCGGGGCAGCCGAGCTGGCCCGCCCACCGGGCTCCGGTCAGGCCATGACACCGGTGCCGGCGAACTCGTCGTGCTTGCCGCGGTTGTACTGATCGGACGAGATGGTCACCGCGATGACGATGACCGCCACGAGCTGGGCCAGGCCACCGAGGATCGGCACGAGGCCGAACAGCATCCAGATGTTGCGCTTGGCGGCGGCTTCGGTGCTCGGCGGGTTCCCGTCGGCGGCGACCACGCGGATGTTGAGCAGCTTCTTGCCGAGCGTCGCGCCGGTCGTGGACTCGAAGTAGACGTAGTAGCCGAACCACAGGATCGAGAAGATCGCCCCGCCGATCCACCCGCGCAGGCCGAACCCGCCAGCGCCGAGCCCGGCGATCCCGAGGACGATCGCGGACGGGATGCCGACGATCAAGACGTCGAGCACCCGCGCGCCGAAGCGCGCGCCGAGGCCCGCGGTCGCGGTCTGAGGCCCACCGACCGGCTGGCCCATCGGTGCCGATCCAGGTCCTTCGTCCATCCCAGGTACGTCGCTCATGTTGCCCCTCCACCCTCGGTTCGCGCGACCACGGTCCTCCGTGCCGCGATGTCGGGGTGAACGCTAGGCGCCCCTCGCGGCTCGTGCTCGGATTCCTCCGCCGTCCTAGGCTGCCCGGTCCACGGACCTCTGGAGCTCCCCTTGGCGGCGTCCCGCACCCACAAGCTGGCCATCCTCGGCGGCGACGGCATCGGTCCCGAGGTGGTCGACGAGGGCCTGAAGGTCCTCGACCGGCTCGAGCAGCTGGAAGGGTTCACCACCGAGCGGGTCAGCTACGACCTCGGCGGCCGGCGCTACCTCGACACCGGCGAGGTGCTGAGCGACGACACCCTCGAGGAGTTGCGCAGCTTCGACGCGATCTACCTCGGCGCGGTCGGCACCCCCGACGTCCCGCCCGGGGTGATCGAGCGCGGCCTGCTGCTCAAGCTGCGGTTCGCGTTCGACCAGTACGTCAACCACCGCCCGGTCAAGCTCTACCCGGGCGTCACCTCACCGGTCGCGGGCCTGACGCCCGAGCGGTGCGACTTCGTCGTCGTGCGCGAGAACACCGAGTCGGTCTACGCCGGCGCGGGTGGGACCCTCTACCGCGGGACGCCGGCCGAGGTCGCCACCCAGGAGTCGGTCAACACCCGCTTCGGGGTCGAACGGGTCCTGCGGTACGCCTTCGAGCTCGCCGCGTCCCGCGACGGCAAGCTGACCCTGTGCCACAAGACCAACGTGCTGACCTACGCCGGTGACCTGTGGATGCGCACCTTCACCGAGGTCGGCGAGGCCGATTTCCCGCAGGTCGAGCGCGACTACGTGCACGTCGACGCAGCGTGCCTCTACTTCGTCACGACGCCCGAGCGGTTCGACGTGGTGGTGACCGAGAACCTCTTCGGCGACATCATCACCGACCTCGGTGCCGCCGTGCAGGGTGGTCTGGGCCTCGCCGCGTCCGGCAACCTCGACCCGACCCGCCGCGCTCCCTCGATGTTCGAGCCGGTGCACGGCTCGGCGCCCGACATCGTGGGGACGGGCAAGGCCGATCCGCTCGCCGCGGTCATCAGCCTCGGTCAGATGCTGTCCTTCCTCGGCGAGGAGAGTGCTGCCGCCCGGGTCGACCGTGCCGTCGCGGCCGAGCTGACCACGCACGGTGCGCAGCGGCCGGACGGGTCCCGGTCGACGACCGCTGACGTCGGTGACCGGCTCGCCGAGCTGGTCGAGCGGTGACCGCCGGGCCCGCGGTACCACGGCTGCACGGCGTGGACGACGGGTCCCTGCCGGACTTCATGCGTGCCTTCGACCTGACCTTCGGGCAGATCGGGACCCCGGAGCGGGTCGACCGCCTCCGCGCGTGGATCGAGCTGGATCGGCTCGTGGCGGCCAGCGTCAGCGGGCAGGTCGTGGCCACCTCGGGGGCGTTCAGCTTCGAGATGTCGCTCCCGTTCGCCTCGTCGGCGCCGTGTGCCGGCATCACCCTGGTCAGCGTCCGGGCCGATCAGCGACGCCGGGGCCTGCTGACCCGGATGATGGGGTCGCTGCTCGACGATGCCTCGGAGCGTGGCGAGCCGCTCGCGGCGCTCTGGGCCAGCGAAGCACCCATCTACGGACGCTTCGGGTTCGGTCCGGCTGCGCCGACGCTGAACCTCGAGATCGAGCGCGCCGTCCGCTTCCGCACGGAGGGGCCGGTGGAGGACGTGGTCCTCGTCGACCGCGCCGACGCCGGCAGCGCCTTCCCGGCGCTCTACGAGGCGGCTCGCCGGACGCGACCGGGCACGATGGGACGTTCCGACGGTTGGTGGCGGCGCGAGTTGGACGACCCCGACGACCGACGTGAGGGTGCGGGAGAGAAGCGGTACGCGCTCTTGCCGGGCCGCGGGTACGCGACCTACCGGCTGCGGGCTGGCTGGGGTGCGGGGGTGCCCGACGGGACGGTCGAGGTCCTCGACCTCGTCACGCTCGATGGCGTGGCCAACGCGGCCCTGTGGCGCTTCGTGATCGACACCGATCTCAGCGTCCGGACCCGGGCCGGTCGGCGACCCGTCGACGATCCGCTCCTGGTCTCGGTGACCGACCCGGCGCGCCTGCACGCCGGTCACGACTGGCCGCTCCAGCTGCGGTTGGTGGACCTCCCTCGCGCGCTGACGTCGAGGGGCTACCGCGTCGACGACACGCTGGTGCTCGGCGTGCACGACGCCTTCCGCCCCGCGAACCAGGGCACCTGGCGCCTGGTGGTCGAGGGCGGGGTCGCGACCTGCGAGCCCACCGACGGTCCGGCCGACCTGGAGCTCGACATCGCGACCCTCGGCGCGGTGTTCCTCGGTGGACAGCGCACGACGACGTTCGCTGCCGCAGGGCAGGTCACGGCCCCGGACCGGTCGGCCCCGGCCCGGCTCGATCGGCTGATGGCGGCCGATGTGGCCCCCTGGCACGGCGGCATGTTCTAGTCCGTGGCAGGCTGGGCGCCATCCGCGACCCACGAGAGGTGAGCAGTGCCGTTCCCGAAGAGCGACCACATCTGGATGGACGGCGAGGTGGTCGCGTGGGACGACGCGACCGTGCACGTCCTGACGCCGACGCTCCACTACGGCTACGGCGTGTTCGAGGGCATCCGCGCCTACCCGACCGACGAGGGGTCCGCGGTGTTCCAGCTGCGCACCCACCTGGCGCGGCTGCTGCGCAGCGCCCGGATCTACCCCCCGCTCGACGAGGTGCCGTTCTCGGTCGACGACCTGTGCGACGCCACGCTCGACCTGATCGTGCGCAACGGCCACGAGCAGGGCTGTTACGTCCGGCCGACCATCTACCTCGGCTACGGCGAGATCGGCCTGAACCCGCTGCCCTCCGAACCGAAGGTCGCCATCGCCACCTGGGAGTGGGGCGCCTACCTCGGCGAGCAGGCGCAGCTCGACGGCGTTCGGGTGATGATCTCCAGCTACCGCCGCATCGGCAAGAACACCATCCCGCCGGCCGGCAAGGCCAACGGGCAGTACCTCAACAGCTCGCTCGCCAAGGTCGAGGCCATCCGCGCCGGCTACGACGAGGCCATCATGCTGTCCGAGGACGGCTTCATCGCCGAGGGCACCGGGGAGAACCTCTTCGTCGTCCACGACGGCGTGATCTCGACCCCGCCACTGTGGAACGGTCCCCTCGACGGCATCACCCGCCAGGCGGTGATGACCATCGCCGAGGACCTCGGCCACCCGGTGGTGGAGCGGCCGCTGGTCCGCACCGACCTGTTCCTCGCCGACGAGATCCTGCTGACCGGCACGGCGGCGGAGATCACCCCGGTCCGGGAGGTCGAGGGGCGGACCATCGGACCCCGCGGCCCCATCACCGAGGCCATCCAGTCGACGTTCAACGACGCGGTCCGAGGCCGCGTCGAGCGCTACCGCGACTGGTTGACACCGGTCCCACGCTGACCGGGTCGACGTCCGCGCCACCGCCCTGCACCACGAACGGAGCCTTCGTGCCGACCCTCCGCACCCGCCTCGTCCGCGCCGGGTTCGTCGCCGCGCTGCAGGCGGTGCGGCGAACCGCCGGCGGTGTGCCGCTCGGCGACGCGCCGGAGGAGGAGCTGCGCGAGTACGCCCTCGGCATGCGGGCGCAGCTCGAGACGCTCTCGGCGCGCCTGCCCACCGGACGAACCGTGCGGTTCCGTGAGGCCGACGAGTGCCCCGTCGCGGGGCTCTGGGTCGCCGACGGCCGAGCGCTGCCCCCGGTCGGCGACGACCAGGTCAGCGACCTCGGCTGTGACACGGCGGAGCGGGTGGTGCTCCACCTGCACGGCGGGGCCTACGTGATGGGTTCGCCACGCACGCACCGCGGGCTCGCGGCGGCCCTGTCCCGAACGGCCCACGCGCAGGTGCTCCTCCCCGACTACCGCCTGGCGCCCGAGGACGTGCACCCGGCTGCGCTCGACGACGCGCTGGCGGTGTACCGCTGGCTCGTCGAGGAACGGGCGTACCCGGCCGCCCGGATCGCGGTCACGGGTGATTCGGCCGGGGGCGGGCTCGGGCTCGGGCTGCTCTTCGCCGCCCGGGACGCCGGGCTCCCGCTCCCAGCCTGTTACGTCGGCCTGTCGCCGTGGACCGACCTCGCCGGCACCGGCGGTTCCGTGCGCGAACTCGACGGGATCGACCCGTGGCTGTCGACCGATCTGCTGGTGCCCGCGGCACGCGCGTACGCAGGCACGACCGACCTGGAGGACCCGATGGTGTCGCCGCTGTACGGCGACCTGGTGGGCCTGCCGCCCGTGCTGGTCCACGTCGGCAGCGACGAGATCCTGCGCGACGACGCCGTCCGGTTGGTGGAACGCGCCCGCGAGGCCGGCGTCGACGCGTCGCTCGGGATCTTCGACGGGCTGTGGCACGTGTTCCAGGCCTTCCCGCTGCCCGAGTCCCGGTCGAGCCTGCGGGAGGTCGGCGCCTTCATCCGCCGTCAGACGACGGCCGACACCCGGCAGGAGGCCGCGTGAGCGACCTGTCGCTCCACCCCGTGGGGGACGACGAGGACGAGCTGCTCGCCTTCATGCGGGCCGTCTCACGTCACTTCCACGAGGACGAGGCGGACGAGGACCTGGCGCCGTGGGTGCGCGTCATGGCCGGGTGTCGTCGCCTCGCGGTCACCGACCGCGATCGCATCGTCGCCAACTACGGCACGCTCCCGGTCGACCTCTCGGTCCCCGGCGGCGCCACCCTGCCCTGCGCCGGTGTGACGGTCGTCGGGGTGTCCCAGACCTACCGCCGCCGTGGCCTCCTGCGGCGCATGATGACGGCCGGCTTGGACGACGCCGTCGCACACGAGGAACCGGTCGCGGCGCTCTACGCCTCCGAGTCGGCCATCTACCCGAGGTTCGGGTTCGGGATCGTCGCGCCGAGCGTCCTCTACCACGCCGATGCGACCAGGACCCGGTTCCTGGACCGCGTCGACCCGAGGCTCGTGGTCGACCTGGACGTGGAGGCTGCCCCCGCGGAGGCGGCGGCGATCTACGAGGTCGTGCGGGCGGTCCGTGGTGGCGGGGTCGGGCGGCTGCCCGCGCAGTGGGAGGTGTCCCTGCGGAGCGACACCCCTGGCAGCCGCGGTGGTGCCTCGCGGAAGCGACGCGTCCACGTCCCCGGCCGCGGCTACGCGGTCTACCGCATCAAGGAGGACGGCGACGGGGCGCTGCCCGGTGGCGACGTCGTGGTGCTCGAGTTCGTGGCGACCGACCCCGAGGCCGAGCAGGCCCTGTGGCAGCACGTGTTCGACGTGGACCTCGCGACGCGGGTGGTCAGCCGGCTGCGTCCGCCGGACGACGCGCTGCCGTGGATGGTCGAGGATCGGCTCCGGCTCCGCGCGAGCGAGGGTGAGCCCCTCTACGCACGCATCCTCGACGTGCCGCGGTGCCTGGCGAGTCGCACCTCGGCCGTGACCGACGGGCTGGTGCTCGCGGTCCACGACGCCGATCGCGACCAGTCCGGGACCTACCGGTGGGACGTCAGCCCCGAAGGTGGTGCCTGCACGCGTACCGACGCCCCTGCGGACGTCGCCCTGTCGATCGAGAGCCTGGCGGCGTGCTGGCTCGGAGGTACGTCGCCGAGCCGCCTGCGCGCCGCGCGACGCCTCGAGGAGACCACGCCCGGTGCGGTCGCACGGCTCGATCGGATGACCGCCGTGTCGCACGCGCCCTGGACGCCCTGGATCTTCTGAGGACCGCGGCCGCCGGGGGGACGCCTACGGTGCGCGGCACCGACCAGGAGAGACACCCGTGTCCCACGTGTACAAGAAGATCGAACTCGTTGGTTCGTCCCGCGACGGCGTCGACGACGCCATCCGTGGCGCGATCCGCAAGGCCAGCGAGTCCGTCCGCAACCTCGACTGGTTCGAGGTCAAGGAGATCCGGGGGTGGATCAAGGACGGCGAGGCGCAGCACTTCCAGGTCACCATCGACGTCGGCTTCCGCCTCGAGGACGAACCCGCCGGCTGAAGCGGGCTCGACAGCCTGCCTGGGGCCTCGCTACCGTCGTGCACAGCAGGACCATCCAGGAGCGATCCGTGACCGGCACCGACGCACGCACCACCGGCCCCTCCGGCCGGTGCATCGCGCGTGTCCCGGTGCCGTCGCGCACGCCGATCATCATCCGACCGCTCCCGTAGCCGGTGCGCCGGGCTGCGGGAGCGGCCCGGCTCGCACGTGCCCGGTCCGTTCCCGTACCCGGCCCACCACGACCGGCCGTCGGCCGACGAGGAAGGGCCACCGATGGGGCACAGCCCACTGCCGCCGCGGGATCTCGCCGCGCGACTCGACCTGTACGACACCACCCTGCGCGACGGGACCCAGCGTGAGGGCGTGACCCTCTCGGTCGACGACAAGCTCCGTGTGGCGCGCCGCATGGATGAGCTCGGCGTCGCCTACATCGAGGGCGGCTGGCCCGGGGCCAACCCGAAGGACACCGAGTTCTTCCGCCGCGCCGCCGAGGGAGAGCTGGACCTCGCCGCGACCCTCGTGGCGTTCGGGATGACCCGTGGTCCGAACCGGGCCGCGGAGGACGACGTGCTGCTGCAGGGCCTCGTCGAGGCGCGGACCGACGTGATCTGCCTCGTCGGCAAGTCCTGGGGCTACCACGTCGACGAGGCGCTCGGTGTGCCGCGGGACGAGAACCTCGCGATGGTCCGCGACTCGATCACCTACCTGCGAGGGCTCGGCAAGCGGGTCTTCTTCGACGCCGAGCACTTCTTCGACGGCCTCGCCCGGGACGGTGCGTACGCGCGGGACGTGGTCAGGGTCGCCGCCGAGGCGGGTGCCGAGTGCGTGGTCCTGTGCGACACCAACGGCGGGGCGATGCCGTGGGACGTCCTCGAGATCGTCCGCGGGTTGGTCCACGACCTGCCGTGCGACGTCGGGCTGCACTTCCACGACGACGGTGGTTGCGCGGTCGCGAACTCGATGCTCGGGGTCGAGGCCGGCGCCGTCCACGTGCAGGGCACCGCCAACGGGCTGGGGGAGCGGTGCGGCAACGCCAACCTGTTCACGATCGTGGCCGACCTCCAGCTCAAGCGCGGCCTGCCCCTGATCGCTCCCGAGCAGCTCGAGCGCCTGACCGAGATCAGCCACACCGTCGCCGAGCTGTGCAACCAGGCCACCCCGGACGTGGCGCCCTACGTCGGGCACACCGCCTTCAGCCACAAGGCGGGGCTGCACGCCTCCGCGCTGGCCAAGGCGCCCGACATGTACCAGCACATCGAGCCCGACGACGTCGGTAACCGGCAGCGGCTGGTGGTCAGCGAGCTCGCCGGCCGCAGCAACATCGTGCTGAAGGCCAAGGAGCTCGGCGTCGACGTCACCGCCGACCAGGCGAAGGCGGTCCTGGCCGAGGTCAAGCGGCGCGAGTCGCTCGGGTGGACCTACGAGGCCGCCGACGCGTCGTTCGGGCTGCTGCTGCGGCGCGTCGCCGGGCTGCTCGCCGACGAGGACGAACCGTTCCGGTCGCTGCACTACCGGGTCAACGTGGGTGGCGGCGCGGCCGAGGCGACCAACGGGGAGGGGCCTGCCGAGGCCATCCTGGCCGTCGAGGTCGCCGGTGTCCGGCGCCTCGGCGCCGGCGAGGGCAACGGGCCCGTGGACGCCCTCGACCACGCCTTCCGCAACGCCGTCAACGGCACGTGGCCCGACCTCGACCGGGTGCACCTCGCCGACTACAAGGTCCGCATCCTCGAGGCGGTCTCGGCCACCGGTGACCGTGATGGGATCGGGACGGATGCGGTCACGCGCGTGCTGGTGACCGCCACCGACGGGACCACCAAGTGGGACACGGTCGGGGTCCACGCCAACGTCGTCGAGGCGTCCTGGCTCGCGCTGTCGGACGCTTACACCCACGCGATCCTCGGCTACGGCCAGCCGGGGTCGCAGCCACGATCCGAGAGGGACTGAACGTGCCGCGCTACGTCCGCTTCGCGACCGACGAGGGCCCCCGCTACGGCGTGCTGGAGCAGACCGAGGTCGCCGTCATCTCGCCGCACCCGTTCGCGGCACACAGCCCGACCGGTGAGCGGGTGCCGGTCCAGGGCCTGGTCCTGCTGGCACCGGTGATCCCGTCGAAGATCGTGTGCGTGGGCAGGAACTACCGCGACCACGCGGCGGAGCTCGGCGGCGAGGTCCCCGACGAGCCGCTGTTCTTCCTCAAGCCCTCGTCGTCGGTCATCGGCCCGGGCGACCCCATCCGGCTGCCCGTGGACCTGTCCTCCGAGGTGCACCACGAGGCCGAGCTGGCCGTCGTCATCGGGGCGCTCCTGCAGCGGGTCGCCCCCGAGCAGGCGCTGGCGGGCATCCTCGGTTACACGGCGGCCAACGACGTGACGGCGCGGGACCTGCAGCGCCGCGAGGACCAGTGGTTCCGCGGGAAGGGCTTCGACACCTTCTGCCCGCTCGGGCCGGCGATCGCCACCGACCTCGACCCGGGTGACCTGCGGATCCGCTGTTCGGTCGACGGCGAGGTCCGTCAGGACGGCAGCACGGCCGACCTGGTGTGGAACGTGGCCGAGCTGGTCAGCGAGATCAGCCAGGTGACCACCTTGCTGCCGAGCGACGTGATCCTGACGGGGACGCCCGCCGGCGTCGGCCCGATCGTGGCCGGGCAGAAGGTCCGGGTCGAGGTCGAGGGCGTCGGTGTGCTCGAGAACCCCGTGGTGGACCGGGCCGTGGACGCGATGCCGGTCAGTTGAGGGCCCCCGCCACGGCGGGGGCCCTCGGTTCGGTACGGGCGGTCAGACCAGCTCGGCCTCTCCCTTCATCGGGACGTGCACCAGCTCGCCGCTGTGGTCCAGGTCCGGGTGCTGCTGCAGCCACCCGACGAAGGCCAACAGGCCGCTCAGCATCGCCACGAACGCGGTGACCATGGCGGTCATCGAGTCGGTGTACCCGTCAGGGGTGATACCGAGGTTGAACGCCGTCGCCGCCGCCGCGACCGTGTTGATCGCCGCCAGGACCAGCAGGACCGGGACGGCCTTGGCCGGGACGGGCAGACCGAACTGCTCCTGTCCTGCGGACCCACGCAGGCTGTCGAGGCTGAGGAGGCGTCCACCTGCGAGTGCCACGACGACCACGAGCAGACCGAACACGAACGGGGCCAGTCGGGTCATGCCGAGCGCGATCATCACGGCGAGGTAGCCGAGACCGACGAGGCCGAACAGGCGGGTGCGGTAGCCGACGATCAGCGCGACACCCACGGCCAGCTGCACCGCGGCGAACACCACGACCCAGAAGCCCATGGCGGGCAGGATCAGGGTGTCGACGAGGCTGCCGACGACCGCCCAGTGGTTGGCCGCGATGGTGGTGAACACCTCGGTCTGGGCCTCGGCGCTCGCGAACCCCGGCAGCGCGTTGATACCGGGGTCGACCCGAGCCCAGATCTCGTGGAGGAACCGGAAGCCGACGAAGATGCGCAGGACCGCGAGCAGCGCGGCCGTGGTGTCGCCGTAGCGGTTGGTGGCGTACAGGCCGAGGACGATCAGGGCCGACAGGACCACGAACTCCATGGCCACGAAGGTGAAGCGACCCGTCTCGCGGCTGCTCATCGTCAGGAAGAAGAAGACCCCGACGAGACTGAAGGCGGCGATGGCGGCCGGGATGTACTCCCGCTTGAACACGGGCAGGTCGATCAGCCAACGCACCGCGCGAGCGGCGCCACTGGTGGCACCGCGGGTGCGCTGCATGATCAGACCGTCGAGCCCGAAGTAGTTGCCGGCACCGGTGACGAGGACGAACAGGTGCATCGCCACGAAGAACGGCGGGATGCGGGAGTTGCCCAACATCATGATGCTGACGTCCATGCCGATGGCGGCGACCGCCAGCGGCCGGACCGCGAAGCCGACGAGGAACGCGACGGCGAGCAGGACCTGCAGCCCGATCACGAAGTAGCTGAACGCCACGGCGTTGGGGCTGATGACCGACTCGAAGATCCAGGCGAACCACGAGTAGGTGCCGTCGGTGATGGCCTTCGCGGATTCCTCGCGGACGGCATCACCTGCGCCGGAGCCCATCCAGGTCGGGTTGGCGCCGGAGCCGAAGCCGCCGATCTTCCAGTTGTGGCCGACGGTGACCTCGAACAGCCACATCATGCCGAGGAAGATGCGGAGGAAGGCGATCGCCGACGCCTTCACCGCCTCGGCTGGCAGCTGCAGCAGCCCGTCGTCTCGGAGGTGGACCTTCATCATGGCTGTGCTCCATCGGTCGCGGTGGTACCCGGGTGGTGTACGCACGACCTTGACAGCTCACCGGGGCGCCCTCTGGGGGCCTTGGGCGCGTCCCGTCGGGACCTTCGGCGGCGCGCTACGGGACCATCGCCGAGTGTGGAGGAGGGGCGAGGCGGTCCGTCGTGCTTCGATGCGTGCTCCCGCCGCCGCCCACCGCCGAGGCGCACCCGTGATCCCGAACGTCCTCGCCAGCCGCTACGCCTCCGACGCGATGACCGCGATCTGGTCACCGGAGGGCAAGATCGTCCTGGAACGGCAGCTGTGGCTCGCTGTCCTGCGAGCGCAGGCCGACCTCGGCGTGCACGTCCCGGACGACGTCGTCGCCGACTACGAGCGGGTGGTCGAGCAGGTCGACCTCGCGTCGATCGCGGCGCGTGAGCGCACGACGCGGCACGACGTGAAGGCCCGCATCGAGGAGTTCAACGCCCTGGCGGGCCACGAGCACGTGCACAAGGGCATGACCTCGCGCGACCTGACCGAGAACGTCGAGCAGCTGCAGGTCCACCGCGCGCTGCAGGTGGTGCGCGACCGGTGCGTGGCGGCGCTGGCCATCCTCGCCGACCGTGCCGCCGAGCACACCGCGACGGTCATGACCGGGCGTAGCCACAACGTCCCGGCGCAGGCGACCACCCTCGGCAAGCGGTTCGCCAACGCGGGGGAGGAGCTGCGTCAGGCGCTGCTGCGGGTCGAGGACCTCCTCGCTCGGTACCCGCTGCGGGGGCTGAAGGGCCCCGTCGGGACCCAGCAGGATGCGCTCGACCTGCTCGATGGTGAGCAGGCCACCCTCGACGAGCTCGAGGACCGCATCGCCGTGCACCTCGGGATCGCAGCTCGGCTCGACAACGTCGGGCAGGTCTACCCACGCTCGCTCGACCTCGACGTCGTCTCGGCGCTGGTGCAGGTCGCCTCCGGGCCGTCGTCGTTGGCGACCACGATCCGCTTGATGGCCGGCCAGGAGCTGGTCACCGAGGGCTTCCAGCCGGGCCAGGTGGGGTCGTCCGCGATGCCCCACAAGATGAACTCCCGCTCGTGCGAGCGGGTCAACGGCCTGAAGGTGATCCTCGACGGTCACCTCACGATGGTCGCCGGGCTCGCCGGGGTGCAGTGGAACGAGGGCGACGTGTCCGACAGCGTTGTCCGTCGGGTCGCGCTGCCGGACGCGTTCCTCGCCACCGACGGACTGTTCGAGACCTTCCTGACGGTGCTGGTGGAGTTCGGCGCCTACCCGGCGGTCATCGAGCGCGAGCTCGCGCGCTACCTGCCGTTCCTGGCCACCACGCGCGTGCTCGTCGCGGCGCTGCGGGCCGACGTCGGCCGCGAGACGGCCCACGAGGTCATCAAGGAGCACGCGGTCGCGGCCGCGCTGGCCCTCCGCGAGCGTGGGCAGCAGCACAACGACCTGTTCGATCGGCTCGCGGCCGACGACCGGCTGCCCCTGGACCGGGAGCAGCTCGACGACCTGGTCGCGGACCCGACCTCGTTCGTCGGGGCCGCGCCGGTCCAGGTCGCCCGGTTCGTCGAGGCCGTCGGGGACCTGACCAGCCGCTACCCCGAGGCGGCGCGGTACCGCCCGGGCGCGATCCTCTGAGCCGCGGTGACGGGACCGCCCGCTGACCGATCGAGCTGGCGGGCGAGGCCCTCGAGCAGCGACGTCAGGCTCTCGGCCGCTCGGTGGATGCGGCGTCGACCGACCGCGAGGTGACCGGGCGGCCGGCTCGCCGGGTCACGCTCGGCGTGGAAGCGGACGTCGCTGCCGCTCCCGTGGTCGCTCGGGATCTCCTCGACCGTGATGGTCACCAGCCAGCGCTCCCCGGCGGTGGTCATCGTCACCGTCAGGTGCTCGGGTTCGATGCGATCCTCCACGTGGACGGTGATGCGGTCCATGTGCGCGCCGCTGCGGCGGGTGATGGTCGCACGTGCACCGATCCCCGGGGCCGTCCCGGCGGTGAGGTCGCCGACGACGTCCTCGAGGTCGAGCGCACGGTCGTCGATGACGAGCTGGTCGAGGTCGAGGATGCGCCGCCACACCTCGAGGGGTGGGACGGGGACCCAACGTCTGACGGTGATGGACTGCACGGCTGCTCTCCCGCCGGCGGGTGACCCGTCCCGCCGCGCACGAGGTGACGCTACGCGGTCAGCACCACGGGTCGGGAGGGGCGGAGGGCCTTTGCGAGAGGGCCGGTCGGCCACCGGGGTGGACCCGCCTACCATCGGCGGTCGTCATCCCCGTCCCGTGAGGCCCTCCGTGACCCCTGCTCCCGTCCGCGTGCGCTTCTGCCCGGCCCCGTCCGGCGTGCTGCACGTCGGCAGCGTCCGTGCCGCGCTCTACAACTGGTTGCACGCCCGGCACCACGGCGGCACGTTCGTGTTCCGGATCGAGGACACCGACGCCGCACGTGCGACCGAGGAGTCCATGCGGTCCATGGTCGAGGCCCTCTCGTGGGTGGGGCTCGACTGGGACGAGGGCCCGGACCCGGCCGACCCGCTCGGTGCCGAGCGTGGCGGCCACGGCCCCTACCGCCAGTCGCAGCGCACGGCCCTGTACGCGGCGGTCGCCCGTCGCCTGGAGGAGGTCGGCGCGCTCTACCACGACTTCCGGACGGCCGAGGACCTCGAGGCCTGGCGCGAGCAGGCGCGCGGCGGACAGGGGGGCGGCCCACCGGTCGTCAAGGCCGCCGTCTTCCGCCACGGTCCCGACGACCTCGCCCGGTTCGTCGCGGAGGGTCGCCCGTCCTCGCTCCGGCTGGCCACCCCCGACGACGGCAGCGTCGTGATCGACGACCTGGTCCGCGGCGAGGTCCGATTCGACTGGTCGCAGATCTCCGACCCGGTCCTGGTGCGCTCGGACGGTTCGGCGACCTACCCCCTCGCCAACTCGATCGACGACGTCGCCCAGGGCATCTCGCTGATCTGCCGCGGCGAGGACCTGCTGTCGGTCACCCCGCGTCAGCTGCTGATCCACGAGCTGCTCGTCCGCGACGGTCTGATCGACGAAGCGCTCGCGGAGGTCGGGATGCCCCCGCGTGAGGCGACCTGGCAGGGGCCGACCAGCTTCGCCCACCTGCCGATGGTGGTCGGCACGGACCGCAAGAAGCTGTCCAAGCGGCATGGGTCGGTCGCGATCCAGGAGTTCGCCCGGCAGGGGTTCCTGCCCGCCACGCTGCGCAACTACCTGGCGCTGCTCGGTTGGTCGCACCCGGATGGCCAGGAGCGGCTGACCGACGAGGAGCTGGTCGCGACCTTCGACCTCGCGGGCGTCGGACGCTCCGCGGCCGCCTTCGACGTCGAGAAGCTGACCGCGTTCAACGGCGAACGGATCCGCGAGCTCGACCCGGCCGAGCTGTCGGCGCTGCTCGTGCCGTTCCTCGACGGCACCTACGGCGACCGGCTCCTCGACGACCCACCGACCGAGCCGCAGCTGGCGATCGTCGGTGGCCTCGTGCCCCTGGTGCAGGAACGCATGCAGCGGCTCGACGAGGTGCAGGCCTACGCCCCGCCGTTCCTCACCGACGAGGTCGCCCTGGACGAGGCCGCCGTCGCGAAGGTGTTCACCAAGGCCGGTGCGGCCGCCGCGATCGCCGCCGCCCGGCGCGAGCTCGGGGACGTCGAGTGGACCGTCGAGGCGATCGAGGCGGCGCTCCGTGGGCTGCCCGAGGAGCTCGGCATCGGGTTCGGCAAGGTCGCCCAGCCGATCCGCGTCGCGGTGACCGGCTCGTCGGTCAGCCCGCCGCTGTTCGAATCGATCGAGCTGCTGCCCCGCGACGTGGTGCTCGCACGCCTCGACGCCGCACTGCCGGTCGCGGAAGCCAACGCGCCGGCCGGCTGAAGCGTTCGGCGGCCATCGGTCGCGGGTCGCGCATCGCGTCCCGTGCTTTGCGCGTCCCGGTCCCCGTCCGTACCATCCCCAGCCGCGTGCGCCGTCGGCCCGTCCGACGTCGCGCGGGACCACCTTTCGGGGGTGGTGTAATCGGTAACACGGCTGGTTCTGGTCCAGTTATTGAGGGTTCGAGTCCTTCCCCCCGAGCAGGGTCGCGCAGCGTCCGCGCCGCGTTCGACCCACCGGGGCCTACCTCGGTAGGCTCCGCACCGCTCCCACCCCGGTGGGAGCACCGACAACCAAGCTCCCGTCGTCTAGAGGCCTAGGACGCCGCCCTCTCAAGGCGGTAACGCCAGTTCAAATCTGGTCGGGAGTACACCTTCCACGATCCGTGGATGATCGCGAGAACGGGTCCGCACTCAGCGTGCGGACCCGTTCTCGTCGTCACCGCTCGCCAACAGGTGCGGGGCGTACCGTCGGAGCATCTCGACGGCGAAGAGGATCTTGTCCTGCACCCGTTGACCTGACGGGTGGGAGCACGACCAGAGTTCGAGGTTCTCCATCCGGTTGTCGGATCGGTCCCCGTTGCGGTGGTGGACGGTCTCGTCGCTGCGCAGGGGCCGGCCCAGGTGGCGGGCCATGACGAGCCGATGTTCCGCGATCTTGCGCTCCCCGCCGGTGAGCCAACGGTCGCGACGGGCCACCGACACGATCCAGTACCCGTGGTGCTCGAAGCCGTCACCCGTCACGAGCCGGATGGGATCGTGGGCTCGGACGTCACCGGTCAGCACCACACGCTTGTAGTGGGTGGTGCACAGCCCCCGGCAGTGCCGGCGACGGTCGCAGCCCTCGACGTCGCACGGCCCGGTGGCGCGGAGGGGGAGGTCGGCTCGGACGTCGCCGTGGGACCGCCAGCGTTGGTAGTGGGCGTGGCACCAGCCGCGGGTCTTCGCGTCGCGGTCGCACCCGTCGACGCTGCAGGTGCGGGGTCGCTCGCCACGGACCGCGGACCCGGTCCGCAGCCAGCGCTTGTAGTGCATCCCGCACCACGCCCGGGCGTACACGGCGCGGGTGCAGTTCGGTTCACGGCAGGTGGGCTCGTCGTCACGGGCCACGCGGCGCTCCTGACCTCGGCGTGGTCCGCCCCCCAACCAGGATGCTGCCACGGCACCGTGACACGCCGCGGCGAGCGTCCACACGCCGGACGGTCAGCCGGTCGTCGGCGTGGGGGTCGAGCGCAGCACCTCGGCGTAGGTGATCGTGCCCGCCTCGGCCAGGGCGAGCGCCTCGTCGCGGAGGCTGCGCATCCCGGCGTCCCGGGCGGCGCGGGCGAGCTGGCTCTCGGTGGCGCCCTCGCCGATCAGCTCACGCAGCTGCTGGTCGATGGTCACCTGCTCGCTGACGGCGGTGCGGCCGACCTCCCCGGTACCGCCGCACGCGTCGCAGCCGCTGCCGCGCCGTGGCGTCACGTCCTGCAGGTCGGAGGCCGTGAGGTGCAGGCGCCGCAGGACGCGATCCTCCGGTTGGTCAGGGCACGCGCAGCCCTCGCAGACCCGACGGACGAGCCGCTGGGCCATCACGAGCTCGAGTGCGGCGGCAGCCAGGAACCGATCGACCCCGAGGTCGACCAGGCGCGCGATGGACGCGACGGCGTCGTTGGTGTGCAGCGTGGCGAGGACCAGGTGACCGGTGGCCGCGGCCTCCACCGCCAGCTGCGCCGTCTCGGCGTCGCGGATCTCGCCGACGAGGAGGACGTCGGGGTCTTGGCGCAGCACGTGACGCAGTCCGCGGGCGAAGGTCAGCCCGATGGCGGGCTCGATCTGGGTCTGGTTGATGCCGGGCAGCTGGTACTCGATCGGGTCCTCGAGGGTGAGGACGTTGCGGGTCGCGTCGGCGACCTCGGTGAGGCCCGCGTACAGCGTCGAGGTCTTGCCCGAGCCGGTCGGTCCCGTGACCAGGACGAGGCCCTGCGGCCGTTCGAGCGCCTCGAGGAGCTGATCCTCGGCCGTGGCGCTGAGCCCGATCTCGGCGAAGCCGATGCGCTCGGTGCCCTGCGGCAGGAGGCGCATGACGATGGTCTCGCCGTCGAGGGTCGGCATCGTGGACACCCGCAGGTCGATGCTCTGACCGTCCAGACGCACCCGACAGCGGCCGTCCTGCGGCAGTCGGCGTTCGGCGATGTCGAGGTGCGCGAGGATCTTCAGGCGCGAGCGGACCTGGGCGGCCAGGGACCGCGGCACCCGTGCAGATTCGCGCAGCAGCCCGTCGACGCGGATGCGGACGCGGAGGCCCTCGGCGTCCGACTCGAGGTGCAGGTCGCTGGCGCGGAGCGCCGCGGCATCCGACAGCAGTTGGTGCACGAGGCGGACCACCGGTGCGGCGTCGTCGGGGAGCTGGCCCTCCTCGCCGCCGTCCTCGGTGGCCGGGTCGTCACCGATCTCCTCGAGCAGATCCTGCGTCGCGTCGGCGCGGTAGACCCGCCGCCGGGCGCTCGCCAGTGCCGAGGAGCTCGCGACCTCTGGCCGGACCGATCGCACGCCGGCGACCAGGCGGATGTCGTCGAGGACCGAGACGTCGGACGGGTCGTCGGTGGCGATGACCAACACCTCGTCCTCGAGCCGCAGCGGCAGGATCCCGTGGCGATCGGCGAGCCACGGCGGGACGAGCCGCACCACGTCGGCGTCGGGGACGAGGTAGGTCACGTCCACGCGGGGGAGGCGGAGCTGGCCGGCGATGGCGTCGGCGACCTCGTCCTCGGTGGCCAGCCCGATCCGTAGCAGCACGTCGCCGAAGCGTTCCCCGGGCAACCGTCGGTGGATGACCTCCTGGACGGCCGCTTCGTCGAGCACGCCGGCGTCGACGAGCATGTCCCCGATCCGCCGCCTCGGTGCCGCATGCGGGCTGGGTGGTGGCTGGGTCGGAGCGGGGCTGTTCACGGACACGCTGGCTCCATCGGCGCGGTCTGCGACGGCACGTTCTTGAACCGGCGTGATGGCTGCGCCCTCCCCGTCGGCCGTGATCGCTCGCGCTGGAGCGTTCGGGTGTGATCACGCGCCGGGCGGGCGCTGCCCGGAGAAGATGGCGCGGGCCGTGGCGAGCGTGTCGGCCTGCGCAGTTCCCTTGTCCTCGCGGTAGCCACGGACCCGGGCGAAGCGCAGCGCGATCCCACCCGCGTACCGGGTGGAGCGCACGAAACCGTCGAGGGCGATCTCGACCACCAGCTCCGGTCGCACGTGGACCACGTGCTGCTCGCGGCGCACCTCGCGCTCGAGGAGGGCTGCGGTCTGCCAGGTCAGCGTGGCGTCGGTCAGGCCCTTGAAGGTCTTGCCGAGCATCGTGAACCCGCCGTCGGGGCCCTCGACGTCGACGGGATCGCCCGGTTCCGCACGTGCGCCGAGGTGCAGGTTGGACAACCACCGCCGACGCCGACCCGACCCCCACTCGGCGGCGAGGACCACCAGATCGAGGGTGTGAACGGGTTTGACCTTGCGCCAGCTCGCGCCGCGGCGGCCGGCCTCGTACGGCGCGTCGAGCGCTTTGACCATCACGCCCTCGTGACCCGCCGCCAACGTGCGCTGCAGGAACGCCTCGGCGTCGGCCGGGTCGTCGGTGGTCAGCGCCTCGACCCGCAGCGGGGCCGGGACGGCCCGGGCGAGCGCGTCGAGCCGTTCCCGCAGCGGCCGGTCGAGCACGTCCTCGCCGTCCAGGTGGAGGCAGTCGAAGAACCGCACGCTGAGCGGCACCTCCTCCGGCGAGCCGCCGGCGGGTACGCGCTCGCGTCCGATCCGCGCCATCGTGTCCTGGAAGCGTCGTGGCCGGCCCTCGTCGTCGAGCGCCAGCGCCTCGCCGTCGAGGACCACCGAGCTGACCGGCAGGCCGAGTGCGGCGTCGACCACCTCGGGCATGCGGTGCGCGACCTCGTTGAGGTTGCGTGTGAAGATCAGGACCCGGTCGCCGTCGCGGTGGACCTGCACGCGGGCGCCGTCGAGCTTGGCCTCGACCACGACGCCGCCGTGCCCGTCGGCGGCGGCCGTCGTCTCGGTCAGTGCCTCGGTGACCGACGTCGCCGTCGACGCGAGCATGGGTTCCAGGGCGCACCCCACCTCGAGCCGGAACGCCGTCAGGGCCGCCTCGCCACCGGTCATCGCGGCGGCGGCGGTGACGCGCAGATCACCCGACAGCATCGCCGCGCGGCGGACCGCCGCCTCGGGGACGGCAGCGGCCTGGGCGATCGCGGCGGTCAGCACGCCGGCCAGGGCCCCCTGGCGGAGGTCGCGCACCACGAGGCGGCGCAGCCAGTCCTGTTCGTCCGCCGTCGCCCGCTCGAGCACCTCGGTCAGGAGCCGGATGCGGGCCGTACGCGACCCCGTGCCCGCTGGCGTGTCCGCGATCTGCTGGAGGGCGTCGTCGACCTCGGCCACGGTGAGGCTCGGGGTGGCTGCCGGGGGCGCCTCGGCCCCGAACACCGCCGCCGGCCCGAGTTCGAGGCGGTCCTGGCGCGGTTCGCCGGACAGGAAGGACACCACGACCGGGAGCAGGTCCACCTCAGCGCGGGCGAGCACGGCCGCGAGGGCGGCGATCTTCGCCTTCCGGGACCGCGTCGCCCCGACCTCGCGCGACACCTCGACGACCTCGCTGAGCTGCACGGATGCTCCTCTCGGCAGCTCCTCAGGCGGGCCCGACGGCCAGGACCGGCGTGGCACCGTTCGCGCTGAGGTCGTGGGCGACGCTCACGTGCAGCGCCACGTCGAAGCGATCGACCTCGCACGCGGCGACCAGGTCGTCGGGGTGGGCCCAGTCGGGCCCGTCGGACGCGAAACAGCGGCCCGCGTCCGACCGGGGGACGCGGGCGAGGAACGGGTCGGGATCCGGGTCGTGACCGAGGAGGTGGGCACCGATCAGCTCAGCCGCGGCGAGGTCCTCGTCGCCGTCCCGCCCGAGCGATGCGCCGGTGATCACGAAGGTCACCCGCGTGGGTGCCAGCGCCAGGAGCGCGGTGGCCGTGGCTCGGGCGGTCACGAAGGACGCTGCGAAGCTCGCACCCGACCCTGCGGTGCGGACCAGCCCCTGGGTCCCCGCGGAGGTGCGGTGGACGACCGTTCGCCCGGCCAGGCGGTCGTCGGGCAGCGCCGCGACCTCGACGGGGGAGTTGCCGAGGTCGAACCCCTCGATCGGTACCCCGCCGCTCTCACCCGCGAGCAGGGCGCCCGTGACCGGTCCGTCCCGCAGCGCCTCGGCGCGCTCGGCGGTGTCGACGGCCAGGACCCGGGCGGCACCCCGGTGGAACAGCCACGGCACGACGGTGAACGCCCGCAACACGTCGACGACGACCACGGCCTCGTCGGGCGCCGCGTCGGCGAGGTCGACGAAGCGCAGCGTCGGTGTCACGCCGAGCTACCCCGCAGGAAGCGGACCAGCCGCGCGTGGCCGTCGACGAGGTCGTCGACGCGGGCGTACTCACCGCGCTGGTGGGCCTGGGCGGTCAGCCCCGGCCCGAAGTTGAGCGCCGGGACGTCGAGTTCGGCGAAGCGCGCCACGTCGGTCCAGGCCTGCTTGGCCGCCACCCGGGCACCGACGCTGTTCACGAAGGCCTGGACCACCGGGTGGTCGAGGCGCGGCGGCGCGGGAGGCGCCAGGTCGGTGACGGTCACCTCGGCACGGTCGCCGACACGTGCCCGCAGCTCGGCCTCGGCGGCGGTCAGGGACCGGGACGGGGCGAAGCGCAGGTTGAGGTTCACGGTGAACGCGCCGGGGATCACGTTGCGGAAGGGCTGTTCGGCACGAGCGCCTGGCGCGAGCCCCGGTGTCCAGGCCATCGTCGCCGACCACACGTCCCGGTAGGCGATGCCGTCGACCTCGACGTCGGTGACGTGGTCCTCGTGCAGCTCGGCGAGGAACGCGCCGGCCTTCGTCAGAGCGTTCTCGCCGTGCCACGGCCGAGCCGAGTGGGCCTGGGTGCCGGTGAACCGCAGCTCGGCGTGCAGCCCTCCGAGGCAGCCGAGCTGGACCTCGCCGTCGGTCGGTTCGAGGACGATGGCGAGCGCGGCCTCGCGCAGCCACGGCACGGCCTCGAGGACCTCCCGCAGCTCGTTGCCGTCGGCCGCACCCTCCTCGCCGCTGTAGAGCACGAGCGCCAGGTCGTAGGGCGAGGCCGCGCGCAGCTGCTCGTCCTCGAAGGCGGCCATGGCGATCACGTTGCCGGCCTTCATGTCGGACGTCCCGCGTGCCACCACCACCTCGACGCCGTCACGGGTCTCCAGCCGAGGCGTCACGTCGTCGTCGGTCGGCGCGACCACGTCGAGGTGCCCGACCAGCAGCACGAGCGGGCGGCCGTCGTCACGCCGTCCGTCGACCACGATGCTGTGGCGCACCCGCGTCACCCGCTCGCCCCGCGCCTCGTACCGGGCGACCGTGGCGTCGGCGATGGGGCCCTCGTCGCCCGTCACACACATCAGCGAGCAGTGCTCGAGCAGCCGCTCGGTCAGGTCGGCCCGGAGGTCGGCCGGCGGGGTCGTCACGGGCGGGGTCGTCACGGGTGCCTCAGTCGTTGGCGTGGAGGGCAGCGTTCAGCCCGCCCCAGTCGGCAGTCACACCCTCGCGCTCGACGACGGTGACCGTGCCCGACACCGAGTCGCGCCGGAACAGCAGGCCGTCGCGGCCGGACAGCTCGCGCGCCTTGACCACCTCGCCGCCGGGGAGGGTGACCTTCGTGCCGGCCGTCACGTACAGGCCGGCCTCGACCACGCAGTCGTCGCCGAGGGAGATCCCGATGCCGGCGTTGGCGCCGAGGAGGGTGCGAGCCCCGATGCGGACGATCTCCTTGCCGCCGCCCGACAGCGTCCCCATGATCGACGAGCTGCCACCGAGGTCCGAGCCGTCGCCGACGACGACACCGGCCGAGATGCGCCCCTCGACCATCGACGAGCCGAGCGTCCCGGCGTTGAAGTTGACGAACCCCTCGTGCATGACGGTCGTGCCCTCGGCGAGGTGGGCACCGAGCCGCACGCGATCCGCGTCGGCGACGCGGACCCCGGCCGGGACGACGTAGTCGGTCATCCGGGGGAACTTGTCGACCGACGTCACGCGCACGCGGTGACCGGCGGCGAGCAGCTCGAGCCGCAGCTGCTCGAAGCCGTCGGGGTCGCAGGGACCGAGGTCGGTCCACACCACGTTGTTCAGGGCGCCGAACGCGCCATCCAGGTTCGCGCCGTGCGGTGCGATGGACCGCTGCGACAGCAGGTGCAGGCGCAGGTAGGCATCGTGCGCGTCGGTCGGCGGCGCGTCGAGGTCGGCGACGAAGGTCGCGACCGCGACGCGGGACGTGCGGGTCGGGGCGAGCGCTGGCTGCTGCGCCGCCGCGACGAGCTGTCGCACGGTGGTGAGGAGCTGCTCGTCCGCACCGGCCTGCTCCAGCGCAGCGACGTGTTCGTCGGTCAGCTCGATGGTCGCCGTGGCGTCCCCGTGCCCGAGCGCGTCGGCCAGGGCTCTCGCCCCCGGGGTGTCGAGACGGGCGTGGGGGTACCAGGTGTCGAGGACCTTGGTGCCCTCGCCCCGCGTCGAGCGGGTCGCGATCCCGAGGCCGTGGGCGGGGCGGGGGGTGGCGTCGGACACGAGAGCGGCTCCAGAAGGCAGGGAGGCGGCAGGGACAGCGAGCCTAACGGTCCCGAGCGACCCGCCGGTCAGAGCGCCAAGGCTGCTGCTCCGCCGATGGCCAGGGACGTCACGATCGGCGTGTACAGCGCGTCGTCGAGCCGAGCGAAGCGCGTGGCCCGCACCCGCTTGCTGAAACCGACGTACCGCCCGTCACCCGCCGCGCGCAGTACGAGGATCACCACCGCGCCGACGACCGCGAGCCGGACGAGCGGCAGGGAGGGCCAGAACACGAGGGCGGCGAGCGTGATCGCGTAGGTCGCGAGGGCGAGCGCCACCGCGATCGTGGTCGTGGGGGAGGGGCGTCCGAGCACGGACCCGCCGTCGGGGGTGGTCGGGAGCGCCGCTGCTGCGGAGGTGGCGGCCCGCCCCGTCGCCCACACCACATGCACCGCGGCGGCGCCGGCAGCGAGGACGGCCGCTGCCACCGCGAGGCTCGCGAGCAACCACCGCGACGCGAGCCCGGCGGCCAGCGCCGCCCACAACGCGACCAGGAGGAACGCCGGCCAGGACAGGTGCCAGGTGACGTACACCACGCCGATCGTCCCGCTGACGACCGCGACGGCGGTCACGGCGACCGAGCCCTCGACCCCGAACATCGTCGCAGCCAGGCCGAACCAGGCGATCGTCGTCGCGTGCCACGCGAAACGGATGATCGCGTCGGCGTGCGGGCGCCGGAGCCCCACCCGCCAGCGGCCGTCGGCGAGCAACGGCCGGATGAGGACGCGTTCGCCCAGGATCGAGTGCAGCACGCCGATGGTCACCAGCGTGACCGCCGCGAGGGTGGGGTAGAGGCTCACGCGTTCGCTCCGGGGGTCGCCGTGGACATCACCATACGGTGACGTACGTTCTGTCCCAGGCACCGTACGCTGACGTACGGTCCGTGTCCAGGCGGAGCAGATCCACGGCAGGCGAGGTCGACGGTGACGAAGCTCGGGCGCGAGGACTGGGTCGAGGCGGCCGACGAGGAGCTCGCCGAGGGCGGCATCGATGCCGTCCGTGTCGAGGTGCTCGCGCGGCGGCTGGGCGTCACCAAGGGCAGCTTCTACTGGCACTTCGCGGGAAGGGACGACCTCCTCGACACGGTGCTCGCGCGCTTCGAGGCGCTCAGGACCGATGCGGTCATCGAACAGGTCGAGTCCGTCGCGGACGAGCCCGTGGCGCGGTTACGCGCCCTGACCGAGCTGGTGTTCTCGCCGTCGGGGAGCGGGGACCGCGGCGAACCGGCCATCCGCGCCTGGGCGAGCAGCGACCCGCGGGCCGCCGCCACCCTCGCCCGGGTCGACCGGCGTCGCGTGCGGTACGTCGCCGACCTCCTCGTCGCGGCCGGGCTCGAACGCGCCGTCGCTCGGCGACGCTCGCAGCTGCTGTACCGCACGCTCATCGGTGACTTCGTGTGGCGTGCGCACGGCGGGGAGCCGCTGGACCGCGCGACGCGGCGCGAGGTCGTCAGCCTGTTGCTGCCCTGAGCGAGGCGGCGCCGTGCCGCCTGCCGCCGTCCGGTCCGTCGGCCGCCCCGCGGGCGGCGCTACCGTGGCGGGTCGGCGCCCGGACCACGTGACACCCCGCCTGATGCGCCGACCCCGCCCGTGTCGTGATCAGCCCCGCTCTCCGGAGTCCCGCGTGTCAGAGCCGCCGCCGTCCTCACCCGACGAGCTCCCTGGGCGGCTCGAGGTGACGGACGTCGAGGGGACCGATGGTGTGGACGAGACCGTCGCCCCCCGGCCGCCAGAGGCGGACCTGCGGACGGGGCCGTCGCTGCCGGTCGAGGTGCTGGGCACGTACGTGGTCGGGTTCGCCATGGGGACGGCGGACACCGTGCCTGGGTTCTCCGGGGGGACGGTGGCGCTCGTCGCCGGCATCTACGAGCGGCTGATCGCCAACGTCCGCCAGGGGGCGCGAGCGCTGTCGCTGCTGATCCGCGGCAAACTGCGTGAGGGTGGGCGCGCCCTCGGCGCCATCGAGTGGGTGTTCCTCGTCGCGCTGCTCTCCGGCGTGGGGTCGGCGATCGTCGCGCTGGCCTCGCTGATCGAACGGCAGCTCGAGGCGGCACCGGTGCAGATGTCGGCCCTGTTCCTCGGCCTGGTGATCGGCGCGACGATCGTGGCGAGCGCCGAGCTGCGTGCGCCGCGCCCGTTGCACCTCGGGGTCGGCGCCGCGGTCGCGGCCGTGACCTTCGTCGCGCTGGGCTTCCGGGGCGTCGCCGGGGGCGACCCGCCGCTGGCGTTCCTGTTCATCGCGGGCGCGATCGCGGTCTGCGCGATGATCCTGCCGGGCGTGAGTGGGTCGCTCCTGCTGGTCCTGCTCGGGGCCTACCACGTCGTCATCGCGGCGGTCAGCGCCCGCGACCTGGTGGTCCTGGGCGTCGTCGCCGCGGGGTGCGTCGTCGGTCTCGCGAGCTTCTCGACGCTGCTCAACTGGCTGCTGCGCCGGTACCACGACCTCGTGCTCGCCGCGCTCCTCGGGTTGATGGCAGGGAGCGCTCGCGTGCTGTGGCCCTGGCCGTCGGTGACCGTCGGCGACCCCGACCTCGGGGCGCCCGTCGCCGAGGACGTCCCCCTGGTCCTGGCGATCGCCATCGGTGGTGGGCTGGCCGTGGCGGTGTTCGGCTACCTGGCACGCCGCGTGACCGCCACCAGGTGAGGCGTCAGCCGGGCAGGCGTCCGGCGGCGATCGCTTCACGCCAGCGGTCGACCGCGGCCTGACACCCGGTGACCGTGGGGACCAGCGCCAGGCGCAACCACCCCTGTCCCCCTGGCCCGAAGGCACGGCCGGGTGAGGCCACGATGCGTTCGCCGAGCAGCGCCTCGGCGTAGGCCGCGTCGTCGCCACCCGGCGCCCGGAACCACACGTAGAACGTGGCCTGTGACCCGGACACCTCGACGCCGACCTCCTCGAGGAACGGCAGGATCACGTCGCGCTTCGCGGCGAACACCGCACGCCGGTCGTCGACGTGCGCCTGGTCGTTCCACGCGGCGGTGGCGGCCACCTGGACGAAGTCGGGCGGCGCCGTGCCGACGTTGGGGCGCAGCAGCCGCAGGCGGGTGATCAGCTCAGGGTCGCCGACGATGCCGCCGGCGCGGTAACCGGTCATGCCCGAGCGTTTCGACAGGGACACGAACGCCAGCACGCCCGTCAGGTCGCCGTCGGCGGCTTCCAGGGCCGACGGCGCCGGCTGATCGAACCAGACCTCCTGGTAGCACTCGTCGGAGGCGAGCAGGATGTCGTGCTCGCGGGCGACGGCGAGCTGTTCGCGGTACCAGCCGACGTCCGCGGTGGCGCCGGTCGGGTTGTGCGGGTGGTTGACCCACGCGATGCACGCCCGGTCGAGCCGATCGGCGTCGAGCGCGGCGAGGTCCAGCCGCCACCCGTCCTCGGCGCGGAGCGTCAGGGGGTCCGAGATGCCCCCGGCGAAGGTCGCGCCGCGGCCGTAGACGGGGTACCCGGGGTCGCCCCACAGCACGTGGCGCTTGGGGCCGCCCGGGTCGAGCACCGCCAGCGGCAGGTGGAAGACGGCCTCCTTGCTCCCGGCCGAGGGCAGCACGTGCCGGTCGGGATCGACGGTCACGCCGTGGCGGCGCTCGAACCAGTCGGCGATCGCCTGGCGCAGCGCCGGTTGGCCTGCGGCGGTGGGGTAGCGGCTGACCGCACCGACGGCGTCGACGAGCGCCTGACGGATCAACGGCGGGGTCGGTTCGTCCGGGTCCCCGATCGAGAAGTCGTGCAGCGGCCGACCGTCCGCGCGCAGCTGCCCGGCCAGATCCTGGAGGCGCGCCAACGGGTAGCCACCGAGGCTGTCCAGCGCGGGGTTCGAGGTCACCATGCCGCGCAGCGTACGCTCGCGCCATGAGCAGCCAGCGGACCATCCTCGTGCGCGTCTCCGGACGCGATCGGCCCGGCATCACGACGGGCTTGCTCGGCGTGCTCGCCGCGAGCGACGTCGACCTGTACGACATGGAGCAGGTCGTCGTCCGCGAGCGACTGACCCTGGACCTCCTCATCGGTGTGGGGGAGGGCGACGACGCGCTCAAGGAGCTGCTCTTCCACGGGTTCCAGCACGACCTCCAGCTCGACTTCGAGGTCGTCGAGGACCACTCCTCGCGCAGCACCGGGGACCGGGCGGTGGTGACCGTCATCGCCTCGCACCTGCCGCCTGCGTCCCTGCGGGACATCACCGGCGCGATCGCCGCCGGAGGCGGCAACATCGACCGCATCGGGCGGCTCTCGCGCTACCCGGTGGTGTCGTTCGAGTTCCTCGTGGTCGGGGGCGACGTGGACCGGATGCGGGCACACCTCGTCGCTGCCGCCGCGACCCACACCATCGACGTGGCCATCCAGCGCGAGTCGCTCGGCCGCCGCGCCAAGCGCCTCGTGGTCATGGACGTCGACTCGACCCTGATCCAGGACGAGGTCATCGAGCTGATGGCGGTCGAAGCCGGGTGTGCCGACCGGATCGCCGACATCACCGAACGCACCATGCGGGGCGAGCTGGACTTCACCGTCTCGCTGACCGAGCGCGTGGCGATGTTGGCCGGCACACCTGTCGAGGTGCTCGACCGGGTCGGGGACGCGGTGCGCTTGACCCCGGGCGCGCGGACCTTCGTGCGGACGCTGAAACGCCTCGGGTACACCGTCGCGATCGTGTCGGGCGGGTTCTCGACCATCGTCGATCGCCTGGGGGCCGACCTCAAGCTCGACCACGCCGTGGCCAACGAGCTCGAGATCGTCGACGGGCGCCTGACCGGACGACTGCTCGGCGAGGTCATCGACCGTGCCGGCAAGGCGAGGGTCCTGGAGCGGATCGCCGCCGCCGAGGGGATCCCCCTCGAACAAACGGTCGCGATCGGTGACGGCGCCAACGACCTCGACATGCTCGCCGTGGCCGGGCTCGGGATCGCGTTCAACGCCAAGCCGGTGGTCCGCGAGGCGGCTGACACCGCCGTGTCCGTGCCCTACCTCGACGCGATCCTGTTCCTGCTCGGGATCCGGCGCGACGAGATCGAGGCCGCCGACGCCGAGGATCCCGAGCTGATCCGCGACGGGCTGATCCCCGTCCCCGGCACGCCACCGCTCTGATGGCGCCCCGGCCCCGTCAGTGGGTCGCGACGAGCCGTTCGACGACGTCGGTGCGGCGCACGATCCTCAGGCCTGCCCGCTCGTAGAGCCGGACCGCCGCCCCGATCGTCACGTCGTCGACGTCGAGCGCCGCGCCTGTCAGCCCGCGTGTCCGGAAGGTGTGGAGCGCGTCGAGCAGCAACGCCATCCCGAGGCCGCGTCCACGCCAGGCCGGCACCACGCCGAGATCGCGGATCCAGCCCTCCTCCGGGGCGCCCTCGACGCCGACCCGGGTGACGGCCAGGCCGACGACCTCGCCCGCGGCGTCGGTGGCGAGCACCGTCAGCGAGGGGTCGAACGCAGGATCGCGCAGCACCCGGTCCTCGACCCACTCCTCGAGCGTCAGGGGCAGGTGCGTGGCCACGTCCCCGAAGGCGGCCTGGTGCGCCCGCCACGTCCGCTCCTCGTCCCGGCCGGGGCGGAACCGACGGGTGGCGATCCCGGCGGGCCAGCTGGGTGCTGCGGCCGGCTCGCTGAGGTCGAGGCGCATGGTCAGCAGGTGCCGGACGAGCACGAACCCCCGGGCGGTGAACCAGGCGCGAGCACGGTCGTCGCCGTCGACGACCGTCGTGCGGACCACCGCTGCCGCGGCCTGCTCCACCGTGGCGGCGTCGCGGGCACGGACGTCGGCGCGGTCGAGGAGCAGGGTCGCGATGCCGCGACCGGTGGCGGCCGGGTGCACCTGCCCTTCGACGTGGACGACCGTGGCCTCGTCGAGGAGGTCGAGTTCAGTGGTGTACTCGCCGACCCCCACGAGGGTGTGACCGGCGTCGACGTCCTCGACGAGGACGACGTCCTCGAGGCCATCGAGCATCAGCCACCGGACGCGGACGTCCTCGGTGCGCGTACGCACCTCACCGGTCCTGGCGCGCTCGGCGGCGGCGTGCAGGTCGGCCACCGCAGCGACGTCCGACCAGGCTGGCCGGCGTAGCCGAAGACCCCCCGGCGCCAGCCGGAGCTCGTCGGTCCACGGGTCGGGGGGCACGGGGCCTCCGGGACGGCAGCCGCCCGGCTCGTCGGCGGGGGTGGGAGGAGAGGGAGCGGTGCCCCGACGCTACCCTCACGCGCCGTTCCCCCCGACGATTCGAGGCACCCCCCGTGGCCCGCGTGACCGTCTTCCACCTCACCCCCGTGCGCAACCTGCCCCTCATCGAGGAGGATGGCCTCCGGACGCGTGCCGACCTGTCGGGTCGGCTCGGTCCGGTCGACGACTTCGATCAGGCGGCGCCGGGCACCTACGCCAACGGCAAGCGGGTGACCGGCTGGCTCTCACGCGACCACGCCGGCAGCGTCTCTGGCGAGCTCGGGCCGGGGCTCGTGAGCTACTCGGTCGACCCGAGGAAGACCCTGGCAGCGCCCGCGTCCCTGCGCGACGGTGACCCCGCGGCCTACTGGGAGGCCGCCAAGCCTCTGGCCGACTGGCAGGCCGAGGGTGAGCCACCGACCGACCTCGAGGTCCACACCAACGTCCCCGTGCGGGCCAAGTACCTGCAGCTGCACGCCCCGCTCGTCGACGAGGAGGACCTCGGCGACTACGCGCCGCTGGTCGCCGCGGTCGCCGACGAGGACCGTCTGTCCGCCAAGGCGCTGATGCACCTGGCGGTCATCGCCTCGGAGGCCGACTTCGAGTCCACGGACTTCGTGGCGGCCTGCGCGCTCGCGTGGCGTGACGAGCAGGACTCGCCGAACCTCGTCCGTGAGCTGATCGAGACCGACCCGGACAAGGTCGCCTCCGCGGCCCTGGCCGAGCACGGCGCGACCGCCCCCGAGGTCACCGGCAAGCTGCGCCAGATCCTCGACGAGACGCGCGAGTGGGCCGACAGCCAGGGTCTCGAGCACGGCCGCGGTCTGTTCGCACGGACCGCCGCGGTGCTCGACGTCCTCGAGGACTGACGGCCCGCGGGGCCGTCAGAGGCTGACGATGTTGAGCTGGGTGACCCGCTCGCCGTCCAGTTCGAAGCGGACCCGCTGCCCGATGCGCAGCTCCATCAGGCCGGAGGCGGCGACGGCTTCGCGGTCGACGGGGTGCTCGACCAGCGCGTCGGTGAGCAGCGTCGCGGTGCGATCGGCGACGTCGAAGGTCCGGATGGTGCCCTGCGGCACGGCGGTCTCCTGAGGCGGGCGACGTGGGGCGCACTGGCCGAACGGTCCTCGTCCGGAGCGTGCGGTGCGGTACGCAGGGTAGCGGCGACCGGGTGGGCAGCCGTCCTCGCCGGTCCCGTGACACGACCGACAGGAGCCGACGTGAGGGACAGCGAGCGCGACCCGTCAGCCCCCGATGACCTCGAGACGTCCGACGGACCTGGTGGCGCAGACGTCTCGACACCCGTGACCCAGCAGGTCGGACGTGTCGCGCTGGTGCTCGTCGCCGTCCTCTTCCTGATCTTCGCCGTCACCAACGCCCAACACGTGGACTTCTCCTGGGTCTTCGGGGAGACCGAGGTCGTCCAGCGCGGCGGCGAGCGTGTCAGCGGCGGCGTCCCGCTGATCGTGCTGCTGGTGGTGGCGTTCGGGGCGGGCGCGCTCGTGGCGACGTTGCTGTCCTGGCAGCGCGCCCGTCACCGCAAGGATCGGTGACCCGCCCTCAGCCCGCGACGGCGATGTCCAGCTGGTCGAGGAGCGCCGCCGTCCGAGCGCCGAGCGGCGGCAGATCGGCCGCGGTCAGCCGCACCAGATCCTCGGCGACGTCGACGTCGTGGGCGAAGCCGGCCAGCGCGGCCTCCGCCGTGCGTCGTCCGGCAGCCCGGGCCAGCGCGAGGTGGCGGAGGCCGGACCCTGGGCCGTAGGCGGTCGGGCACGCGTCGGGTGGCCGACGGAGCAACGCACCGGTGCCGCCGTCCGACGTCGGGGCGACCACGACCTCGGCATCGTGGCCGAGCAGGGCGGTCACGTCCTCCGCACACAGGCAGGGCAGGTCGGCTGCGACCACCACGAGCGTGCCGACCGGCCCGAGACGTCCCGCAGCGGCGGCCAGGGCGCCGTCGAGCCCCGACGCCCCGACCGGATCGGCCAGCGCCTCGAGGCCGAGCGCCGACGCTGCTGCGATGGCGGTCGGGCCGCCGGCCGCGACCACGATCCGGTCCACCGGCGACGACCGCAGCGCAGCCGCGACGTCGGCGAGCATCGCGCCCGCCAACGCGGCGCGGCCCTCGACCGACAGCGTGCCCGCCAGGCGCGACTTGCCGACGCCCGGAGCCCGGAGGGGCACGAGGGCCACGGTGGCGGCGCGGGGCGAGGAGGACATCGCCCTCATGCTAGTCGTGAGCAGTAGGGTCTCCCGCCGGAGCGGACGACCGTCGAGGAGCAGCGTGTGGGCAAGGTCGCGGTGATGGGGTCGGGCTCGTGGGGCACCGCCTTCGCGGCGATGTGCGCTGACGCGGGGGAACCGACCGTCCTCTGGGCCCGTCGGGACACGGTCGCTGCGCGCATCACCGACGAGCACCGCAACGAGGACTACCTGCCCGGCATCGACCTGCCTCCCTCCCTGACGGCCACCGTGGACCCGCAGGAAGCCCTCGCGGACGCGGATGTGGTCGTCCTCGCGGTCCCCTCCGTCGGGATCGCCGACCAGCTCGCCGACTGGGGTGCCCACATCGGTCACGACGCGACCCTCGCCAGCCTGATCAAGGGCGTCGACGTCGCCACGATGCGGTTCGGCAGCCAGGTCATCTCCGACACCCTCGACTGCGACCCCGACCGGGTCGTGGTCGTCAGCGGCCCGAACCTGGCCAAGGAGTGCGCGCAGCGCCAGCCCGCCGCGACCGTCGCCGCGTGCCCCGACGCTGGCCGCGCCGAGCGTGTGCAGGCGGCTGTCATGGCGCCCTACTTCCGCGTCTACACCAACCCCGACAAGGCCGGGGTCGAGGTGGCCGGTGCGGTCAAGAACGTCATCGCGCTCGCGGCGGGCATGGCGCACGGGATGGGGTACGGCGACAACACGATGGCGGCGGTGATCACCCGTGGTCTCGCCGAGATGGCCCGGCTCGGCGTCCGGCTCGGCGGCGAGGCCATGACCTTCGCCGGCCTCGCCGGGGTCGGCGACCTCGTCGCGACCTGCACGTCGCCGAAGTCCCGCAACCGCACCGTCGGCGAGCGCCTCGGACGCGGCGAGAAGCTCGACGAGATCATCGCCTCGATGAACATGGTCGCCGAGGGCGTCAAGTCCTCGCAGGCCATCCTCGCCCTGGCCGAGCAGGCCGGCGTCGAGATGCCGATCGCCCAGGGCGTCGTGGCGGTGTGCCACGGCGGCGCTTCGCCGGAGGATCTGGTGGGGGCGCTGCTGTCGCGGAGCGCCAAGCCCGAGGTGTACGGGATGTAGCGCCGCCGCCCTGGGTGGTCCGTCGCTCGGACCGCCGGGTGACGGGGACACCGCCGTCGGCGCCACTCGCCGCGGTCCCGGCGGCCCTTCGGTTCGCCGCCGGGACCTGCGGCTCCAGTTGCCGCCGTCGTCGTCCCCGCCACCCGGCTCGCGCCGCCCTACTCCGGCTCGATGGCGCAGCTCGGGATGTGGTGGGTAGCCATCGCAGCCGTTCAACACTCCGGGCGTTGGCCTCGTCCGCCGGGGCCGCCGCTGGCCGCAGGTGCGCCCACCCGCGAACCGCCGCGACGAGCTCGCGACGAGCTCGCGACGCTGAGCGTTCTCCACCGGTCGTCTGGGGTGCTCGGTGACGTGAGAGGACGACGGTGACGGCAGACGGCGGTCCAACGCCTTTCCGGCGTCACCGTCGAAGGCTGGCGTCACCGGGCTGGTGGGCCGGTCCAGCAACCCGCCGACGAACTCAGTCGAAGCTGATGCCGAGGGCGGTGACGATCTTGCCGGTCTGCTCCATGACGCCGTGGGTGAACTCGGCGTTGCCCTCACCGAGCTCGAGCTTGGTGACCTCGTCGAACTTCGCGGCGACGTCGTCGGGGCCGAAGCCGTCCTCGAAGGTCGCGCCGGGGCCCTCGACGATGGCGACGCGGGCGATGTAGCCACCGCCGACCGAGAAGATGCGGCCGGTCTCCGTGCAGGCCTCCGAGGCGAGGTAGCCGACGAGGGGTGACACGTTCTCGGGCTGCAGCACCTCGAGCAGTTGCGGGGGCATGATGTCCTCGGTCATGCGCGAGGCCGCGACCGGCGCGATGACGTTGGCGGTGATGCCGTACTTCTGGCCCTCGAGCGCGAGGGTGCGGGTGAGCCCGACGAGGCCGAGCTTGGCCGCCGAGTAGTTCGACTGCCCGAAGTTGCCGTACAGGCCCGAGCCCGACGTGGTGTTGATGACGCGGCCGTAGCCCTGCTCGCGCAGGTGCGGCCAGGCGGCCTTGGTGACGTGGAACCCGCCGTAGAGGTGGACCTTCAGCACGAGGTCGAGCTGCGGCTCCTCCATCTTGGCGAACGAGACGTCCCGCAGGATGCCGGCGTTGTTGACCACGATGTCGATGCGGCCGAACGCGTCGAGGGCGCTCTGCACGACCGCCGCGCCGCCGTCCCAGGTGGCCACCGAGTCGTAGTTGGCGACCGCCTCGCCGCCCGCGTCGATGATCTCCTGGACGACCTGGTCGGCCATCTCCGAGCCTCCGCCGGAGCCGTCACGGCTGCCCCCGAGGTCATTGACGACCACCTTGGCGCCGCGGCTGGCCAGCAGCAGGGCGTGGCTACGGCCGAGGCCGCCGCCCGCGCCGGTGATGACGGCGACGCGGCCTTCGTAGTCGATCTGTGCCACCTCGGGACCTCCCAGGGATGTGGTCGGGGGAGACGGCGGGGACGCGCACGTCGCGGCCGTCTCGAGCGTCGGCACCCTACCCGCGGCATCCGTCTGGTCGGGAACCGGTGGGTAGGTTGCGAGGCCCCGTCTCACACCCTCGGAGCCGAGCTCGTGGAGCCCACCCCTCCCCGGACCACCGGCGGTTTCGCGACCCGTGCCGTGCACGGTGCGACCGTGCCACCGGTCGGTCAGCACCCGGTCAGCGTGCCGATCCACCCCTCGGCGACCTGGGGGACCGCGACCTCGGCCGAGGTCGGCGACCTGCTCACCGACGAGGTGGCGGGGTACGTCTACGGCCGCTACGACAACCCGACGTCGACCGCGCTGCACGCGGTCATCGGCTCCCTCCACGAGGCCCCGGCGGCGTGGTCGGCGGCGTCCGGCACGGCCGCGATCCACGCCGTGCTCGACGTCCTGCGCGGTGAGGGGCGGGTGCTGGCGACCGCGATGCTCTACGGCGGGACCTGGGCGCTGCTGCGCCGGCTCGAGCGGGACGCCGGCTGGAAGGTCGACCACGCGCCGCTGCTGACCGCAGCCGATCTGCGTGCGGCGCTGACCGACGAGCACACGGTCGTCCACGTCGAGACGATCGCCAACCCCTCGACCGCCATCGCCGACATCCCGGCCATCGCGGCGGTCTGCCAGGAGCGGGGCGTCGAGCTGGTGGTCGACAACACCTTCGCGTCGCCGGTGCTGTGCCGACCGGTCACCCTCGGTGCGACAGCCGTGGTCGAGTCCGCGACCAAGTTCCTCGGCGGGCACGGTGACGTCGTGGCCGGCGTTGTGGCCGGCAGCGACGAACTCGTCGGCCGCGTCCGTGAGCACGTCTACGAGCTCGGCGGGTCGCTCGGACCGTTCGAGGCGTGGCTGGTGGTCCGTGGCATCCAGACCCTGGCGCTCCGGGTGCGTCAGGCCAGCGCGAACGCGACCGCCGTGGCCGCCGAGCTCGCTGCCGCCCCGAGGGGTGTGGTCGCGGTCCACCACCCGTCCCTCGACGCCCACCCGCAGCACGCCATGGTCCCGACGATGCTCTCCGGCCTGCCCGGTGCGCTGCTCGCGGTCGACCTCGGGTCCCGCCCGGCCGCCGAGGCGTTCGCGGACGCCTGCCGGGTGTTCGTGCGGGCCGCGTCGCTCGGGGGCACCCACTCGTTGGTCCTGCACCCGGCGTCGACCTCGCACCGCCAGCTCCGGGACGACGAGCTGCGGCTGGCCGGTCTCGGACCGGGCACCGTGCGTCTGTCCGTGGGCGTCGAGGAGACCGAGGACCTGGTGGCCGACGTCCGTCACGCCCTGGCCGCCGCGGACGACCACGCGGCGTAGCGGGCGGCGCGGCCACACGTCACGGTCCGTGCGGTCGGCATGACCGGGTCCGCGCTCTGCGAGGCGACGACCGAGGGGGCCGGGCTCGAGACCTAGCGTCCGGCGGTCGGACGGCGTCGGGGGAACGGGGCCGTCAGGTCCGTCGTATCGGCGTGGTTCGTCCGGCGTCGATCGCGGCGTCCCCCCGGACGCCGCTGGCACCTGGAGCACGGAGTTGGACCTCGATCGGTCCCCTCGTCCGCTGCGACGTTCGCGTCGCCTGTTGCTGCGTACCGCCACCCTCACGGTGGTGCTGCTCAGCGTCCCTGCTGCTGCCCTCGCGACCCACGTGTTCTCCGACGTGCCGCACAGTCACCCGCATGCCAAGGGCATCGGGTACGTGTCCGAGGCTGGTATCACCCAGGGTTGTGACGGCAGCCGGTACTGCCCAGGTGAAGGTCTGACCCGGGCGCAGATGGGCACGTTCCTGTACCGGGCGTCGGGCAACGACCCCGACACCCCCCCGAGCGTCAACGCGGCCCGCCTCCAGGGCCAGCCCGCCAGCACCTTCGCGCGCAAGTCCGACCTACCCAAGGTGACGACGGTGACCGAGTCGGTCGGGTGCGTCGGGAACAGCTTCTTCCCCCTCTCCACGGACGTGAGCTACTTCACGTTCAACAACCACGCCCGCTACATCACCGGTCCCGGGTCGTCGTTCCGGCTGGACTGCCAGGTGACCGTGCCGGACGGTGCGACGCTCACAGCAGCCGCGTTCCGGGTCAGCGACACCTCGACGACCCAGCGGGTCGCCCGGGTGGAGGTCGTGCGTCGAACGTTCCTAGGGCTCTCCCCGACGACGCTCGCTTCACAGGAGAACATCACGACCAACGCGGGGACGCCGGGATCGTCGACCGTCACGCTGGCCATCCCGCCCGCGAACGCCGTGGTCGACAACGGGACGTACGGCTACACCCTCGGGGTCGCGATGGGACCGAGTACACCGGCAGCCAGCGAGTACGTCTCCATCGTCGGGGCGACGCTCACCTACGAGATCGACCGGCTCGTGCCCTGAGCCGCTCGCGGCGACGGAGCGCCCGGGGTCGGCCCCGGGCGCTCGGCGTCTCCGTTCGGTCAGCGACCCTTCGCTAGCGTCAGGTGGTCGGACGGCGTCAGGGGGCGGGGCCGTCAGGTCCGTCGCGTCGTCGGCGTGGCTCGTCCGGCGTCGATCGCGGCGTCCTTGGCGTCGCTCGGTACTGGAGCACGGAGATGGGCCTCGACCGGTCCCCCCGTCCGCTGCGGCGTTCGCGTCGCCTGTTGCTGCGTACCGCCACCCTCACGGTGGTGCTGCTCAGTGTCCCTGCTGCTGCCCTCGCGACCCACGTGTTCTCCGACGTGCCGCACAGCCATCCGCACGCCAAGGGCATCGGGTACGTGTCCGAGACAGGTGTCACCCAGGGTTGTGATGGGAGCCGGTACTGCCCGGGTGACGGGCTGACCCGGGCGCAGATGGGCACGTTCCTGTACCGGGCGTCGGGCAACGACCCCGACACCCCACCGAGCGTCAACGCCGCCCGCCTCCAGGGCCGGCCCGCCAGCGCGTTCGCGCGGAAGTCCGACCTGCCGAAGGTGACGACCGTCACCGAGTCGGTCGGGTGTGTCGGAACCAGCTTCATGCCGGCCTTCTCGACCGCCGAGTACGGCTCCGTCAACAACGGCCGGTATCTCCTCAGCAACGGGCGCGTGGTGTGCCAGGTCACGCCGCCGGAGGGCGCGCGCCTCACGTCGGCTGTCTTCAACGTCCACGACAACTCGCCCTCGGCCCGGGTGGTAGCCGTGCAGGTCATGCGTCCCGCCCTGGCGAACTTCTCGCACTCGCCGCTGGTGGTACAGAACGACATCACGACGAACGCCGGCACGCCCGGACCGGTCACCGTGACGCTGCCGATCAGCGGGGCGGGGGCGCTCGTCACCAACGCGACGCACGGCTACACGCTCGAGGTCAGCCTGGGAACGAGCGACGTGCTCACCCACGAGTACGTGATGGTCACCGGCGCGCGGCTCACCTACGAGATCGATCGGCTCGTGCCCTGAGCCGCTCGTATCGACGGAGCGCCCGGGGCCGGCCCCGGGCGCTCCAGCTTCCCGTTCGGTCGGCGTCCCTTCGCTAGCGTCGCGACCCCCGCCGGGCTGACCGGTCCCGGCGGGTCATCGAACGTCCGCCTCCGTGGCGGACGCGGAAGCGGAGTCGAACGTGAAGCGGGTGCTGCTGCTGTTCGGCGGGCGGTCGAGCGAGCACGAGGTGTCGTGCCTGTCGGCGCGGTCCGTCCTCGCCGCGATCGACCGCGACCGCTACGAGGTGCTGCCAGTCGGCATCACCCGTGAGGGGCGCTGGACGCTCACCGACGGCCGTATCGAGACGCCGCCCGGGCGTCCGATGCCCGAGGTCGACGACGCCGGCCCGACCGTCGCGCTCGTCGGGACGCGCAAGGGTGCGATGCTGGTCGAGCTCGACGAGTCCGCGGGGACCTCCCGCGTGGTGTCCGAGGTCGACGTCGCGTTCCCCGTCCTCCACGGGCCCTACGGCGAGGACGGCACGGTGCAGGGCCTCCTGGCCACCGTGGGGGTGCCGTTCGTCGGCGCCGATGTCACCGGATCCTCGATCGGGATCGACAAGACCGCGATGAAGGCCGCGTTCGCCGCGATCGGGCTGCGGCAGGGTCAGTACGCGACCGTCCACCAGGCCCGCTGGAGCGGTGACCCGGACGCGGTCACCGCCGAGCTCGAGGAGACGCTGCCCTACCCCTGGTTCACCAAGCCGGCCCGGCAGGGCAGCTCGATCGGCATCCGCAAGGTGGCCGGGCGTGGGGACCTCGCCGAGGCGCTCGAGGAGGCCTTCCGCTACGACGCGGTCACCGTCGTCGAGCGTGGGTTCGACGCGCCGCGCGAGCTCGAGGTCGGCGTCCTCGGCGTGGGCGACCTGCAGGTCACCGCTCCGGGCGAGATCCGTCCGTCACACGAGTTCTACGACTTCGAGGCCAAGTACCTCGACGACTCCGAGCTGGTCATCCCCGCTGACGTCCCGGAGCGGATCGCGCAGCGGATCGACGAGGTGGCCCGCGCGGCCTTCCGTGCGATCGGCTGCCGCGGCATGGCACGCGTGGACTTCTTCCTCGTCGGCGACGGCACGGACGTCGACGACCTGCTCATCAACGAGATCAACACCATCCCGGGGTTCACGCCGAACTCGATGTTCCCCCGCCTGTGGGACGCCGAGGGACTGGCGTACCCGGCGCTCGTCGACCGTCTGCTCGAGCTCGCCTTCGAGGCCGGTTAGAGGTCGACGACCGGGCACGTCAGGGTGCGCGTGATGCCCTCGATGCCCTGGATGCGTGAGACCACCATCCGGCCGAGCTCGTTCACATCGCTGGCTTCCGCCTTCACGATGACGTCGTACGGGCCCGTCACGTCGTGCGCCGAGATGACGCCGGCCAGCTCACCCGCCGCCGCGGCCACGGCCGCGGCGGCGCCGAGCTCGGTCTGGATCAGGATGTAGGCCTCGACCACCGCTTCGCCCTCCCAGGCTGCCGGGGCGGTGACCCTAGACGGGGAGGCGGTCAGGCGGAGGCGCGACGCACCAGGGTCGTCGGCAGCACCAGCTGCACCGCTGGGGTCGCGGCCGTGCTTTCGATCTGCTCGAGGAGCAACCGGACCATGTGCGCGCCGATCTCGGTGAGATCCTGCCGCACGGTCGTCAACGCGGGGCGCACCGACGTCGCCGTGGTGGAGTCGTCGAAACCGGTGACCGCGACGTCATCCGGGATCCGGCGCCCGGCCTCCTGCAGGACCTCGAGGACGCCGGCCGCCGACAGGTCCGACGCCGCGACGATGGCGTCGACGTCGGGGTGGCGGTCGAGCAGCTGACGGGCGGCCTCGCGACCGCCCTCGCGGGTGAACCCCCCGACGACCTCGAGGTCCGTGTTCAGGGGGAGTCCGGCGTCCCGCAGCGCGTCGCGGTACCCGGTGAGGCGGTCGCGGCCCGCGACCATGTCGAGCGGACCGGTCACCGTGGCGATGCGTCGCCGACCGGCGTGGACGAGGTGTTCGGTCGCGAGGCGTGCGCCGCCGACGTTGTCGGCGTCGACCCAGGTCAGCTGCGGGTGCGGCTCGTGCGGTCGACCGCCGAGGACGGTCGGGATGCCCCGCTCGGCGAGGTGGACGGGCAGCGGGTCCACGCCGTGCAGGGACAGCAGCAGCACGCCGTCGGTGTGGCCACCGAACAGGTAGCGCTCCAGGCGGCCGGGGTCGGCCGTCGGCCCGGCCATCAGCAGCACCAGCTGCAGGTCGGTGCTGGCGACGGCCCCGCTTATCCCGCGCACCATGCCGGCGAAGAACGGTTCGCCGAAGACGCGCTCCTCGGTCTCGCGCACGACCAGCGCGATCGAACCGGTCCGGCGGGTCACGAGGGTCCGCGCCGCCGGGTTCGGGAGGTAGCCGAGCTGCGCGATGGCGGCGTCGACCGCGGCCCGCGTCGCCTCGGACACCTTCGGACTGCCGTTGACGACGCGGCTGACCGTCGAGCGGGACACCCCGGCGAGGGCTGCCACCTGCTCGAGCGTCGGACTCGCGGGCTGCCCGAACCCGGCCACTAGGAGGCCGCGGCGCCGCGCCGCCCGGCGATGGCCTCCCGGTACCAGTCGGCGGAGGCCTTCGGGGTGCGGACCTGGGTGGCACGATCGACGTGCACGATGCCGAAGGTGGGGGCGTAGCCCTCGGCCCACTCGAAGTTGTCGAGCAGCGTCCACACGTAGTACCCGCGGACGTCCACACCGGCGGCGGCAGCGCGGGTGGCTGCTCGCAGGTGTGCATCGAGGTAGGCGATGCGATCGGTGTCGTCGATGCGGCCGTTCGGACCCGGCGCGTCGGGGAACGCACCGCCGTTCTCGGTCACCGCCATCGTCACCCCCGGGTAGTCCCGGTGCAGTCGCAGCAGCAGCTCCTCGAGGCCCGTCGCGTCGATGCTCCAGCCGAGGGTGGTGTGCGGCGCCGGTCCGGGGACCTCGGCGAGGTGATCCTGCCCTGGTCCCGGCAGGCCGCCGTCGCCGGCGGGGCGGGCGGTCACCACGACCGGGTTGTAGTAGTTGATCCCGAGCAGATCGATCGGTGCGGCGATGGCTGCAAGGTCATCGTCTCGGTGCAGGGCCCCGAGGTCGGTCAGCGGCTCCCAGGCGGCGAGGACGTCGTCGGGGTACCGGCCGTGCACCAGTGGGTCGAGCCAGACTCGGTTGCGCAGGCCGTCGGCACGCCTCGCGGCGGCGAGGTCCGCCTCGTCGTCGCTGGCTGGCCGGATCGGCGCCGGGTTGAGCACGATGCCGACGTTGGTGCCCGGCCCGCCCGCGGCCCGGATCGCCCGGCTCGCCTCGCCGTGCGCGAGCAGCAGGTGGTGGACCGCGGCGATGGCCCGTGCGGGGTCGCGGACACCGGGCGCGTGGATGCCGGCGTCGTAGCCGAGGAAGGCGGCGCACCAGGGCTCGTTGAGCGTGCTCCAGTCGCGGACCCGGTCACCGAGACGACCGGCGACCACCTCCGAATAGCTGACGAAGCGCTCGACGGTGGCGCGTTCGCTCCAGCCACCGTCGTCCTCGAGGCGCTGCGGGAGGTCCCAGTGGTAGAGCGTGGCGAGCGGGTGGATGCCACGTTCGAGGAGGCCGTCGACCAGGCGGTCGTAGAAGTCCAGTCCCCGGGGTTCGAGGCTGCGCCCGTCGGGTTGCACCCGCGGCCACGCGATCGAGAACCGGTAGCTGTCCACCCCGAGCCAGACCAGCAGGTCGAGGTCCTCCTCGAGCCGGTGGTAGTGGTCGCAGGCCACGTCCCCGGTGTCCCCACCGACCACCGCCCCAGGGGTGCGGGCGAAGGTGTCCCAGATGGAGGGACCCCGCCCGTCCTCGGCGACGGCTCCCTCGATCTGGAAGCTGGAGGTCGCCACCCCGAGGGTGAACCCCTCGGGCAGGGCGAGGGGAGGGTGCGGAGCCATCGGCGGATCCCGTCGGTGGCGGGCCACGGCGGCGACGAACGGTGTCAGAGCCGCACACGGACATCGCCGAGTTGGTCGTGAGAGCGCTCCCATGTTCCACGCTGAGCGGCCATCTGTCAACGGGTCGTGCACCGCAGGGGGTCATCCGGGCGTTCCTGGGTACGAGTTCCCCGAACCCCGGCGAACCGCGGTCCGCCAACCTACGGTGGCGGTCGTAGGTTGGTCCCGGCCCGGGACCGCCTGCCCTTCGCTCCGGGAACCGGGGCGGTGAGACTCGACGTCGGCGCGGTCACAACGGCTGCGCTTCTGGAGAAGGAACCAACCGATGCGTAAGCACACGCGCTGGGTAGCGGCCTTCGCCGCCACCTCGCTGCTCCTCGCCGCATGCGGCGACGGTAACGGAGACGACACCGCCGCCACGGACGGTGATGCTCCCGATCTCGCCGGCGCCGAGGTGTCGATCTTCGGCGCCCCGTCCAGCGTCGAGGCCGACGCCATCAACGCCGTGATCGACGAGTACTTCAACCAGCCCACCGGGGCGAACGCCTTCTACGAGGGCTCGGACAGCTTCGAGGAGCAGATCGTCGTCCGCGTCCAGGGTGGCAACGCCCCGGACATCGCCCTGTACCCGCAGCCGGGTGCGGTCATCGAGCAGGCACAGGCCGGCAACGCGGTCTCGCTCGAGGAACTGGGCTTCGACATCGCCGAGCTCGAGGACCGCTTCGGCGAGTACCTGCTGGGCCTCGGTGAGTACGAGGGCGAGCACTACGGCATCCCGACCAACGCCAACCTCAAGAGCCTCGTCTGGTACAACATCCCGGTCTTCGAGGCTGAGGGGTACGACATCCCCGAGACCTACGAGGACATGGTCAGCCTGTCCGAGCAGATGGTCGAGGACGGCTACACGCCGTGGGCGATCGGCACGGGTTCGGACGCCGCCACCGGATGGCCCGCGACCGACTGGCTCGAGGACATCGTCCTGCGCCAGGCCGGCCCGGAGAACTACGACCAGTGGGTGACCAACGAGCTCGCGTTCGACTCGCCCGAGATCACCGAGGCCATGGAGACCTTCGGTGAGATCGTCTTCGGCGACGGGTTCGTGATCGGTGGCCCCCAGGGCATCCCGGACCTCGACTTCCGCGACGCTCCCGACGCCATCATCGGTGACGAGCCGGCCGCGCTGATGCACCGGCAGGCCTCGTTCATCGTCAACTTCTTCCCCGAGGGGGCGGAGTTCGGCACCGACTACGGCGTCTTCCCCTTCCCGAGCGTCGACGGCAACCAGGGCGCGCTGATCGCCGGTGAGCTGGCCGTGGTCTTCCGCGACGCACCCGAGGTCAAGGAGTTCATCGAGATCTTCACGGGTGAGGAGGCGCAGTGCGCCGGCGGCGACTTCGCCGACGTGTCACGCATCTCCCCGAACGTCAACACGACCGCGGACTGCTACCGCGACGAGGTCGTGGCGACGTCGGCCGAGACGATCCTGAGCGCCCTCCAGGAGGACACGGCCCGGTTCGACGCGTCGGACCTCATGCCGTCCGAGGTCGGCGCCGGTTCGTTCTGGTCCGGGATGAACGAGTGGATGCGTGGCGGTGGCGACACCGACGCGGTCCTGTCGAACATCCAGGCCAGCTGGCCGAACTGATCCGAACAGGCACGGAGCACGACCGAGGGGGCGGGTGCGGGAGCACCCGCCCCCTCGGGCATCTCGGGGGCCGACCCGGACCGATTCCGTGTTCCTCCTCCCCAACCGGCGCGCGGGCACCTAGGCTGCCGCCGGGATCCACCACCGCCAGGGAGTAGAGGGTGAGCGCTACACCGACGCCGCCGTTCGTGCCGCCGGACACCGTTCCACCGGGCGGCCCGCCGGACGCCCCTGAGCGCCCCGCGACGAAGAAGGCGCCCACTGCGCCCGTCGCCGTGTCGCTGGTGGTGCTGCTGGTGGTCTTCCTCGGCGCCATCTCCGGCGTCGCCCGGCTGTTCGTCTGGCTCGACGGGCTGGGCCTCAACCGACTACTGGTCGTGATCGCCGCCATCGCCATCGGTGTGGTCGGCGTCTTCGTCCTCTTCCGCGTCCTCGACCTCGCGGTCAACCAGTTCCCCAAGGACTGGCGTGAGTCCGTGCGCCCGTGGGTCTTCGTCGGCCCCGCTCTCGTGCTGCTGAGCATCTTCCTGCTGTACCCGGCGGTGAACACCGTCGTGGTCAGCTTCCAGGACGCCACGGCGACCGACTGGGTCGGCTTCGACAACTACCAGTTCGTGTTCAGCGATCCGGCCATGCTGCGATCGATCCGCAACACCCTGGCCTGGATGGTGATCGTCCCGGCCTTCGGTGTGGTGATCGGCCTGGTCTTCGCGGTGCTCGCCGACCGTCTGCCTCGGGGGGAGTCGCTGGCCAAGTCGCTGATCTTCCTGCCGATGGCCGTCAGCTTCGTCGGCGCCAGCGTCGTGTGGGCCTTCATCTACGACCACCGCCCCTTCGGCAACCAGACGGGGTTGCTCAACGGGCTCCTCGTCGGACTCGGACAGGACCCGGTCAGCTGGCAGGCCATCACGCCGTGGAACAACCTGTTCCTGATGGTCATCATGATCTGGACCCAGACCGGGTTCGCCATGGTCATCCTCTCGGCCGCGATCAAGTCGGTCCCCGACGACATGCTCGAGGCCGCGCGCATCGACGGCGCGACCGAGCTCCAGGTCTTCCGCCGCATCATCGTGCCGTCGATCATGTCGGCGATCGTGGTCGTGGCGACCACGATGGTCGTCAACGTCCTCAAGGTCTTCGACATCGTGTACGTGATGGGGTGGCCCAACTCCGAGGTCATCGCCGAGCGCATGTACCGCTGGTCCTTCGCCTTCCGCAACACCGGACGGGGCGCCGCGGTCGCCGTGCTGCTGTTCCTCGCCGTGGTCCCGGTCCTGATCGTGAACATCAAGCGGTTCCGCGCCGAGGAGGAGATCCGATGAGCGCCGTCACCGAGGCCCCGCCGGCCCAGACGCCTCCCGAGGAGCCGCAGGCCAAGCGCAAGGGTGGATCGGCGCGTCCCGGCGGCGAGGGGGGGTGGCTGGTCAAGCTCGTGGTCCTCGCGGTGGTCCTGCTCTGGATCATCCCGACGCTCGGGCTCTTGATCTCGTCCTTCCGCCAGCGGGGCTTGGTCGAGTCCGAGGGTTGGTGGACGGCCCTGGCCAACCCGTTCGACACCGCGCAGTGGACCTTCCAGCACTACGCCGACACCCTCGGTCGTGGCCGCGGGTTCGGCAACGCCTTCTTCAACAGCCTCGCGGTGACGATCCCGGCGACGGTGATCCCGATCACCATCGCTGCCTTCGCCGCCTACGCGTTCTCGTGGATGGAGTTCAAGGGCCGCGAACTGCTGTTCGTCGGGGTCGTCGGCCTGATCGTCGTGCCGCTGCACCTGGCTCTGATCCCGATCCTGCGCCTCTACACCTCGGGCAGCCTGTTCGGCATCCCGCTGTTCCCCCAAGGGCTCGTCGGTACCTACCCGGCGATGTGGCTCGCCCACACCGGCTTCGGGTTACCCCTCGCGATCTACCTGCTGCGCAACTACATCGGGTCGCTGCCCTCGTCGATCATCGAGTCGGCGAAGGTCGACGGCGCCAGCCACTGGTCGATCTTCACCCGTCTGGTGGTCCCGTTGTCGGTCCCGGCCCTGGCCGCGTTCGCGACCCTGCAGTTCCTGTGGGTCTGGAACGACCTGCTCGTGGCGATCGTCTTCCTCGGCGGCACCCCGGACGTACGCGTCGTGACCGTGGCGCTCGCCGAGATGCAGGGCGCCTACGGGCAGAACCGCCACCTGCTGCCGGCCGCCGCGTTCATCACGATGATCCTGCCGATGGTGGTGTTCTTCAGCCTCCAGCGGTACTTCGTCCGCGGTCTGACCGCGGGCGCGGTCAAGGGCTGACGTGCACCCACGTTCGGAGCCGCTCAGCCTGCGGGGACGCTGGCTGGCGATCATCGCCGCGTCCGCGCTCTACCAGTTCAGCTACTGGCCGCTGTTGGCGGGGACGGCGGTCGCGGACGGGGCAGGGGCCGGGCTCATCGCGCTCGGCCTCGCGCTGGTGCCCCTCGTCTTCCTGACCGCGGCGTTCGGCTCGCGTCACCCCAACGCTGCTGGCGCGACCCTGCGTGCCATGGGCTGGTTCCTGGTGGTCGGCCTGCCGCTCGGGGTGCTCTTCGTGCCGATCCTGGGTGCGGCGGTCGGCGTGGCGCTCGGGAGCGCCGTCGCCCTCGCACCCCTCGAGACGATCGCGACCCGTCGTGCCCGCTACTACGCCGTGGCCGGGGTGGGTGTCTACCTCACCGTGCTCGTCGTGCTCGTGCCGGGGTTCGCGATCATCTCGGCGGCGGTCCTGCCGATCGCGATCCACGGCGTGGTCGACCAGACGCTCGAGGAACGTCACCTGCAGCGCGAGCGCGCCGCCCCGCGCGACTGAGCACAGCAGAACGCCGCCCCGCGGACGGGGCGGCGTCGGTGCTGCAGGCGTTCGATCAGGCCTTGTCGGCGCGGACCTTGACGGTCGGGCGCGTGACCTTGCCAGCCTTCAGGCACGACGTGCAGACGTTCAGGCGCACGGTGCGGCCGTCGACGGACGCCTTGACCCGCTGGATGTTCGGGTCCCAGCGCCGCGACGAACGCCGGTGCGAGTGAGAGACCTGCTTGCCGAACCAGGGCTTCTTGTCGCAGAGGTCGCAGGTGGACGGCATCGCGGTCCTCCGTGGGTGCGGCCCGCCGGCTGGGACGCGCGGAGGCGCATCTCGGGCAGCGTGGAGCGGGCGGGGGAACGAGGGGGTCGGCCACGAGCGGGCCGTGGACGGGGTGAGGCTACCAGCCGCGCGCGCGGCCGGCGACCGGCGCCCTCGCGGGGCGCACGCGGGCGCCTCCAGTGGGGACCGGCACCGCTCGGACCCTCGGCACGACCCCTGGCTACGCTCGGGCCGCCGGCCGCGGACGCGGCCGGACGTGCAGGAGCGGCACCGTGGACGAGTCCTGGCAGGACACCGGGGCGGACGAGCCCCGTCGGTCCGATGGCTCTGATGGCTCCGACGCCGCGCCGCGCGACCACGGGGCGCCGCTGAGCGCGGTCGAGCTGCCGGTGCTGCTCGAACGGGTCCACGCCGCGCTCGCGGTCCAGCGTGAGCGGATCGACGAGCTCAACGTCTTCCCCGTGCCCGACGGAGACACCGGCACGAACATGACGCTGACCGTGCAGGCGGGGCTCGAGGCGCTCCGGGCCGGCCGGCACGCCGACGCCCAGGCAGCGGCACGCGCGGTGACGCGCGGCGCCGTCCGGGGCGCCCGTGGCAACTCCGGGGTCATCCTGTCCCAGATCCTCCGGGCGGTCGTGGACGTGGTGACCGGACATCCGATCGTCGACGCGTCCCTGTACGCGGCGGCGCTCGACCGGGCGCGCGTGCTCGCCTACGACGCGGTGGCCCAACCGGTCGAGGGGACCATCCTCACGGTCGTCGCCGCAGCCGCCGGCGAGGCGGCCGCTGCGGTCGCCGAGGGTGACGACCTCGTCGAGACCTCCGATCGGGTGTGCGCAGCCACCCAGCGCGCCGTGGATGCGACCCGCGACCAGCTCGACGTGCTCCGCGACGCCGGCGTGGTCGACGCCGGTGCCCGCGGCTTCGAGGTCCTGGTGGCCGCCGTGCACGCCCACCTGACGGGCGAGGACCCACCGGCCGCGCAGGACCACGCCGACGTGGCCAAGGGCCCGTACCAGCTCGAGTGCGACGCCACCGGCTCGCTGTCGTACCGCTACGAGGTGCAGTACCTGCTCGACGCGCCCGACGACGTTGCGCCGGGCCTGCGCGACCGGCTCGAGCTGCTCGGGGACTCGGTGGTGGTCGTCGGTGCCGGCGACGTGCTCAACGTGCACGTCCACACCGACGACGTCGGAGGCGCGATCGAGGAGGGCCTGGCGCTCGGCCGCCCGTCCGAGATCAATGTCACCCACTTCGGCGACCAGATCGCGGCTCGGCATGCGGACACGCCGGTGGCCACCGTCGGGGTGGTGGCGGTGGTCTCGGGCCCGGGCGTGCACGAGCTCGCCACGTCGCTCGGCGCGACCACCGTGGAAGGGGCCGCCGGCCGCCTGCCGTCCGTCGCGGACCTGCTGAATGCATGCGGCGACGTTCGCGCCGAGACCCTCGTGATCCTCCCGGGTCACCCCAACGCTCTCCCGACCGCGCGGCAGGCGGCGGACGTGGCCGTGGCCGAGGGTGGCCGACCCTTCGAGGTGGTGGACGACGCGACCGCGCTGCCGGCGGTGCTGGCGGCCCTCGCCGTCCTCGACCCCGGCGCACCTGCCGACGGCGTGCTCGAGGACCTCCGTGCGGCTGCTGCCGCCGTCCGGTGCGGCGAGGTCGTCCCCGCCGTCCGGGACGCCGACACCCCCATCGGTCCCGTCACCACCGACCAGCCGCTCGCCGTCGTCGGGGGCCGGGTGGTGGCGGCGACCGACGACCCGCTGGACGCACTCGCGGCGGTGCTCGACGAGCTGGGCGCGGGTGATGCGGAGATCGTGACGCTGCTGCTCGGCCGTGACGCTCCCCGCAGCGAACGTGAGCGAGCCGAGGAGCTGGTGCGCAGCACCGCGACGGCCGCCGACGTCGAGGTCGTCGATGCCGGCCAGCACCCGGCGCGGTACGCGGTGGGCGTCGAGTGACCGCTGCACCTGGCGGGGGCACGACGGAGCCGGTGCAGCTGACGCTGGACGATCCGGTCTCGGCCGTGCCGGGGGTGTCCTCGACGGTCGCGTCCCGGCTGCGCAAGCACTTCGGCATCCGCACGGTCCACGACCTGCTCGAGCACCACCCACGCAAGCACCACGACGCGGGTGAGGTGCTCGACCTGTCGGAGGTGGCCGTCGGTGAACCTGCCACCCTCATCGGCACCATCACGGACTGGAGCATCCGGCGCATCCCGAAGGGACGCCGCACCCTGACCATCGCGGTCGCCCGCGTCCGCCAGGCGTCTGGCGCCAACTTCGAGGCCACGTTCTTCAACCAGGAGTGGCGCCGCCGCCAGCTGCCGGAGGGCACGGTCGCCGCGTTCTCGGGCAAGGTCGAACGCTTCCGCAGCGCCCTGAAGGTCTCCAACCCCGACACCCAGGTCCTCGGCCGCGTCCGGGGTGGCGCGGGCGCCGGCGTCCCCGACGACCTGTCCGCGCTCGAGCACCAGCGCCTGCTGCCGGTGTACCCGGCGGTCGCCGATCTCCCGTCGTTCAAGATCGTGCCGCTGGTCGAGCACGCCCTGGACGGCCTGCCTCCGATCCCTGACTGGTTGCCGGACGCGTGGCTCGATGAGCTCGACCTGCTCACCCTCGACGACGCGCTCCGCCAGCACCACCTGCCGCCCGACCGCGAGACCGCCCGGGCGGCCCGCCGACGGCTCGTCTTCGACGAGCTGTTCGCCCTCCAGCTCGGTCTCCAGTGGCGGCGCGCCCACCTCGAAGCCGGGACCGTCGGTCTGGACAACTCGCCCGTCGATCTCGGCCACGGCGACGAGTTCCTGCGCACCATGCCGTTCGAGCCGACGGGAGCCCAGCAGCGGGCCTTCGCCGAGATCGCCGAGGACCTGCGCAGCAGCCGCCCGATGCACCGCCTGCTCCAGGGCGACGTCGGGTCGGGCAAGACGGTGGTCGCCGTCTGGTCGCTGCTGAACGCCGTCGACCACGGGCGGCAGGCCGCCCTGATGGTCCCGACCGAGGTCCTGGCCGAGCAGCACCACCGCACCCTCACCGAGCTGCTCGCGCCGCTCGGGGTCAACGTCCTCGACGGGCTGCGCATCGAGCTGCTGACTGGCTCGTCCGGGGTGGCGCACCGACGCCGGGTGCTCGGCGAGCTGCTGACCGGGGACGTGGACATCGTCGTCGGCACGCACGCGCTGCTCGAGGAGGGGGTGCGGTTCGCCGACCTCGGGGTGGTCGTCATCGACGAGCAGCACCGGTTCGGCGTGTCGCAGCGGGTGCAGCTCAAGGAGAAGGCTGGCGACGGCGACGGGCGCGAGGTCCTGCCCGACGTGCTCGTGATGACGGCCACGCCCATCCCGCGGTCCCTCGCGCTGACCCTCTACGGCGACCTCGACGTGACCGTGCTCGACGAGCTCCCGCCTGGTCGTGAGCCGATCAAGACCACGCTGATCACCCCGGATCAGGCGCCGCGTCGAGCTGGGCTGTACGCCTTCATCCGGGACGAGGCGAAGGCCGGCCGCCGGGCGTACGTGGTCTGTCCGCTCGTCGAGGAGGGGGAGGTCGAGGCGACCAACGTCACCGATCACCACGCCCACCTGTCGACCGACGTCTTCCCCGACCTCGAGGTCGCGCTGGTGCACGGCCGCATGCGACCGGACGCCAAGGAGTCGGCGATGGCGCGGTTCCGTTCGGGCGAGGCGCAGGTCCTGGTGTCGACGACGGTCATCGAGGTCGGCGTCGACGTGCCCGAGGCCACCGTCATGGTGATCGAGGACGCCGAACGCTTCGGCATCAGCCAGCTGCATCAGTTGCGGGGTCGGGTCGGCCGCGGTGGCGGTACTTCGTACTGCGTGCTGTTCGCCGGGTGGCACGGCGAGCTCACCGACGACGCGAAGGAGCGGCTCGAGGCGGTTGCGGCCACCACCGACGGGTTCGTGCTCGCCGAGACCGACCTCGGCATCCGGGGCGCGGGACAGCTGTTCGGCAAGGCCCAGAGCGGGATGCCCGACCTCAAGGTCGCCGACCTCCGCCGCGATGAGGCCACCATCGCCCTCGCCCGTGAGCGGGCACGGGCGGTGGTCGCCGCCGACCCGGACCTGACCGACCACCCCCGGATGCGGGCCGAGGTCCTGCGCCGCTACGAGGGTGGGCTCGAGGCGTTCGCGGCGCTCCAGACCGGCTGACCCGCGCCGAGCCCGGAGCGCCGCGACGGCGTCACTCGACGGTGACCGCCTTCAGGACGTCGAGGCGCGACGCCCGCCAGGCGGGGAAGACCGCGGCGATCACGCCGGCGATGACGGCGACCACGGCGTAGGCGATCAGTTGACCGCCCGGCAGCACCAGCCGCTGCACACCCTCGTCGGCCAGGGCCTGGACGACGGCCCAGCCGAGGAACGTGCCGACCGCGATGCCGAGCACCGCGCCGAAACCGGCCACGATCACCGACTCCCACAGCACCATCCGACGGGTCTGCCTCCGCTCCATGCCGACGGCACGCAGCAGCCCGATCTCGCGGGTGCGTTCGATGACCGCCAGGGCCAGGGTGTTGGTGATCCCGAGCAGCGCGATGATGATCGCCAGGAGCAGCAGTCCGAGCATCAGGTTCAGGACGGTGTCGATCGACGCCTCCTGCGCCTCACGGAACTCCGCCTGGTCCTCGACGCGGGCGCCGGGTGCCACCGCGACCGCGTCGTCGATGGCAGCCCGTGCGGACGCGAGGTCGCCGTCGGCGCTGGCGAGCAGCGCGAGATCGACCCCACGCGTCGTCCCCTCGGCCAGCCCCTCGAGCGACAGCAGGTAGCCCGTGCCGACCAGGTCCGAGGTGGCGTACAGGACCGCCACCTCGTAGGCCACCTCGGTGCCGTCGCGGAACGTCAGGGTGAGCTCGTCACCCACGCCGAGGTCGCGTGACGTCGCGACGTCCTCGAGCAACGCGATCTGCCGGGCACCGAGGGCGGTGAGGTCGCCCGAGGTGTCACCCAGCGCGATCAGGTCTTCGACGACGGCGACGTCGACGGCGACGAGGGTGAGCACGTCCTCCCCGTCCGACGCCTGGGCCATGCGCAACGGCGTGACCGCGCCGATGGCCGGGTCCGTGGCGAGGTCCTCACCCACCGACGTGGGCATCGGCTGTGGGGGCATCGCACCGCCGCCCTGCTGGACGATGAAGTCGGCCCGGAGCTGGTCGTTGAGGGTGTCGGCCACCGCTCCCTGCACGGAGGCGGTCAGGATCGAGACCGCGGACACCAGCGCGAGCCCGATCATCAGCGCCGAGGCGGTCGACGCGGTCCGGCGCGGATCGCGCCGGGCGTTGCCGCGGGCGATCCGGCCCGGTACCGACAGACGAGCCGGGCCAGCCCCCAGGACGCGGGCGAGCGGATCGGCCAGCAGCGGGGCCAGGAGCGACACGCCGATGAAGGCGAGCGCTGCGCCGAGCCCCACGACGGCGAGCGGTTGCGGGACCTGGCCGGTCAGACCGACGACGAGGAGCGCCCCGCCACCGACAGCGAGGACGGCGCCGGTGATGGTTCGGCGGGTGAGCGAGGCTGATGGCGCGGTCGCGGCACCACGCATCGCCTCCACCGGCGCGACCCGGCTGGCCCGCCGTGCCGGCAGGATCGAGGCGGCGACGGTGACCACGACCCCGACGAGGTAGGACGCCACGATCGTGCGGGCGGCGAGGACCGTGCCCCCGGCGGGCAGCGACATCCCCGCAGCTTCGAGCAGGACCGGCAGGAGCCGCGCGAACCCGATCCCGAGCAGCAGACCGATCGTCGAGGCGACGACGCCGACGAGCAGCGCCTCGAACAGGACGGCGGTGCGGACCTGCCGGCTCGATGCTCCGACGGCCCGGAGCAGCGCGAACTCGCGCGATCGCTGGGCGACGATGATCGAGAAGGTGTTGGCGATCAGGAAGGATCCCACGAAGAGGGCGATACCGGCGAAGGCGAGCAGGACGGTGGTCAGGAACCCCAGCGCCTCGCCGATCTCGGCGGACTCGTCGGCGGCCCGATCCGTGGCGGTCGTGACCTCCGCGTCGACGCCGAGGTCGCGCACCGCGGCGGCGACGGTCTCACGCAGCGCCGCCGGGTCACGGGACCCGTCGCCGATCAGGGCGAACTCGTCGATCTGCCCCGCCTTGTCGAACAGGTCCTGGGCGTCCTCGATCGTGAAGGTCGCGATCGTCGCACCGAGGAGGTTGTCGGAATCGCCGAAACCGGTCACGCCGACGAGGGTGAAGCTCGTGATGCCCTGGGGCGCCGCGACGTCGACCTCGCTGCCGAGTTCGAAGTCGTGAGCCTCGAAGGTGCTGACGTCCATCGTCACCTCCCCGGCCGAGCGAGGCTCACGGCCCTCCCGCAGGGTCAACGGGTTGGCGGTGTCGCTCCAGTTGAAGCCGAACGACGGGGCGTGGCTGACGACGGGCTCGCCGGTGGGGTCGATGAAGGTGGCGGGACCCTCGACGCCGGGGACCACGTCGGCGACGCCGGCGATGGCGACGAGGTCGTCACCGAGCCGCTCGTCGAGGGTGGGCCGGCCGCCGGCCTCGAACTCGGCGGCGGAGATGTCGAAGCTCGCTCCCGCGCGGACGTAGACGTCTGCGGTCTCGTACACGGTCCCGAGCAGGTCGTCGAAGGCACCCTCCATCGAGTCGGTCAGCACGAAGGCGCCCGAGATGAAGGTCACGCCGAGCACGACCGCCAGGGTCGTCAGGAAGAAGCGGAGCTTGTGGCCGAGCAGCCCTTTGACCGCGACGCGGAACATCAGCGGTCCCCCAGGGCGCCGGCGTCGCCGGTCCCCGGGGTGTGCTCGTCGGCCTCGAACCGCTTCATCCGGTCGAGGATCGCGTCCGCCGTCGGGGCGGTCATCTCGTCGACGACACGGCCGTCAGCGAGGAACAACAGCCGGTCGGCGTAGCTGGCGGCGGCAGGGTCGTGGGTGACCATGACGGCGGTCTGGCCCGCGGTCCGTGCCGCGTCCTGGAGGAAACCGAGCAACTCGGCGCCGGAACGGGAGTCGAGCGCACCGGTCGGCTCGTCGGCGAAGACCACGGCAGGTCGCGTGACGAGGGCGCGTGCGGCGGCGACACGCTGCTGCTGGCCACCCGACAGCTCCGCGGGGGAGTGGTGGAGCCGGTCCCCGAGCCCGAGCGTGGCGGTGATCTGGTCGTACCAGGCCCGATCGACGTCGGCGCCGGCCAGGTCGAGCGGCAACGTGATGTTCTCGGCCGCGGTCAGGGTCGGGACCAGGTTGTAGCTCTGGAACACGAACCCGACCTGCTCGCGCCGGAGCCTGGTCAGCCGACGGTCCGAGAGTTCATCGGTCCGGACCCCGTCGATCTCGACGGAACCGGAGGTGAGCCGGTCGAGTCCCGCGGCGCAGTGCAGGAGGGTCGACTTGCCCGATCCCGAGGGGCCCATGATGGCGAGGAACTGCCCGCGAGGGACCTCCAGGTCCACGCCGTCGAGGGCGCGGACCTCGGTCGCGCCCTCGCCGTAGACCTTGACCGCGCCGGTGACGCGGACGGCTGGGTCGGTGGTGGTGGCGGGGAGAACGGTGCTGCTCGGAGCGGTCACGTCGAGCTCTTCCGGTCGGTGGGCCCCGAGCATCCGCGGGGCCGTCGACGCCCGACCTTACGTACCGCCCGGTACCGCGTCGTCCCCTCAGGGTGGATCTGGGGGTCATCCCGGAGGATGAGGCCCGCACTCGGACGCGCCGAGTAACGTCCCACCGCGTCGATCCAGCGAGCCCACGCGATGCCTGCCGTGCCCCGCGTCACGGACGCGCAGCGCCGCGCGCGGCTTGTGCGCAGACACCACCTCGACGGGTCGGCCGCCGATGCGGTCGCCGCGGTCGCGGCGGTCATCGCGATGCACGCGTCCGATCCGGCCACGCCGTTCCTCGGTGTCCGTGCCCGGGTGGCGGGGGTGACCCGTAACGCGATCGCGGCTCCGCTGTACGAGGACCGGACCCTGTGGCGGTTGCACGCCGTCCGGCGCACGCTGTTCGTCGCGACGGTCGCGGACGCCGTCGTGCTCGAGGCTGCGGCGGGCCGGGACGTGGCTGCCAGGGAGCGGCGCAGGCTCGAGGGCTGGCTCGCCGCGGAGCTGGGCGCCGACGCGGTGCCGGGCTGGCTCGAGGAGGCCGCGACGCAGGTCCTGGCGGTGCTGGCTGACGGGGTGCCTCGCGCGACGACCGGGCTGACCGCCGCGGTCCCCGCCCTCGCCACCGAGGTCACGCTCGGTTCCGGCCGGTGGGTACAGCGAGCGCCGGTGTCGTCACGGCTGCTGTTCGTCCTCGCCATGGAGGGAGTGATCGTCCGCGCTGCGCCGGCAGGTACCTGGCGGTCGAGCCAGTACCGCTGGGCGGACACCGAGCGTTGGTTCGGATCACGACCCGCCCGCATCGAGGACCCCGGCGACGGTCGTGCCGCGCTCACCGGGCGGTACCTGGCCACCCACGGTCCCGCGACGCTGACCGACCTGCGCTGGTGGTCGGGCTGGACCGCCCGCCAGGCGACCGCGGCGCTGACCGCCGTCGACGCCCGCGCCGTCACCCTCGAGGACGGGGGCGAGGCGTGGATCCTGCCCGGCGACGAGGTCGCGACCGACCCGGATCAGGGCGGTGTGGTGACCCTGCTCCCGGCGCTCGACCCCACGCCGATGGGCTGGAAGCAGCGTGACTGGTACCTCGGCGCGGTCGACGGGGTGGCCGCGACCCAGCTGTACGACCGGAACGGCAACGTCGGTCCGACGGTGTGGCTCGACGGTCGCGTCGTCGGCGGGTGGGCGGTCCGCGGCGACGGCACGGTCGTCCACCGGCTCCTCGAGGACGTCGGTGCCGACGCGGCGGCAGCGGTGGAACGCGAGGCGGCCGCGCTGACCACCTGGCTCGCGGGCACACCGGTCACCCCCCGGTTCCGCACGCCGCTGGAGCGTGAGCTCACCGCCTGACCGCGAGGCGTGGTGGCCGGCGGTAGCGTCGCCGACGACCGATGGGAGGCGGCGTGACGCACTGGCCAGCGACGACCCTGCCGTACGGGGTGGTGCGCACCGGCGACGGTCCGCCGCGGCCGGCGACCGCCGTGGGCGGCGACGCGATCGACCTCGCCGGTGCGGCGCGGGCCGGACTGCTCGACGGGGCGTTCGACGATCCGCTGGCGACCCTCGACCACCCGACGCTCGACCGGTTGCTGGCTGCCGGTCCCGACGCGTGGTCGGGCCTGCGGGCCCGGCTCCTCGACCTGCTCCACGACCCGGCTGCCGCGGATCGGATCGCGCCGCTGCGACGCCCACTCGCCGACGTGCAGCCGGTGCTCGCGTGGACGGTCGCCGACTACGTCGACTTCTACAGCTCGCGCGACCACGCGCGGAACGTGGGGCGGATCTTCCGACCGGACGCCCCGCAGCTGCCGGCCGCGTGGGACCACCTGCCGATCGGCTACCACGGCCGCGCCGGCACGGTCGTGGTCTCGGGCACCGAGGTGGTGCGGCCGACGGGGCTCCGGCGCGACCGCAGCTCGGGCGAGGTGGTCAGCGGCCCGAGCCGCCACCTGGACCTCGAGGTCGAGCTCGGCTGGGTCGTCGGCGTCGGCAGCGACCTCGGCACGACGGTGCCGACGACGGCCTTCGCGGATCACGTGTTCGGGGCGGTGCTGGTCAACGACTGGAGCGCACGCGACCTGCAGGCGTTCGAGTACGTGCCGCTCGGCCCGTTCCTCGGCAAGTCGTTCGCGACGTCGGTCGCCCCCTGGATCGTGCCGCTCGCCGCGCTCGAGCACGCCCGCATCCCCCCACCCGACCCGCCGGTGCCGCCCGCCCACCACCTCGCACCAGCGGGGGACGGCTACGCGATCGACCTCGAGCTGGCGATCGCTCCGGACGGGCAGGCCGGCACGGTGGTCGCCACCCCGCACGCGGCGGGGCTGCGGTGGACACCGGCGCAGCAGCTCGCGCACCTGACGAGCAACGGGGCCTGCCTGCGTTCCGGGGACCTCTACGCGTCGGGCACCGTGTCCGGCCCGACCCGCGAGGAACGCGGCAGCCTGCTCGAGCTCACCTGGGGGTGGACCGAGGATGTGGTCGTCGCCGGTGGCTCGCGCCGCGACGGCCTGCACGACGGGGACTCGGTGATCATCCGGGGCACGGCCCCGGGGGTCGACGGTGCGGTCGTGCCCCTCGGTGAGGTCAGCGGACGCATCGCGCCCGCGGCCGGCAGCGACCCCCGGAGCGACCGCTAGCGTCGCGACGCGGACCAGGAAGGGAGCGCGACGTGGGTGAGGTGGAGGCGGGCCAGCTGCTGTGGGAGCCGCCGCCGGATGCGCGGGCGACCTCCCGGATGGGGCGGTTCCTCGATCGGGTCGAGGAGCGGCACGGCCTGTCGCTGCCGACCTACGCCGAGGCGCACGCGTGGTCGGTGGCGGACCTGGACACGTTCTGGGCCGAGGTGGCCGACCAGTTCGAGGTGCGGTTCTCCACCCCGCCGACGGCCGTCCTGGCGGATGCCTCGATGCCGGGGGCGGTGTGGTTCCCCGGAGCGCGGCTCAACTACGCCGAGCAGGCGCTGCGCCGCCGCGGGGACCAGGCCGCGATCGTGGGGCGCGGTCAGACCAGAGACGAGGTGACCCTGACGCGCGACGAGCTGGCCGATCAGGTCGCCCGTGTCGCGGCTGGTCTCCGGCGGCTCGGGGTCGGGTCGGGCGATCGGGTGGTGGGCTACCTGCCGAACGTGCCCGAGACGATGGTGGCGTTCCTGGCGTGCGCGAGCATCGGTGCGGTGTGGTCCTCGTGTGCGCCAGAGTTCGGGGTGACCGCGGTGGTCGATCGGGTGCGCCAGATCGAGCCGACCGTGCTGTTGGTGGTGGACGGGTACCGGTACGGGACCAAGGACATCGACCGGGCCGACGAGGTCGCCAGGATCCGTGAGGCGCTGCCGACCCTGCGTGCGACGGTGCTGCTGCCCTACCTCGACGCGACCGTCGACGAGGACCGCTTCCCCGACGTGCACACCTGGGCGGAGCTGACGGCCGAAGCTGCCGACCTGACGTTCGAGCCGGTGGCGTTCGACCACCCGTTGTACGTGCTGTACAGCTCGGGGACCACGGGGTTGCCGAAGGCGATCGTGCACGGCCACGGAGGGATCCTGCTCGAGCACCTCAAGATCCTGGGTCTGCACCACGACCTCGGTGAGGGGGAGGTGTTCTGCTGGTTCACCACGACCGGGTGGATGATGTGGAACTACCTGGTGTCGGGCCTCCTCGTCGGCGCCACGGTGGTCACCTTCGACGGCGACCCGGGTCACCCGGACCTGATGACGCTCTGGCGGTTGGCGGCCGAGACCGGGTGCACGGTGTTCGGGGTGGGCGCGCCGCTGCTGATGGCCAGCCGCAAGGCGGGACTGACCCCGGGCGCGGACCTGGACCTGTCGGCGCTGCGCAGCGTCGGGTCCACGGGTGCGCCGTTGCCACCCGAGGGGTTCGCGTGGGTCTACGAGCACGTCAAGGACGACGTGCTCCTCACCAGCGCCTCGGGTGGGACCGACGTGTGCAGCGCGTTCGTGGCCGGTGCACCGCTGCTGCCGGTGCACGCCGGGGAGATCCCCGGCGCGTGCCTGGGGGCCGACGTGCAGGCCTTCGATCGGGAGGGCCGACCGGTCGTCGGCCAGCGTGGTGAGCTGGTCATCACCCGGCCGTTGCCGTCGATGCCGGTCGGGTTCTGGGGGGACGAGGACGGTTCGCGCTACCGCGCCGCGTACTTCGAGGACTTCCCAGGGGTGTGGCGCCACGGCGACTGGCTCGAGGTCACCGCCGAGCGCGGGACCATGGTCATCACCGGCCGGTCCGACGCCACCCTCAACCGTGGTGGGGTCCGGATGGGCACCAGCGAGTTCTACGCCGTGGTCGAGGACGTGCCGGGCGTGGCCGACAGCCTCGTGGTCCACCAGGACGACGCCGACGGTGGGCCGGGCACGCTGTGGTTGTTCGTCGTCCTCGACCCGGGGACCGACCTCGACGACGACCTGCGCCGGAGCTTGGCGGCCGCGATCCGCAGGGGCCTGTCGCCCCGTCACGTCCCGGACGTCGTCCAGGCCGTCCCCGCCGTCCCGCGGACCATCTCCGGCAAGAAGATGGAGGTCCCCGCCAAGCGGCTGCTCGAGGGAGAACCCCTCGAGGTCGTCGCCAACCCCGGTGCGATGCAGGACCCGACGGCCCTCGACCCGTTCGTGGAGCTGGCCGCACCGGGGTGACACCGTGGGTGTCAGTCGGTCGGAGGCGCCGGCTGGCCGATCGTGCGCTCCAGCGGCGGGGGGCCGTCGAGCGGGCACGTCACCGGCGGCGCATCGAGCTCGGAGGTCGCCAAGGCGTCGTCGCGCAGGAGCAGCCACGCCACGGCGCCGCCGAGGACCGCCAGCGCCGCGGTGAGACGCATGGCGATGGGGAAGCCCGCCGCCATCGCGGCCGGGTCGTCGTAGGCGTCACCGGCGAGGCCGGCCGCGAGCGGCAGGATCGCGACCGCCAGCAGCTGCGCCGTCCGGGACACCGCGTTGTTGACCGCGCTCGCGACGCCCGCCTGCTCGTCCGGCGCCCCGGCCAGGGCCGTCGCGGTCACCGGCGCGACGATGAGGCTCAGCCCCAGCCCGAACACCACGACGCCGGGCAGGACACCCGTGACGTAGCCGTCGCCCGTGCCGACGGTCCCGAGGAGCAGCATCCCGACCGCCAGGACCAGGGCACCGGCGGTGAGCGGTCGTCGCGGACCGACGCGTTGCGCCAGAGCGCCGGCGCGGCCGGACAGGAGCAGCAGGAGCACGGTCACGGGGAGGGTGGCCGCGCCGGCCTGGACGGCGCGGTAGCCGAGCGCGGTCTGCAGGTGGACCACGAGCAGGAAGAAGACGCCGCCGAGCGCCGCGTAGACCACCAAGGTCACCGCGTTCGCCGCCACGAACGTCCGGCGCCGCAGCAGCGCCGGTGGGACGACGGGCGCAGCGGCGGCGTGCTCGATCGGGTGCAGCGAGAGCAGGGCGACCACCGCCAGACCTGCGGCCAGCCAGGCGGTGGCGTCCATCCCGTCGCTGGCGCGCAGGAGGGCGAACGAGCCGGCGGCCAGCGCCACGGTGATCACCGCGGCTCCGGCCAGGTCGAGGGGGTGGTCGCGCGCCCGCGGATCGACGGTCTCCGGCACGACCCGGAGCGCGAGTGCGGCCGAGACCAGCGACAGCGGGACCACGAGCCAGAACACCGCCGGCCACCCGGCGACGTCGACGAGCCACCCGCCGACGACCGGACCGGCGGCCGCCCCGACGCCGCCGAACGCGGACCACCGCCCGATCGCGGCGGGCCGGTCCGAGGGGGCGAAGCTGGCCTGGATGATCGCCAGGCTGCCGGGGGTCACGAGCGCGCCGGCGGCCCCCTGCAGCGCACGGCCGGCCACGAGCCAGCCGAGCGAGGGCGCCAGCGCGCACAGCGCCGAGGTGACGGCGAAGGCCACGAGCCCGATGACGTAGATCCGGCGTCGACCGAAGCGGTCTCCCAGCGTGCCGCCGAGGAGGAGCAGCGCAGACAGCGTCACGAGGTAGGCGTTGACCACCCACTGGAGGTCGGCCAGGTCCGCCGTGAGATCGCGTCCGAGGGTGGGGAGCGCGACGTTGACCACGGTGGCGTTGAGGAGCACGACCGCGGACCCGAACACGACGGCCACGAGCGCGCTGCGCCCCGCCGCCTCGGAGAGGCGGAGCCGGTCGGCGGGAGCGGCGGCGGTCGACACGGGAGCAGCGTCGCCGCTCGTCACGTTCCGCGCCGCGGACCTGAGCCGTGCGTACGCTCCGACGCCGCCCGTCGGCACGTGGCGCCCGCGCCGCTGCCCACCGACCGCCCCGGAGCCGCCGTGACCGTCGCCCACGATCCTTCGCACCCCGACCGAGCGGTGGCGCCCCCCTTCGCCGAACGGCGACCCCACACCCTCGAGCGGCTCGGTGGGGCGGTCGACGACCCGTACTTCTGGCTCCGTGACCGCGAGGATCCCGCGGTCACCGCCTACCTCGAGGCCGAGAACGAGCACGCCAAGGCCTACCTCGACCCCCTCACGGATCTGGTCGAGACCGTCTTCACCGAGATCAAGAGCCGCATCGAGGAGGACGATGCCTCCGCACCGACGCTGCGCCGCGGCTGGGCCTACTACCGGCGCACGCTGGCCGGGAAGCAGTACCCGGTGCACTGCCGCCGACCCGTGCCGGACGAGTACGTCGACGCGGACGTCGCGGACGTGCCGATCGAGCTGCGACGCGCCGTCGACCCGCTGTCGCCCCCGGACGACGAGCAGATCATCCTCGACGAGAACCTCGAGGCAGGTCGCCTCGCCCCTGGGGCGGGTTCGGGCGACGCCGAGCACTTCAACCTCGGTGGGCTGCACGTCAGCCCTTCCGGTCGCTACGCGGCGTGGCTGGTGGACACCACCGGGTCCGAGGTCTTCGAGATCCGCATCCGCGACCTCGAGACGGGCCAGGACACCGGCGAGATCGTGCCGCGGGCCGGGTACTCGCTGGCCTGGTTCGAGGACGACGCCGCGTTCCTCTACACCATCACCGACGACGCGTGGCGGCCGCACCAGATCTGGCGTCACGTGCTCGGTACCGACGCCTCCGAGGACGTGCTGGTCCACGAGGAGCCGGACGAGCGGTTCTGGCTCGGCATCGGCAAGCTCCGGTCGCGCGCGATGCTGACGATCGGGGCCGGCAGCAAGATCACGTCCGAGACGTGGCTGCTGGACGCCCACGACCCGTCGGCCGCGCCGGTCCTGGTGGCGGCTCGCGAGACCGGCGTGGAGTACGACGTCGACCACGACCCGGCCCGCGACCGCCTCGTGATCGTGACCAACGCCGACGGCGCCGAGGACTTCCAGGTCGTCACCGCCAGCGTGCCGACGGCCGACGATCCGGACGCCGCGGCCAGGGCCCGGTGGCAGCCGCTCGTGCCGCACCGGCCCGGCATCCGTGTCGAGGGGGTGGCCTGCTTCGCCGACCACCTCGTCATCGCCGAACGCACCGAGGCCCGCACGCAGGTGCGCCTGCTCGACCCGGCGACAGGGGAGGGGGACCGCCTCGAGGTCGACGAGGAGGTCTCGTCGGTCGGGATGGGACCGAACCCCGAGTACACGACCCGGACCCTGCGCTACGGCTACGGCTCGATGACCACGCCGGTCCAGATCGTGGACGTCGCGCTCGACGGCCACCGCCCGAAGCTGGCGACCAAGCAGGTGGTCAAGCAGCAGGGCGTCCGCGGCGGGTACGACCGGGACGACTACGTCAGCTGGCGGGACTGGGCGACCGCACCCGACGGGACCCGGGTGCCGATCTCGCTCGTGCGGCGGGCCGACACGCCGCTCGACGGCTCGGCTCCCTGCCTGCTGTACGGCTACGGGGCGTACGAGATCTCGCTCGACCCGTCCTTCTCGGCGGCGCGGCTGTCCCTGCTCGACCGCGGGGTGGTCTTCGCGATCGCCCACGTCCGCGGCGGTGGTGAGATGGGCCGGCGCTGGTACGAGGACGGCAAGTTCGCCGCCAAGCCCAACAGCTTCTCGGACTTCGTGGCCTGCGCCGACCACCTGGTCGAGGGCAAGGTCACCGCCCGCGACCGGCTCGCGATCCGCGGCGGCTCGGCGGGGGGCCTCTTGATGGGCGGTGTGCTGAACCTGCGGCCGGACGTCGCCGCGGCTGCGGTCGCCGAGGTGCCCTTCGTCGACGTGGTCTCCACCATGTCGGACGCCTCCATCCCGCTGACCGTCATCGAGTACGACGAGTGGGGCGATCCGACGGACCCGGAGTTCGCCGAGGTGATGGCCTCCTACTCGCCCTACGACAACGTCCGGCCCGAGCCCTACCCGGCGATGCTGGTCACCGCCGGCCTGAACGATCCGCGGGTCCAGTACTGGGAGCCGGCCAAGTGGGTCGCCAAGCTGCGCGCGACCACCACCGGCGGCGGCCCCTTCCTGCTCAAGACCCAGATGGGCGCCGGCCACGGCGGTCGCAGCGGTCGCTACGACGCCTGGCGCGACGAGGCCGAGGTCCTCGCCTTCGTCCTCGATCGCACAGGGGCGGTCTGAGTCGTCGCGTGGTTCGATCGGTGGCACCGTGGCAGCAGTGACCGACCGTGGTACGGTCGAGATCCCGTGGCACAGGAGATCGGTCGTGGTGACCGCCGAGGTGCGGCTCGGTACCCAGGGTCGGCTCGTGCTGCCGCGAGAGATCCGCGACGAGCTCGGGGCCGAGGAAGGCACGACGTACATCGCGCGCGTCGAGGACGGCGCGCTCATCCTCGAGTCCCGCGAGGCGGTGCTCGCGCGGATGCAGGCGCGTCTGCGTGCCGCCGTCCCGCCGGGCGTCTCGTTGGTCGACGAACTGCTCGCCGAGCGACGATCGGACGCGGCCCGTGAGGACGCCGGCCGGTGAGCGTCGTCCTGGACGCTTCGGCCGTCCTCGCCCTGTTGCAGGCCGAAGCCGGCAGCGAGCGGGTCGCGGCGGCGATCGGTGATGCCCGGCTGCCGGTCGTCAACCTCGCCGAGGTGCTCGCGAAGCACGTGGACGCCGGTGCGGACCCACAGCCGGTCCCCGGCGAGCTGCGCGCGCTCGGGTGCGAGCTGGTCGCGGTGACCGAGCGCGACGCCGAGCTCCAGGCGGTGGTCCGCGCGGCGGAGCACGCTTCGGGTCGACCGGGCCGGCTGTCGCTCGCCGACCGGTGCTGCCTCGCCGTGGGACTGCGCCTCGGCCTCCCGGTGATGACCGCCGACCGTGCCTGGGCGGACCTGGATCTCGGCGTCGACGTGGAGGTCATCCGATGAGGGTGATCGCGGGCGTGGCCAAGGGCCGCCGGCTCGTCGCGCCGAAGGGGGACCGGACCCGGCCGACCTCGGACCGTGTCAAGGAGTCGTGGTTCTCCACCCTCCAGCCGGTGCTCGGCGGCGCGCACGTGCTCGACCTCTACGCGGGCAGCGGCGCGCTCGGTCTGGAGGCGCTGTCGCGCGGGGCCGCAGCGGTGACGTTCGTGGAGAAGGACCGCCGCGCCCTCGAGGCGCTCCGGACGAACCTGGCCGCGGTCGACCTTCCGGGGGCGACCGTGATCGGACGTGACGTCCACCTCGTCCTGGCCGAGTCGCTCACCGATGCACCCTTCGACGTGGTGGTCGCCGACCCGCCCTACCGCACCGACGAGGACGAGCTGACCCGACTGCTCGAGGCGCTGGTGCGCCACCTCGCGCCGGAGGCGGTCGTCACCCTCGAGCGGGGCAGGCGTGAACCCGTCCCGACGTGGCCCGCCGGGCTCAGCCCCGATGACCCGCGTCGCTACGGTGACACCACCTTGCACCGTGCCCGCCTCGACGCCAGGACCGCGCCGTGACCGTCGCCGCCGTCGTACCCGGCAGCTTCGACCCGATCACCATGGGTCACCTCGACATCATCGACCGGGTGGCGGCCCGCTTCGACCGCGTGGTGGTCGCCGTGCTCGAGAACCCCCGTAAGGAGGGTCTGTTCACCGTCGAGGAGCGCATCGGCCTGATCGAGGCGGTGACGGGCGGCCACGACAACGTCGAGGTCGACCGCTTCCAGGGGCTGCTGGTCGACTTCTGTGCCACGCGGGGCATCGACGTGATCGTCAAGGGTCTGCGGGCCGTCAGCGACTTCGAGTACGAGGTCCAGATGGCGCAGATGAACCAACGGATGGGTGGCGTCGAGACCCTCTTCCTGTCCACCAGCCCCGAGCACTCCTTCCTGTCGAGCTCCCTGATCAAGGAGATCGCCCGCTGGGAGGGTCCGGTGACCGGCACCGTGCCACCAGCCGTCGAGGCCGCGCTGCGAGCGAAGTACGGTCCCGCCCGCGAGACCTCCGGAGCCTGAGCGGTAGGCTCGCGCGACCTTCCGGCTCCGTCGCCTCGTGCCTCGGAGCGACCCCGCACCCTCCCGGGAAAGCCTCCAGATGTCCGATCCCCGTGGCGTGCCTCTCGACGTCGAGGCCAAGCTGCACCAGCTCGAGCGGCTGGTCGCCGAGGCCAAGACCGTGCCGCTGTCCGCCTCCATCATGCTCAACCGGGCCGAGGTCGACGGCCTGGTGGCCGACATCCGCGAGGCGATGCCCGACGAGCTCACCCAGGCGCGCTGGGTGGTCAAGGAGCGCGACGAGATCCTCGAGCGGGCCGAGGGCGACGCGGCCAACATCCTCGAGGACGGCAAGGCCGAGCGGGACCGGTTGGTGGCCCAGCAGGAGATCGTGCGGGCGGCCGACCGCGAGGCGACCCGGATCGTGGACGAGGCACGGGAGCACGCGCGGCAGATCCGTCTCGAGGCCGAGGACTACGTCGACGCCAAGCTGGCCAACTTCGAGGTGGTGCTCAACAAGACGCTCTCCGCGGTCGAGCGCGGACGGCAGAAGCTGCGCGGCCGGCTCGACACCGATCAGCTCGCCGAGGAGGAGCTGGCCGACCTCGACGAGCTCTGACCCACCGCTCGCGGACCACCGCCGGCTGACCCGACCCGCCGGTGTGCGACGTGACGTGCACACCGCGCGCGGGCGCGCTGGGTCGCCTGGTACCGTCGCCGGCCGTCGCCGTGTGCGCGACGGTTCCTGTCTCCTCCGTCGCGCCTCCCGCGCCGCCGTGCCCCGCCCGGCCCGAGCGGCCCCGCGCGACCGTCATCGCCAGACCTTCCGTCGCCAGACTCCGTCGCCAGAACCGAGGTGTCCTGCTCGTGCGCGTCCCCGTCACCGACCTGGTCGGACACCCGGGTGAGACCCGGCCCTTCGCGGCCGCGGCCTCGCGCGACGCGTTCGGGCAGGACCCGTGGGGGCCGGCCGACGAGGCCATCGTGGACCCGATCCGCCTCGACCTGCACCTCGACTCGGTCGTCGAGGGCATCCTGGTGCGGGGCCGCATCGACGTCGAGCTCGTGTTGCCGTGCGCCCGCTGCCTCGAGCCGCAGGGGACGGACCGCACGCTCGAGGTGGCCGAGTTGTTCCTCGACCCCACCAAGCGCGAGGATGACACCGACGAGGACCCGGGCTACGAGCTGGTCGACGACCGCACCGCGATCGACCTGTCGACGCTCGTGCGGGACGCGGTCGTGATCGACCTGCCCACCCGGATCCTGTGTCGCGAGGACTGCCAGGGCCTGTGCCCGGTCTGCGGGACCGACCGCAACACCCGGGACTGTGGCCACGGTGAGGAGTCCGAACCCGACGCGCGCTGGGCCAAGCTCGCTGAGCTCGACCTACCGCGCGACCAGACCTGACCTGACCTGACCGACCGGTCCCGCACCTGGGACCACCCAAGCCGCCCCGGCATCCGTCCGGGAGCTCAAGGAGGAACCGATGGCCGTCCCGAAGCGGAAGCTGTCGCGCTCGCGGACCCGCCACCGCAAGGCGCAGTGGCTGCGTACCGCCGCCCCGACGATCACCACCTGCGCGCGGTGCAAGGCGCCGACCCGCCCCCACACGGTGTGCGCCACCTGCGGCACCTATGGCGGCCGGGTCGTGACCGAGCCCACGGCGTGACCATCCGCCGGCCGCTCACGCGGCTGGTCGGTCCGCTGCTGGCCCCGTCGTCACGGGGCCAGCAGCTGCGTGTCGAGGGTCATCGGTGAGCGGCCCCGCCGCGTCGACACCGGCACCACCGGCCGAGCTCGCGGCCCTGCTCGACGTCCACCTCGACGACCCCGGGCTGCTCGAACAGGCGCTCACGCACCGCTCCTGGGCGTTCGAGAACGGCGCGGTCGACCCCAACGAGCGCCTCGAGTTCCTCGGGGACGCGGTGCTCGCGCTCGTGGTCACCGACGAGATCTTCCACGCGCATCCGGCCGAGCAGGAGGGACGGCTCGCCAAGGTCCGGTCGGCCGCGGTCAAGACGGGGTCGCTGGCGGGGATCGCCCGGGGCCTCGGCCTCGGCCGGTTCGTCAAGCTCGGACGGGGCGAAGCAGCCTCGGGGGGCGCCGACAAGGACTCGATCCTCGCCGACACGCTCGAGGCGGTCCTCGGAGCGGTCTACCTCGACCAGGGCTTCGCGACCGCCTACGACCTCGTGCAACGGCTGTTCTCGGCCCGGCTCGACGAGCTCGCCGGCCGCGGTGCAGCCCTCGACTTCAAGACCTCGTTGCAGGAGCTGGCCGCGGCTCGGTACGCGTCGCTGCCGCGCTACCAGGTCGCCGACACCGGGCCGGACCACGAGAAGACGTTCACTGCCGAGGTGATCGTGGCCGGCGAGGTGGTGGGGCGCGGCGAGGGCCGCAACAAGAAGGAGGCCGAGCAGCGCGCCGCGCGCGAGGCGTACGGCCGCCTCGACGGCGATGCGGCCGACCCCGCGACACCGCCGGGCTGAGGCGCAGCGCCTCGGACCCGGCCCGGCCCCCGGGGCCTGTCGGCTAGCTTCACGCTCGACCTGCCGCTGCTGGTGGCCGCGACGGCGGGCGCCCAGTCACTCCGCTTCCCCTGCTGCCACCGTGCGAGGAGTCCGCGTGCTCGAGCTGCCCGACGTGGAGGTGCTGCGCAAGGACCTCGAGAAGGAGGTCGTGGGCAAGCGCGTCAAGGATGTGACGGTCGGGTCGACCGGCATCGTGCGCGCCTTCCACCGCAACCGCCCCGAGCTGGTCAAGGCCCTCGAGGGGCGCAAGATCGAGGCGGTCCGGCGACGCGGTCACACGCTGTTCATCGACCTCGACGACGAGCACACGTGGGTCATCGACCCCGGTGCCGAGGGCACGCTGTTCCGCGAGACCGCCACCGCGGAGCTCGGCCCGCAGACCCACCTGTCGGTGTCGTTCACCACCGGTGGCGCGATCCACCTCGCCGAACCCGGTGACGAGCCCACCGCCAGCACCGGGGTGGTCGCGACCGAGGGCGCCTACGAGGCGGCCGGGGTGAACCCCGACGCGCTCGATCCGCTCGACGACAACCCGACGTGGATGGAGTTCGGCCGGTTCCTGGCGGCGGCGTCCAAGCCCCTCAAGCTCCTGCTCATCGACCCGCAACACGTGGTCGGCATCGGTCCCGTCTACTCCGACGAGATCCTGTGGGAGGCTGGGCTGCGCCACGACCACCCCTCGGACAAGCTCTCCACCCAGGAGGTGCGACGCTTCTACCGGGCGATGCACGAGGTCTTGTTCCTCGCGATGAAGCAGGTGGGCGCGACCCTCGACGAGGCCGACCCGGGCGAGACCACCGACGAGGACGAGATCGCCGACCACCTCAAGGTCTTCGGTCGCGACGGGCTGCCGTGCTTCCGCTGCCGCCGCCCCATCGTCCGGACGCGGCTGAAGAAGGGCGTCTACACCTACCACTGCGAACGGTGCATGATCTGAGGCGACGGAGGGCCCCGTGACGACGGACCCGGCCGAGCGGTCGACGCTCGCCCGACACCTGACGGTGCGGGGGCGGGTCCAGGGGGTCTCGTTCCGGTGGTCGCTGCGGCGGGTCGCTGACCGCCACGGCGTGCACGGTTGGGTGGTCAACCTCGACGACGGCGGGCTCGAAGCCCACCTCGAGGGCGATGCCGACGCGGTCGAGACCGTCGAGGCGTGGGTCCACGCCGGCGGACCCCCGGCCGCGAAGGTCGAGGACGTCGCCGTCCGGGACGTCGATCCGCTGGGGCTGTCGGGCTTCCGCATCGAGCGCTGACCGCCGGGGCTCGGTCCGCTGGACGGCTGGGCGAGGGCTCCGGTACGCTCACTGCACCGCACCCTGGACACCTCCGCGCCGCTGCGCGCGCCCAACCCGAGGGATCGCACGATGGGCAAGGCCCTGCTGGGCACCCACGCCACGCCCTCGAGCCTGCGGTTGCTCGACGAGGTCCGCGCGCTGCGTCAGCGCGTCGCCGACCTCGAGCGAGCGCTCGCCGCGGCCGAGGCCGTCCGTGACACCCGCCGAGACACCCACGCCGACACGATCGTCGTCGATGGCGACCTCGTCGGGGCGTCGGAGCGTGAGCCCGCCACCACCTGATGCGACGCGCACGCCCCTCGTCGGGCGTGCGCTGCTGTGCGTCCATCGACGGGTCGAACACGCGCCGGTCCGCCCGTCGCGCGCGCCGGGACTCGTGCGGGGCCACACCGCGAGCCACCGCTAGGCTCCGCCGTTCGTGCCGTCCCCGGGCAGCGCACCGCCCGGTCCGACGTGCCGTTGTCCGCTCCGCCGCTGCCTGATCACTCCACCTGAGGCGCCTGTGTTCCTCCGTTCCCTGTCGATGCGCGGCTTCAAGTCGTTCGCCGACAAGACGGTGCTCGAGGTGGAGCCGGGGATCACGGTCATCGTGGGACCCAACGGGTCGGGCAAGTCCAACGTGGTCGACGCGCTCGCGTGGGTCCTCGGCACCAACTCCGCCAAGAAGGTCCGCGGCGGGGCGATGAGCGACGTCATCTTCGCCGGATCGCCGACCCGCTCCCGCGCCAACCAGGCCCGCGTCGAGATCGTCATCGACAACGCCGACGGGCGCCTGTCGACGGCGAACCTCGGGACGGCCGGGTCGGCCGGACAGTTCAGCGAGGTCCGTGTGGCGCGGACCATCCACGCCGACGGCGACGCGAGCTACGAGATCAACGGCATCGACGTCCGCGCCCTCGACGTGCAGGAGCTCCTCTCGGACACCGGGCTCGGGCGCGAGCTGCACACCATCGTGGGGCAGGGCCAGCTCGACGAGATCCTCAACGCCAAGCCCGAGGAACGCCGGCGCTACATCGAGGAGGCTGCGGGCATCCTCAAGCACCGACGCCGGCGGGAACGTGCCCTCCGCAAGCTCGAGCAGGTCGACGGTCACATCGACAAGCTCAAGACGGTCCTCCGTGAGCTGCGGCGCCAGCTGCGTCCCCTCGAGCGCCAGGCCGAGGCGGCCGACCGCTACCAGACCCTCCAGGCCGAGCTGCGCGACGTCCGCCTGCAGCTGGCGGGTGCCGACCTCCAGCGCCTGCGTGCCGCTGCGGCCGCCGAGGGCGACTCGGACCGGTCGACGGCCGACGTCCAGCGGGGGATCGAGGCCCGCCTGCAGGCGAGCAAGCAGCAGCAGGGGCAGCTCGAGGCCGAGATCGGCCGCCTCGGCCCCGCCGCCGAGGCCGCCCAGTCGACCTACTACAAGCTGACCTCGTTGACCGAGCGCCTGCGCGGGACGGCTGACCTCGTCGAGGCCAAGCGCCGTCATCTCGTCGAGTACGTGGACGAGCCGTTGGCCGGACGCCCGCCGGCCGAGCTGCGGGTCCAGGCCGACCGCGTCGAGGCCGAGGCGCAGGCCAAGCAGTCCGACCGCGAGACCGACCGCGCTGCCCTCGAGGCGGCGACCGCCGCCCGACGCGAGGCCGAGGTGGCCCGCCGCGCGCACGAGCAGGAGCGCCAGGCGGAGCGCCGCCGCAGGGCCGAGGCCCGCGAGCGGGTGCTGCGCTTCGAGGGCGAGGTTTCGGCCCTCCGGTCGGCCGTCGCCTCCACCGAAGCCGAGCTCGGACGGGTGAGCCAGAGCCGTGCGGGCGTCGAGGAACGGGTCGCCGAGGCCGAGGCGGAGGTCGCGGCGGTCCAGGACGAGATCACCTCGCTCGACGCGGCCGAGAGCGACCTGACCGAGCGGCTGGAGTCGGCCGAGGCAGCGGTCGCCACGGCGACCGCTCGGGTCGAGCAGCTCGCCGCCGACGCCCGCGAGCTCGAGGCCGCCAGGGCCTCGTCGCTGGCCCGTGCCGAGGCGCTCCGTGCCGCGCTCGCCGAGACCGAGGGCGGCACGGGTGCGCTCCTCGACAGCGATCTCGACGGTGTCCTCGGCCCCCTCGCGGCCCACGTGCGCTCGGACGCCGAGCACGACGCGACCCTGGCGGCGGCCCTCGGCCCTCTCGGTGAGGCGGTGGTCGTCACCACGCCGAACGAGGCCCGTCGTGCCATCGCCTGGCTGCGCGAAGTCCGGGCCGGATCGGCCGTGGTGCTCGCCGCCCGGCCGGACAAGCGCCCACCACGCCCGCTCGACGACGAGGTCATCGGCGTCCTGACCGCGGCGGGAGCCGTCCCGGTCGGCGACCTGCTCGCGCCGGCGGAGGACGACGCCCACGCTGCCGACGTGGTCGCCGCCCTCCGCCGCCTCCTGCAGTGGACCTGGCGGGTGCCGGACTGGCAGACGGCGGTGCTCCTGCACGGTCGTGAGCCGGAGCTGACCTTCGTCACCCCCGATGGCGACGTCGCCGGGCCGCTCGGCTACCGGGGCGGGGAGGCACCAGCCCGGTCCGCCGTGGTGACGGCGACCGCGGCCGAGGAGGCCGAGACGCGCGCCCGCGGCATCGCCGAGGAGCTGGCGGCCGTGGCCACCGCGCGGGTCGCTGCCGACGCCGCGCTCGCCGACGCCAAGACGGTCCTCGCCGGTGCCACCGAGCGCATCAACGAGTCCGACGCGCGGATCACCGGTGCGGCGGAACGGCTCGCCCGGCTCAACAAGGAGCTGCACACCCTCGCCAACCAGCGCAGCCTGGTCGCGGCCAGCGAGCACGATCTCGGTGAGGTGCTCGAGCGGGACCGGCGGACCCTCGATGCCCTGGTCGAGCGCGGCCCCCAGGTCGACGCCGACCAGGGTGACGTCGACGAGGGACCCGACGAGACCGCCATCGAACTCGACGATGCGGTCGAGCTGGCGCGCGAACGCGAGCTCGACGGCCGCGTCCGGCTGGAGCGCACCACCGAGCAGGTCCGTCACCTCGAGCTCCAGGCCGCGGCGCTGCGGCAGGAGGCCGAGGAGGTCGAGCGTTCCCTCGCCGAGGCCGCGCGACGTCGTGAGGCCCGCCGGCGTGGGATCGCCCGGTGCGGTGATCTCGCCCTCGTGGCGCGGACCGCCCTCGAAGCCCTCGAACGCGCCACCGTGGCCGCTGCGGCCGAGCGCGACGCGCTCCAGGGGCAGCTGGCCGAGCGGCGGACGGCGCTCGCCGAGGCCCGTCGCGTCGTCGGCGCGGTCGGAGCCGAGCTCCAGGACCTGCGCGAGCAACGGCACCAGGCGGACCTGCGACGCGCCGACGTCGAACGGCGGCTCGAGCAGCTGGCCGCCAGCCTCCGGGAGCGCTTCTCGATCACCCCCGACGAGCTCGCCGCCGAGCACCCCGACGCCGCCACCTACGACACCGATGCGCTCACCGAACGCGAGGACGTGCTCGTCCGCAAGGTGGGGCTGCTCGGCCGGGTCAACCCGCTGGCGCTCGAGGAGTTCAAGGCCCTCGAGGAGCGCCACGCCTTCCTCTCCGACCAGCTCGACGACCTGCGGCGGTCGCGCCGTGACCTCGAGCAGGTCGTCGTCCAGGTCGACGAGCGCATCAAGTCGGTGTTCGAGGAGGCCTACCGCGACGTGGCGCGGGAGTTCCAGCTGACCTTCTCGACCGTCTTCCCGGGGGGCTCGGGGCGGCTCGTGCTGACCGACCCCGAGGACCTGCTGGCCACCGGTATCGAGGTCGAGGCCCGGCCACCGGGCAAGAAGGTCACCCGGCTGTCGCTGCTGTCGGGCGGTGAGCGCTCGCTGACGGTCCTGGCCTTCGTGTTCGCCATCTTCCGCGCGCGGCCGAGCCCGTTCTACGTGCTCGACGAGGTCGATGCCGCCCTCGACGACGTCAACCTCCAGCGTCTGCTGAAGGTCGTGCGCAGCTTCCGGGGTCACGCCCAGATCATCGTCGTGACCCACCAGAAGCGCTCGATGGAGATCGCCGACGTCATGTACGGCATCACGATGGGTCCGGACGCGGTCACCAAGGTCGTCAGCGAACGTCTCCGCGACGACCTCGCGGCCAAGGAGCGGGCCCTCGAGGAGCGTGCCTCCGACGCGCCCACGGAAGCGATCGCCACCAGCGAGCCGGTCACCGCGCCCTCGACCTGAGCGGCCACCGTCCGTCCGTCCGTCACCGGGACCGTGCTGGCCTCGTTGAGGTCGCTGCACGACGGACCGGGAGCGGTGGACGTGGCGGTAGGACGGCGGTGGGCGGCGCGGACCCCTGCGGGGCTCGTGCTGCTCCTTGCTGTCGTGGTGGCCACGGCAGGGTCGGCGACGCTCGTCCAACGGGGGGCGTCACCGACACCCTTGGCCGCACCCGCCGGGGTGACCGCGCTGATCAGCGGCGACGAGCTGGTCCGGTTCGATCCGGTACCGCCGGCCCCACCCGCGCTGCCCCCACCGAGCGATCCCGAACCGGAGCCGGAACCGGAGCCCGAGCAGGAACCCGAGCCCGAGCCGGAGCCCGAACCGGCGCCCGAGGCGGTGCCCGCATCCGTCGACGAACGGGCGACCCAGCGGCCCGGTGACGTCGATGGCCGGATGATCGCCAGTCCGCTGCCCATGCTCGACCGCGATCAGCTCGCCGCGACCGCGGCCCGCGTGGGGATCCCCGAACGGGCCCTGGCCGCCTACGCCAGCGCCGCGCTCCGCCTCCGCGAGGAGCGGCCGAGCTGCAACCTCACCTGGGTCACGCTGGCTGGCGTGGGCTACGTCGAATCCCACCACGGGACCATCGGTGGCCGCCAGCTGCTGCCCGACGGGACCCCGACCAGCCCGATCATCGGTGTGCCGCTCGACGGCGGCCCGAACGTGCGGGCCATCCCCGACACCGACGGTGGCCGGTACGACGGTGACACCACCTGGGACCGCGCCGTCGGACCGATGCAGTTCATCCCCTCGACCTGGGCCCGCTGGGGCGCCGACGGCAACGGCGACGGGCAGGCCGACCCCCAGCACATCGACGACGCGGCCCTGGCCGCCGCCAGGTACCTGTGCGCGTCCGGCCGCGACCTGACCCACAGTTCGAACTGGGGCCAGGCGCTGTGGAGCTACAACCGCTCAGAGTCCTACATCCGGCACGTGCTGGCGGTGGCCAACACCTACGCCGACCGGGCGAACGCCGGCTGACACCGGGGGGTGGGGGGAAGGGACCGGGGGGTGGCGGGGAAGGACCGGTGAACCGGGGCGTGCGGGACCGGTAGCGTCCCGGCCCTGCGTCGCCGACCCGCCGGAGCGCCACGTGGAAGCCCTCGATCCGATCGTCCTCGTCACCGTGCCGTTGCTCGTGCTGGTGCTGCTCGCCGGGCTCGTTGCCAAGCGGCGCTCGGCGCAGAAGCCGGACGGACGTGAGGTCGGCCCTGGCACGGGCGGCACCGACGTGCTGGCGCCACCGACCCCCGACGGGCAGACCCCGACGCCCGTCGACGACGAGCTCGCCGCCCCGCACGTCGACGTCGAGCCGGACGTCATCCCCGACGACCTGGTCGTCCCCGACACCCCCGCCGACCTACTCGAGCCGGAGGTCCTGCCGCTCGGGGAGCGGTTCAAGCGGCGTCTGTCGCGGACGCGCAACGTCCTCGGCGTGTCCGTCGCGGACCTGTTCGGCCGAGGTGTCACCGACGAGGCGTGGGACGGGCTCGAGGAAGCGCTGATCACGGCCGACGTCGGGGTGACGGCCACTCTCGAGATCGTCGAGGAGCTCAAGCGACGCAGCCGCGAGGAGGGCGTGACCACCGCCGACGGCGTGCTCGACCTGCTCAAGCAGGAGCTGCGGGCCGCGCTCGGGACGGCGGACCGTTCGCTGGCGCGCGCCACGGACGCCGGCCCGACGGTCTGGCTGGTCACCGGGGTCAACGGCACCGGGAAGACCACCACCATCGGCAAGCTCGCCGCCGTCGAACAGCGCGAGGGCCGGCAGCTGGTCCTCGGTGCCGCCGACACGTGGCGCGCCGCGGCCGCCGAGCAGCTCGGGATCTGGGCCGACAGGACCGGCGCCCACCTGGTGCGCAAGGACGAGGGCGCCGATCCGGCCTCGGTCGCGTTCGAGGCCTACACCGCGGCCGACGAACGATCGGCCGACCTGCTCATCGTCGACACTGCCGGTCGGCTGCACAACAAGCGCGAACTGATGGACGAGCTCGGCAAGGTCAAGCGGGTGCTGGAGAAGCAGGCCGGACCGCTGGAGGAGACCCTCCTCGTCCTCGACGCCACCACCGGACAGAACGGCATCGCCCAGGCGCGCGCCTTCCTCGACGCGGTCGAGGTCACCGGCATCGCACTCACCAAGCTCGACGGCTCGTCCAAGGGCGGCATCGTGGTGGCCGTCCAACGCGAGCTCGACCTGCCGGTCAAGCTCGTCGGTCTCGGCGAGGACATCGACGACCTCGCCCCCTTCGACCCCGAGCTGTTCGTCGAGGGCCTCTTCGCCGGCATCACGGACTAGGTCGGGGTCGCCCTCGATCCCGGTGGGATCTCGGTCTCCCGGCGCCGTGCGTGCTCCGATCTAGGGTCGTCCTCGGTCGCTGGGCGACCTTCGGTCTCCCGGCGCCGTGCGTGCTCCTCGATCCCGGGGGGATCTCGTCCGCGCCGCCGGCGGGAGGGTTCTCGCGCTGAGGGAGCGCAGCGGGTGACGGTCGCCGCAGCGGAGGCTGTGAGGCGAGCGAAGCGATGCCGAGCGAGCGAGTGGGTCCGGAGGACGAGCGCCCTCCGCGGAGGCGGCCGTCCCCCGCGGAGCGGTCAGGGGGCCGTCCCCCGCGGAGCGGTCAGGGGGCCGTCACCCGCGGAGCGGCCGGGTCCTCGATCCCTGGGCGCGCCACCGGCGGCCCTACCGGTGGCCGGCCTGGCGGAGGCCGGCGCGGCAGGCGCGTTCGAGCGCACGCTCGGTCCGCACTCGGTCCCGCAGGCTCGCCCGGCGCCGGGCCGGAGCGACCTCGTCGCGCTCGTCGGCGCGGAACCGCAGGTCCCTGACGGTGCCCGTCCACCGCCGGTGCCACGGCTGGTCGAGGTCGGGCACGTCGGCGCCGTGGGCGAGCACCGTCGCCGGACCGTCGTCGACCGCGAGCCGAGCCGTCCCGTCGGCGACGGCCACGTCGTGGGCGAGCGCCACCCAGGGTCCGCCGTCGGAGGAGACCGCGACCCCGAGTGCCTCGCCCACCCCGAGGTCGAAGCTCGGCCCGATCTCGGTGGTGCGGACCAGCACCCGCGGGACGTACCACGCGTGCTCGCGTCGCAGGAGCAGGCTGTCGAGCCGGCGTCGCGACGGTGGGTGTTTGGCCAGCACCTGCTCCAGGAGGGGCGACCCGGTGAAGGCCTCACCCCGTGGGTCCTCGGTCACGGCGATCCGCGCGGCCGCTGCGACCGGTGACGCGCCGCCTGCGACGGCGGGGACGGCGACGCTGAAGGTGACCCGGTCCGCTTCGGCCAGGGAGGTGGCGAGGTCGAGCTCGGCGTACGGCAGGGCGAGCGCCGGCAGCCCCTCGTCGAGCAGCGGTACCACGACCGCCGCGCGAGGTGTGCCGGCGGGAGTGACCCAGGCCACCTCGGCCAGCTGCGCACCACGCCACGCCGCCACCAGCTCGCCGGTCAACCGACCGCTCGTTCGTGCCGTTCAGCGCCTGGGACCGACCGTTCGGAGCCTCGGCCGTACCGCCTGGTGGTGAGGGGACCTACCGTCGTCGCGCCGTGCCGGCCGGGAGGGGCCGGCACTCGGGGAGGGACCATCGTGCTGGCCATCGTCGTCCTCGTCGTGGTGCTCGCGATCTTCGCGATCGGGTACCGAACCTACGCCAGCTACCTGGCCGATCGCGTCTACGCACTGGACGCTGCGCGTCCAACCCCGGCGCACACGATGCAGGACGGGATCGACTTCGTCCCGACCAACAAGCACGTGCTGTTCGGTCACCACTTCACCTCCGTCGCCGGCGCCGCGCCGATCGTCGGACCGGCGATCGCCGTGTTCTGGGGGTGGGTGCCGGCGCTGCTGTGGGTGACGCTCGGCACGGTCTTCGCCGCCGGGGTGCACGACTTCGGCGCGCTGGTGGTGTCCGTGCGCAACCGTGCCCAGAACATCGGGACGCTGACCCGCAGCGTGATCAACACCCGATCACGCACCCTGTTCCTGATCATCATCTTCTTCCTGCTGACCCTGGTGAACGCGGTGTTCGCCGTGGTCATCGGCAACCTCTTCGTCGCCAACCCGGGTGCGGTCATCCCGATCGTGGTCGAGATCCCCCTGGCGATCGCCATCGGGCAGTGGATCTACCGGACACGGACGGCGGCCCTGATCCCGTCGCTCGTCGGCGTCGCGGTGCTCTACCTGCTGATCCTGGTCGGCAACGCCTACCCGGTGACGCTGGACAACCTCGCCGAGACCCTCGGGATGGGGCCGCGGACGCTCTGGATCATCGCCCTGTTCGTGTACGCGTTCATCGCCTCGCGCATCCCGGTCTGGGTCCTGCTGCAGCCCCGCGACTACATCAACAGCCACCAGCTGTTCATCGCCCTCGGCGTCATCTTCCTCGGGCTGCTGGTCGGGCTCGACCGCATCGTGGCGCCGGCGATCAACACCAACCTGCCGGACGGCACCCCCTCGTTCTTCCCCTTCCTGTTCGTGACCGTCGCGTGCGGCGCCATCAGCGGGTTCCACTCGCTGGTCGCCTCCGGGACGACCTCGAAGCAGCTGGACAAGGAGACCGACGCCAAGCACGTGGGCTACCTGGGTGCCATCGGCGAGGGCTCGCTGGCGCTCGGCGCCATCCTGGCCACCACCGCCGGGGTCGCGGCCGTCGGCCTCGACTGGGGCGAGCTCTACCCCGACTTCGCGACGGCGAGCGGTGGTGCGGTCGGCAACTTCGTCCAGGGCATCGCCGGGTTCGCCTCGCACCTCGGCGTCCCCGCCGACCTCGGCACCATCTTCGCGGCCGTGGTGGTCATCTCCTTCGCTGCGACCACCATGGACACCGGCGTCCGCCTCCAGCGCTACATCATCCAGGAGCTCGGGGACCTGGTCGCCGCCGGCCGCGGCGGGATCGCCGGCCGCTTCCGCGACGCGACCCGCAACCTCACCGCGGTCACGGCCATGGCTGTCGTCGTACCGCTCGCGCTCGCGCTCGCCCCCGCAGGCGGCGAGGCGGAGGCCCAGGGGTACGCGTTCGGACGCCTGTGGACGCTGTTCGGGACCACCAACCAGCTCACGGCCGGGCTGGCGCTCGCGGTGGTCGCGGTGTGGGTCACCCGCGGGGGCCGCAACGCCACCGCCCAGCTGGTCCCGCTGGCGTTCCTGCTGGTCATGACGGTCTGGGCGCTCGTGCTCAACCTCCGGACGTTCATCGAGGACCGCGACTGGATCCTGGCCCCGCTCGACGCGATCATCCTGGTGCTGGCCCTGTGGCTGGTGGTCGAGGCGGTGCTCGCCATCCGGCGCGCCCGCGCGGGGGACGTCGGAGACCCGACCGAGATCGGCGCCGACGACCGACGGGGGGCGCCCGCCGCCACCATCACCGATCCGGAGGGACGTGCCCGCTGACCCCGATCCGCCCGACCCCGCCCCACGCGGCGGTGGGTGGTCCGTGCTCGCCCGCGCCTTCCGAGGGGCGGCGGCGTGGCACGAGGCGGTGTTCGTCGCCCGCTGGCGGGGGAGCCTGCGCCGGGTCGCCCGTCAGGAGGAGGACCGGTTCCTCGCCGTCCTGCTGCTGACGTCCTACGGGATCGACGACCCGGCCGCCTACGAGACCCTCGAGCTCACCCCGCACCTGGTGCAGGCCTTCCACGACCTGCACCAGCGCGAGGGGCTCGACCGCTTCCCCGTCCACGGCGTGTGCTGTTGAACGGCGCGAGGTGGTGACCCCGGCGCGCACCGTGACGCTCGTCGGCGGGAAGGGTGGTGTCGGCAAGACCACGACCGCCGCGGCGCTGGCCTCCGCGCACGCGGCGGCCGGCGCGCGCACGCTGCTGGTCTCGACCGACCCGGCCCACTCGACCGGTGATCTGCTCCAGGCACGGCTCGGCGACGAGCCCACCGAGGTCGCCCCGTCGCTGTGGGCGGTCGAGATCGACGCCGAAGCGACCGCTGACGCCCACGTCGAGCGCGTCCGGGCCGACGCGCGCCGACTCGTCGGTCCCGAGATCCGCGCCACCGTCGACCGCCACCTCGACCTCGCCAAGCGCGGGGCAGGCACCCTGGAGTCCGCGATCCTCGATCGGCTCGCGGCCCTGCTCGTGGACGACGCGGCTCGCTACGACCGGGTGGTGGTGGACACCGCGCCGACCGGGCACACCCTCCGGCTGCTCGCCATGCCCGAGCTGCTGCGCGGCTGGGTCGGTGGGCTCGTGCGCCAGCGCGAGCGCGTCCGGGGCCTCGACCGGTCGCTGGCGAACCTCACCGGCGACGACGCCCCGCCGGACGACCCGGTCGTCGAACGGCTCCGGGCGCGCGCGGACCGTCTGACCGCCCTCCGTCGTCGCATCCACGAGGACGCGGTGATCCACCTGGTGTGCGTCCCCGAACGCCTCCCCATCGAGGAGACCGTCCGCGCCGAGGCGGCGTTGCGCGAAGCGGACCTGCGTATCGGAGCCATCGTGGTCAACCAGGTGTTGCCCGATGACGCCGAGGGTGCCTTCCTCGCCGCTCGGCGTGAGCAGCAAGGCGTGCACCTGGCCGACATCGACCGTCGGCTCGGGCACCGGCAGGTGGTCCACGTCCCGCAGCTGCCCCACGACGTGCGTGGTCCGGACGATCTGGCGGCCATCCGGGCGGCGCTCGCTGCCGCGGGCCTGCCGGCGGACCCTCAGGCGCCGTAGCCCTCCTCGAGCACCACGTCGCCGTCGACGGTGCGGTAGTAGACCCGCCACCGGTGGTAGACGTCGAGGTAGTGGTCGTAGGCGTCGATCGCCGCGGCGTAGGCGAGCACCGCCTCGACGTACCGGTCGCTGCGGTTGTAGGCGAACACCGCCGCTCGCAGGTCGTCGGGTGCTCCGCTGGCGGCCAGGTAACGGCCCGCCGCGAGGATCGCGTCGCGCGGGTCGCGGACGTCGCCCTCGCCGTAGGCGTCCCAGGTGGGCGGCATGAACTGCATCGGCCCCTGCGCGCCGGCGTGACTGTCGCCCTGGATGCTGCCGAACCGGGTCTCGACGTGGTGGATCGCGGCCAGCACGCTCCACGGGACGCCCGTGGCCGCCTCGGCCTCGGCGTAGTAGCCGCGCAGCTCCTCGAGCGGGGGCGGTGCCACGATCCGCCAGTCGGTCGGCAGCTCGGGCCGCGGGGTGGTCAGCTCGTGCAGCTCGGTCGATGCGCGCAGCGTCAGGTCGAAGGCGTCGTGGAGCTCCTCGGGTACCTGCGCGCGGGCCGTACCCACCCACCCCGGGTTGGCGGCCAGGTCGCGGTAGGCACGCTGCTGGGCCCAGGCCCACCGGGTCCGGTCCTCGTCGGGGGTGCCCTCGTCCGCCAGCGCTTCCTCGGCCGCCCCCAGCACCTCCGCCAGTTCGTCGGCGTCCTCGAACGGCGCCAACTCGTCCGGTGGCGACGGCCGGGCCGGCTCGGGCTCGGAGGTCTCGGCGAGCTCCGGTGCCTCGTCGAGCTCCGGGACGGCGTCGAGCCCCGGGACGGCGTCGGTCTCCGTCGCCGTCGGGCGCTCGGGCGACGGCTCGGGCCCCGGGTCGTGCTCGTCGGGGACGGTGCTCCCGCAGGCAGCCAGGGACGTCAGGGCGATGGTCGCTGCGGTGAGGCGCAGCCGGAGCGGGGTTGCCATGCGTCGCAGGGTACGGCCGTGCGGTGGACGGCCGACGGGCCGTCGCGCGACGCCGTTCCGCCGGATGCGGCGCCGCTACCCTCGGGCGCCCGCCCACCGCTCCCCGGACCCAGGCTCGCGACGTGTTCGACACGCTCTCCACCAAGCTCGAGGCCGCCCTCGACAAGGTCCGCGGTCGCGGTCGCCTCGACGAGAAGACCGTCGACGCGACCCTCAAGGAGATCCGCCTCGCGCTGCTCGAGGCGGACGTCAACTTCAAGGTCGTCAAGGGGATCGTCGAACGGCTGCGCGAGACGCTCGTCGGCGACGAGGTCAGCAAGGCCCTCAACCCGGCGCAGCACGTCATCAAGGCCGTCGACGCCGAGCTGACCCGCGCCCTCGGTGGCGCGGCCGTCCCGCTCGACCTCTCGGGCCCGTCGCCGCACGTGATCGTCCTCGCCGGGCTCCAGGGTTCGGGCAAGACGACCGCCGCCGGCAAGCTGGCCGCGCTCATGAAGCGCAAGGGTCACCAGGTGATGGTCGTCGCCTGCGACCTCCAGCGCCCCGCCGCGGTCCGCCAGCTGCAGGTCAACGCCGAGAAGGTCGGCGTCAAGGCCTTCGCCCCCGCCACCGAGGGCGACCCCGTCCCGGTCGCCCGTGACGGCATCACCGCCGCCAAGGCCGAGGGTTGCGACGTCGTCATCATCGACACCGCCGGCCGGCTGCACGTCGATGCGGATCTGCTCGCCCAGGCCGCCGCCATCAAGGAGGCCGCCGGCTCGACCGGTGGTTCGGTCACCACCATGTTCGTCATCGACGCCATGATCGGCCAGGAGGCCGTCAACGTCGCCAAGGCCTTCCAGACCGACGTCGGCTTCGACGGTGTGATCCTGTCCAAGCTCGACGGTGACGCCCGCGGTGGTGCCGCCCTGTCGGTGCGCGAGGTCACCGGGACGCCGATCCTGTTCGCCTCCATCGGCGAGAAGATGGAGGACTTCGAGGCGTTCCACCCTGACCGCATGGCGGGCCGCATCCTCGGTATGGGCGACGTCATGACGCTCATCGAGAAGGCCGAGCAGACCTACAGCGAGGACGAGGCCGCCTCGGCCGAAGCGGCGCTGATGTCGGGGGAGTTCACCCTCGAGGACTTCCTGCAGCAGATGCAGATGCTCAAGAAGATGGGGCCGTTGCAGGGCCTGCTCGGGATGCTGCCCGGCATGGGCAAGCAGCTCAAGGACGTCGAGATCGAGGACGCACAGGTCGCCCGCATCGAGGCGATCATCCGCTCCATGACGCCCAAGGAGCGCCGGGACCCCAAGATCCTCAACGGTCGACGCCGCAAGCGCATCGCGGCCGGCTCCGGCACGACGGTCACCGACGTCAACCGCCTCGTCAAGCAGTTCGGCGACATCCAGAAGGTGATGAAGAGCGCGTCCAAGATGGCCGGGATGCAGGGCACCAAGCCCAAGGGCGTCAAGGGCAAGGCCGCGCAGGCCGCCGCGCTCCGCCAACTGCAATCCGGCGGGCTCCCGGGGGGCCTGCAGGCACCGGGCGGCATGGGCGGCTTCGCCGGGCTGCAGCCCGCCCCCAAGAAGGGCAGCAAGAAACGCTAGCCTCCGGCCACGCGACCTGACGGGGGGTGGGCACGTGCGGAACTCGCGCGCGGTGGCACGGCAGCGGACGACCGGGGACCGGGCGACGGCGTTGACCGTCGTGCTCGGACTCGTGCTCGCCGCCTGCTTCGGTGGTGACGGTGACGGTGACGGTGACGGTGACGGCGAGGCGGCCGAGCCCGGCGTGACGATCGCGGACGGTCCCGCCCCGTCGAGCTGGGGCAGCGATGACCTCGTGCGGCTCGATCAGGTCGCGCGCGACGGGGACAGCGTCACCCTCGACCTGACCCTCGCTGCCCGCACCGAGCGGACCTTCCGCGACCACGACGTGCGGCTGATCACCAACACCGGCATCGAACTGCCCCGCCCAGCCGAGCAGGATCGCACCCTGCCGAGCCGCTCCACCGCCTCGCTGCAGCTGGTCGCCACGGGCATCGAGGACGGGACCCGGACCCTCCAGCTCGACGTCCTCGGGCGCGGGCTCCAGGTCGAGCTACCCGAGGACGGCGAGAAGCTCCGCTTCCCCGAGGCGCCGCTCCGGCAGGCGGGGTTCGTCGACGCGGTCATGCGCGACCGCTCACCGGTCGTGGTGCAGCCCTACACCGTCCGCAGCGAGGGGTTCATCACCGAGGTGACCTTCCTCGCGCTCGCGCTGACCCACACCAACCCGGACCTGTGCCGCTACGGCGACTGTGAGCTGGTCGACAGTTCGGGGCGCACCTACCCGCGGATCGGAGGCTGGTACGAGTTCCCCGACGCCTACGGGTCGCAGGTCCGCGGGACGCTGCGCTTCCTCGGCGAGCTGGACCCGGACGAGACCGAGTTCCAGCTGCGCCTCGGTGGCAGCAGCGGCTTCCTGACCACCCCCGACGCCAACCTCGAGCTCGGCTTCAGCCTCGCCCGCGCCGAGGACACACCGCTCAAGGTCGCCGCCGGAGACACCTTCCCCGAGGCCTTCGACGTCGGGCAGACGATCGAGGAGGGGGCGGGGACCGTCATCGAGCTCGGGCGGATGTCGTTCCACGAGGACCGCATCCAGGTCGAGGTCTCCGCCAGCCGTACGACCGAGGACGGTCGGAACCTCAACTTCCGTGGGGAGAGCGCCCTCGTCGACCCGTCCGGTTACCGCCACCCGATGATGCAGGCGGCCGACGGCGGCGACCTGGTGGTCGAGAGCGGCGGCACGCTCGACGCGACGCTGGTCTTCCTGAGCCCGCTCGCCCCCGGAGTCGACGAGCTCACCCTCGAGTTCGCGCGGCGGGAGACCCCGACCCGGGTCACCATCGAGCTGCCGGCGCGGCCAGCACCGGAGGCCGGCGACGAGGTGTCGCTGCCGGACGAGAGCGTCGAGGGGGACGACGAACCCTCGGCGGCAGCACTGCCGGCCCACATTCTGGCAGCGTCGTCCGAGGACGACGCGGAGGATGCCGAGGATGCCGACGACGCTGGGGAGGCCGAGGACGAGCCGATGGTGACCGTCGCGATCGACATCGACGGCGAGCTCGAGCCGACCACGTGGAACCCACGCGGCCGCGTGGCGACCACCGTCGCCGGTCGTGGCGGCGGGGACCCCGACACCGTCGATGCCGACGACGCCGCCGAGGCCGAGGCGTCGCTCGAGGACCTCGGCGCCGAACGGACGCCCGACGGACTCGTGGTCACCCTGCCCGAGACGGTGCTGTTCGAGTTCGACTCGGCCGACCTGGTCGGGGATGCCGACGAGGTGGTCGTGCGCGTCGCCGAGATCCTGGCCTTCTACACCGACGTCCAGGTCGAGGTCCGTGGACACACCGACGACGTCGGCAGCGACGAGTACAACCAGGAGCTGTCGGAGGGCCGCGCCCAGGCCGTGGTCGACGCGCTGGTCGCGGCGGGAGCATCCAGCTCGCAGCTGACCGCGGTCGGGTTCGGCGCCACTGACCCCGTGGCCCCGAACGCCACCGCGGACGGCGAGGACGACCCCGAGGGGCGGCAGCGCAACCGTCGCGTCGAGATCGTGCTTCGCGAGTGAGCGTCCGAGCTTCCGCAGCACCGCGTCCGCAGCGACCGCCCTGGCACGCCCGAGGCCGTTGACCGCGGCCCACCGACCGTCTCTACTCGCCGAGGGGGAGGCGGCCGGCGACGGCGCGGCGCAGGGGAGGGCGTACGACGTGAGGACGGATGGCCCGCGACTGTTGGCCCTGGTCGCCCACCCCGACGACGAGACCTTCGGTCTGGGCTCGGTCCTCGCGCGAGCCGCTGCGGAAGGCGCCGAGGTCAGCGTGTGTTGCGCCACCCGCGGCGAGGCGGGCGAGCCCGCCCCCGGCAGCGGCGTCGCGCCGGCTGACCTCGGTCGGGTCCGCGAGGCCGAGCTGCGGGCCGCAGCGGCCGTGCTCGGTGTCGCGCACGTGGAGCTGCTCGACCTCCGGGACTCGGGGATGGCCGGCACGCCGGCAGCTGGCACGCTGGCTGCGACCCCGATCGAGGACCTGACCAGGACCCTGCTGGCGGTGATCGAGCGTCACCGGCCCCACCTCGTGCTCACCCTCGACGGATCCGACGGTCACCGCGACCACGTCCACGTCCGCGACGCCACCCTCGCCGCCGTCGAACGCAGCCGATGGACGGTGGAGCGGGTCCTGCTGCACGGCCTCCCCCGGTCCCTGCTGCGGCGCTGGGCGGACGTGGTACGCGATCGCGACCCGGACAGCCCCTACCTCGACGTCGACGAGGCGGGCCTCGGCACCCCCGATGGAGCCATCACCACCATCCTCGACACCAGCGCCCACCTCGAGCAGCGCCGGCGGGCGATCGCCTGCCACGCCTCCCAGGTGTCGCCCTTCGCCGACCTGCCCGCCGACCTCGAGCACGCGTTCCTGGCGTCCGATCACCTCCGACGGGTCCGGCCGGCGGCGCCGGCCGGTACCCACGAGACGCAGCTGTACGCGCGGCCGAGCGCGACGGCGGGCTGAACGTTCCGGTACCCTCCGACCCGTCGCACCCTCGAGGTCCTGCCTCCTGGCCGACCGCCGCAGCAGCGAACCTCGCCGCGGCGTGACCCTCCGGTTCGTCCTCCGCCCCACCGTCCGCCCCGTCACCTCGGGCCGGGACCGTGTGGGTACGGGACGTGGCCGCCACCGTGCTGGCGCACACCGACGTGCCCGCACCCCACCCACAGGAGCCACACCGTGGCCGTCAAGCTCCGTCTCCGCCGTGAAGGCACCAAGAAGCGTCCCCACTACCGCATCGTCGCCGCCGACACCCGGTCCCCGCGCGACGGCCGGTTCATCGAGATCCTCGGCGAGTACCACCCCCTCGACGACCCCTCGACCATCATCGTCAACGACGAGCGCGCCCTCCACTGGCTGCAGCACGGCGCGCAGCCGACCGACGCCGTCACCAAGATCCTGCGCATCGCCGGCGTCTGGGAGCAGTTCAAGCCCGGCGACGCGCCGCAGCGTGACCGCGCCGCCGAGGGCCCCAAGACCCGCCTGAACAAGAAGGCCAAGGCTCGCGCCGAGGCGGAGGCGGACGCGTGAGGTCCGAGGACGTCCTCGAGTTCGTCGCCAAGCAGCTCGTCGATCACCCCGACGAGGTCCGCATCGAGGTGTCCGAGGACGACCGCGAGGTCGTGCTCGAGCTCCACGTCCACGAGGAGGACCTCGGCAAGGTCATCGGCAAGCGTGGCCGGACCGCCAAGGCCATGCGCACCCTCGTCAAGGCCGCCGGCGCCCTCGACGACGAGAACGTCACCGTGGAGATCGTGGATTAGGTCGTCTCAGCATCGGCGCCTGGGCGCCTCGCTGAGTCTCCCGACAACCCCCCATCGCCCGCCCTCGGAGAAGCTGAGGGGCGGGCTCGTTCCCCCCTCTGCTCGGGGGGAACAGGATCCGTGGAGGACCTTGCTGTGAGCGAGGGACTGGTCGCGATCGGGCGGGTGATCAAGCCGCACGGGATCCGTGGTGAGGTGTCGGTCCTCGTGCTCTCCGAGGTCGAGGGACGCTTCGAACCCGGCGACACCGTGCAGCTCGGCGGCGTCGCCACCACGATCGCCAGCAGCCGTCCCCACCAGGGGCGGCTGCTCGTGCGTTTCGAGGGCATCGCGGACCGCACCGCCGCCGAACCCCTCCGCGGTCGACTCATCGAAGCGCCCCCGGCCGACCTCGACGACACCGAGAACTACTACGTCCACGAGCTGATCGGCATGGCGGTCGTCACCGCGGACGGCGACCACCTCGGAGAGGTCTCCGACCACGTCGAGCTACCCGCCGCGGCCGGCTACGACCTGCTCGAGGTCACCCGCGACGACGGCACCACCTGGTTGCTGCCCGCCGTCGACGAGTACGTCGAGGTCGGCGAGCTCCCCGACGGCACCGAGCTGCTCGTGGTCGTCGACCCCCCCGAGGGCCTCGTCTCCGGCGAGGCGGCGGTGGTCCGATCCGAGGGCGAGGTCGCCCCCGGCGGCCCCGAGGCGGGGGCGACCTAGGTGCGCCTCGACATCCTGACCATCTTCCCCGGGTGGTTCGAAGGCCCGCTGAGCACCTCGCTGCTCGGCAAGGCCGGTGTGGCGGGCACCCTCGACACGCGGGTGCACGACCTGCGTGCGTGGGCGACCGATCGCCACCGGACCGTCGACGATGCCCCGTACGGGGGCGGCGCCGGCATGGTCATGCGGGCTGACGTCTGGGTCAACGCCGCCGAGGCGGTCTGGAACGACCTGCCCCCCGAGGCCACCGCGGGCCGCGACCAGCCCCCCGAGGGCGCCCGGTTCGTCGCCGGCGGCCAGCGGCCGAGGACGCTGCTGCTCACCCCGCGCGGGACCCCGCTCACGCAGGGCTTCGCGGCCGAACTCGCCGCCGAGGACCGGCTGGTGCTCTGCTGCGGTCGCTACGAGGGCATCGACGAACGGGCCCACGAACTGGTCGCCACCGACGAGGTCTCCATCGGGGACTACGTCCTGTTCGGCGGCGAGGTGGCCGCCGCCGTCGTCATCGAGGCCGTCACCCGACACCTGCCCGGCGTCATGGGCAACGCCGCCTCCCCCGCCGATGAATCGTTCACCTCGGGCCTCCTCGAGTACCCGCAGTTCACCCGCCCGGCGCAGGTGCGGGGACGCGGCATCCCGCCGGTGCTGACCTCGGGCGACCACGGCGCGGTCGACCGTTGGCGTCACGAGCAGGCGGTCGAGCTGACCCGTGCCCGCCGGCCCGATCTGCTGGCCTGAGAGCGCGGCGTGCGGCCGGTCCGGACCCCTGGGTTGTCGCTTCGGTAGGGGGGCCGTATCCTTCCGCCCGCAGCGTTCCGCGCGTCTCCTCCCGCGCCCGCGCTCCGCGCGGCGCACCTCGCCTCGGCAGGCTCCGGCCTCCCGCGCCAGCCGGATCGTGCGTCCGAGGCCGCGCAGCGCTGCACCCCACCCCCGAGCACGGGAAGCTGAAGACGTATGAACAAGGTCGATCTCGTCGAGAAGGCGCAGCTGCGCGACGACGTGCCGGACTTCTGGCCCGGCGACACCGTCAAGGTGCACGTCCGCGTCGTCGAGGGCACGCGCTCGCGCATCCAGGTGTTCGAGGGCGTCGTCATCGCCCGCAAGGGCTCGGGAGCCCGCGAGACCTTCACGGTCCGCAAGATCTCCTTCGGGGTCGGGGTCGAGCGCACCTTCCCGGTGCACAGCCCCGTGCTCGAGCAGATCGAGCTCACCCGGCGCGGCAAGGTGCGTCGTGCGAAGCTCTACTACCTGCGTGATCGGGTCGGCAAGAAGGCCCGCATCAAGGAGAAGCGCGAGGCCCGTTGACCGGGCAGGAGCCAGCAGGCGTGCCCGAACCCGACGACGCCCCGCTCTACACCTCCGGGGTCGACCCGTCGAGGTCCGTCGAGGGGTCCACTGACGGCAGCCCTCCCGCCGCTGACCGCCCTCGTCGGCGACGCCGTGACGCGCACGAGGTCGACCGCAAGGACGGTTCGTTCCTGCGCGAGCTGCCGGTCCTGCTGCTGGTCGCGTTCGTCCTCGCGTTCCTGCTGCGCACCTTCGTCCTGCAGGTGTTCTTCATCCCGTCCGCGTCGATGGAACCGACCCTGATGGTCGACGACCGCATGGTCGTCGAGAAGGTCACCTACCGGTTCCGCGAGCCAGAGCGCGGCGAGATCGTCGTCTTCGAGGGCGACAACACCGCGCCACCGGACGGCAACGGTGCGGTCGGCGACATCGTGCGTGGCGTCGGCCAGTTCCTCGGCGTCGTGCCCGCCAGTGCCCGGGACTTCGTCAAGCGGGTCATCGGCCTGCCCGGCGACGAGATCCGCATCGAGGCCGGCACCGTCTTCGTCAACGGTGAGCCGCTCGACGAGCCGTACAAGGTCGACGAGGACAACGACTACGGCCCCGTGATCGTGCCCGAGGACCGGCTGTTCTTCCTCGGCGACAACCGCCCCAACTCCTCCGACTCGCGCCGCGGGCTCGGCATGGTCGAGCGGGACCAGGTGGTCGGTCGGGCGGTGGTGATCCTGTTCCCCTTCGACCACGCCGGGCGCCTGACCGGCGTCCAGCACGAGGTGCCCACCCCCACCTCGCCCGCACCGACGGTCGAGGACGTCCCCGGGCCGGGTGAGGTCCCCGACGAGGTCACGTCCCTGGCACGGCTCGATCGTGCTGGCTAGCTGAAGAGGCGTCCCTGGCGCAGGGCTGCGATCGGCGCCCACGAGTGGCGGTGCAACGCGCAGGGGCCGTGCTTGCGCAGGGCCGCCCGGTGGCCGGGCGACGGGTAGCCCTTGTTGGACGCGAACGCGTAGCGAGGGTGGTCGGCGTCCCAGGCCCGGAGCATCGCATCCCGGGTGACCTTGGCGACGATGGAGGCCGCGGCGATCGAGGTCGATCGACCGTCGCCGCCGACGAGCAGCTCGTTGTGGGTCCCGTACCCGGCAAGGAAGTCCCAGTTGCCGTCCAGCAGCAGCACGTCCGGCCGCACGGGCAGCGCCTCGACCGCCCGGCGCGCGGCGACACGCCGGGCCTCGCTCAGACCCAGCTGGTCGATCTCCTCGTTGCTGGCGTGCCCCACGCCGACGGCGAGCGCGACCGACCGCACGCGGTCCGCCAGCCGTTCGCGCTCCGGTGCCGACAGGACCTTCGAGTCGCGCAGCTTGTAGACGCGTCGGTCGCTCGGCATGACGACGGCGGCGTAGGTGACCGGCCCGGCCCAGGCCCCGCACCCGACCTCGTCCACCCCCGCGACGACGGCACCTGCGTCCCAGTGAGGCCGTTCGGCGCGGACCCCGGGGACGGGGACCTTGCGTCGCCGTCGACGCCCCCCGGCGGGTTCGGTGACGCTCTCTGAAGCGGCGGTCGTGGTCATCAGCGGGACCGTACCGGCGTCCCCAGCCGGGCCGGGTCAGCGGCGGGCAGGTGCGCGGCGGCCGCTACCCTCGCGCGGTCCCCACCGTGCCTTCCCCACCCCCCCGGAAGGCCGCGACACGACAGGTCCTCCCGCGTGAACCCGGACGAGCTCGACGCCTACGAGACCGACCTCGAGCTGTCGCTGTACCGCGAGTACCGGGACGTGGTCCGTCTCTACCGGTACGTGGTCGAGACCGAGCGGCGCTTCTACCTGTGCAACGAGGTCGAGGTCACCCCCCACCCCGGCGAGGACCTGTGGTTCGAGCTCCGGCTCAAGGACGCGTGGGTGTGGGACATGTACCGCCCGGCTCGCTTCCTCAAGGACGTGCGCGTCCTGACGTTCCGCGACGTCAACGTCGAGGAGCTCGCGCACGAGGAGCACGACCTGCCCGACTTCATGAGCGACTGACCGCCACCTCGACGGGAGCGATCCACCGTGGGCTTCAACGCCACCCGCCGCTACCGCGACGACAAGCGCAACGACATCTGGCTGCTGGTCGTGGCCGTGGTCGTCCTCGGGGGCGGCCTGCTGTGGGGCTTCGGGGTCATCTGACACCCCTCAGGGCCGGCTCAGGGTGGTCCCCGATGTCCCGGTCGGCCCCCGCTGCGTAGCGTCCCCGTCAGCACCCACCGGGGGTGCGGTGACGGGGTAGGTGTGCGGTGGAGCTGCTCAGGCTCCGGACGGGGTGGCACGTGCTGGCGGCCGCCGTCGGCATCGGCGCGGTGGTCCTGCTGGTCGCGTCGGCCGGCTTCGACGAGGCCGGTGCCGCCCTGGCGGTGGTCGACCCTCGGACCCTCGTGGCAGCGGCGATGCTCGAGTTGGTGGCGGTCGTCAGCCTCGTGCAGGTCTACCGGGTCACCTTCCGGGTCACCGGTGGCCGGATCGGCCGGAGGGACGGCGCGGTCCTCGGCCTCGGGGCCGTGTCGCTGACCCAGCTGATCCCCGGCGGTGGGGTGGCCGGTGGCCTCTTCGCGGCACGGCGGTTCGTCCGGGCCGGCGCCGACCCCGTCGCGGCGGCTGCGACCGTCGTCCTCGTCGGTGCGGTGATGCTCGGCACCCTCGGGGTGCTCGTCGCCGGAGCAGCGACCGTCGGCGCCGTCACCGCCCCGGGGTACGCGCTCCACGCGGTTGCCGCCGCGGCCGTCGTGGTGCTCATGGTCGCGGCGATCGCGGTCCTGCGCGGCGTGCTCGGCCGCGATGGGACGCGCCACCGTGTCGCCGCGTGGCTCGGGCGACGGCGACGTGGTGCACCCCTGGCACGGTCGCTCGCCGAGAACCTCGAGACCCATCGCGACCTGCTGCGCCGCCCCCTGGTGCTCGCGCCGTCAACCGGATGGGCAGCGATCAAGTGGACGGCCGACCTCACGGTGCTGGCCGTCCTCGTCCACGCCGCCGGCGGGCAGGTGCCGCTGCTGGCCATCGTGCTGGCGTACGCCGTGGCCAACCTGCTCAACGGCCTGCCGCTGACCCCGGGCGGCATCGGGGTGGTGGAGCTCGGCGCCACCGGAACCCTGGTCGCGTTCGGCGCCGAGCCCGCGGTCGCCGCCGTCGCGGTGCTCGGCTACCGGGCCCTGGCGGTCGGTCTGCCGTTGCTGCTGGCGGTACCCGTCGTCGGACGCGAGATCCGTCGCACACGGCGGGGCCGCATCGAACTGGAGGTGACGGCGTGAACCCCGTGGCACAGGGTGCGATCGCGCTCGTCGGCGGATCCGAGCACGGCCCCGGGTGCGAGGCCATCGACCGTGCCCTGCTCGCGTCGTCGGGGGCGGCGCGTCCCGTGGTCGCCGTGCTGCCCTTCGCGTCCAGCCTCCGCACCCGTGCCCGCACCGTCGGGCGGGCCGTCGAGTGGTGGACCGCGATGGGGGCCGTCCCGTTGATCGCCGCGCCCGAGACCGGGCAGCGCTCCGACCTGGTCGACCACGCGGACGTCATCGTGCTCACCGGCGGGGTCCCCGACCGCCTGAGCGCCCGCCTGCTCGGCACCCCGCTGTGGTCCCAGGTCGTGGCGCGCTGGCACGCCGGGGCGGCCCTCAGCGGGTCGTCGTCGGGTGCGATGCTGTTCGGATCGCACCGGCAGTCGGTCCGGGCGCCGCTCGCGGTCCGATCGGGGGCGGCGCTGCTGGCCGGGCTCGCCGTCGCGCCGCACCACCAGCAGTGGGCACCCCGGGCACTGGCCTCGTGGCGGACCCGCACCCACCCCCACCTGACCATCCTCGGGATCGAGGACGCCACGGCGCTGATCGCCCTGCCGGATGGTGACCGGGGGCCGACGTGGCGGGTCCTCGGCGCCGGCGGGTTGGCGGTCCGGCGCGGCACCTCCACGCGCGTCTACCGCAGCGGTGACGTGGTCGCGCCGGAATCGCTCGGCCTGTGGACACCGCCGGTGCCGCAACGGACCATCGACGTCGCCGAGCTCCCCGCGCCGGAACGTCGTCCACAGGTCGCATGAGACCCGCCCTGGCGGGACGGTGAACCGCTCGTAGCGTGCTCGTCATGGACCCCACGACGATGCACCGCTGCCGCCTCGACCCGCGCGAGCTCGCCGCCTCACCGCTCGGACCGGGGGCGCTCGGCGAGGACCTCGCGGCCGACCACCTCGTGACCGACGGGTGCGAGCTCGTCGCCCGCAACTGGCGCCTCAGCGCCGGCGAGCTGCGCGGTGAGCTCGACATCGTCGCGGTCGATCCGCGGCTCGGCTGCGTGGTGGTGTGCGAGGTGAAGGCCCGGCGCGACGCGGCGCGGTTCGGTGGCGCGCTGGCCGCCGTCCCGCCACGCAAGGCGGCCAGGATCCGGGCGTTGACCGCCGCGTTCCTGCGCGAGGCGCGGCTGCCGTACCCCCGCGTCCGGCTCGACGTGGTGGCCATCGACCTCGGCCGCGATCCGGTCCTCACCCACGTGGTGGCAGCCCTGTGACGGAGGGAGGGCGCCCATGAGACCCGTCGCGACCGTCCACGGCGTGGCCCTGGTCGGCCTCGAAGCCCGCCCGGTCCGGGTCGAGGCGGTGTGTACGGCGGGCCTGCCGACCACCCGACTCATCGGGCTGCCCGACACCGCGGTCCGCGAGGCAGCGGACCGCGTCCGCACCGGTGCGATCCGCAGCGGGGCCACCTGGCCGGGGGACAAGCTCGTGGTCAACCTGGCGCCGGCGGACCTGCCGAAGGTCGGCACCGGCTTCGACCTCCCCATCGCGATCGCCGTGCTCGCGGCCTCGGGCCAGGTCCCCGTCGAGGCCCTCGCCGAGGTGTACGCGGTCGGTGAGGTCGGGCTCGACGGCAGCGTCCGGGCCGTCCCCGGGGTCCTGCCCGCCGCCGCGGGCGCTCGCCACCACGGCGCGCGCACCTTGTTCGTCCCCGAGGCGGCCGGTGCCGAGGCCGCCCTCGTCGAGGGCCTGCGCGTCGTCCCGGTGGCCGATCTCGCCGAGCTCACCGCCGTGCTGCGTGAGGAGGCACCGGCACGCAGGTGCCTGCCGACGCCGGCGGTCGAGGAGGCCTCCGGCGACGACCTGCGTGACGTGCGGGGCCAGGCCGTGGCACGGCGGGCCATCGAACTCGCGGCCGCCGGCGGTCACCACGTGCTGCTGTCCGGCCCACCCGGCTGCGGCAAGACGATGCTGGCACGCCGGCTGCACGGCCTGCTGCCGAAGCTCGACGTGGACGAGGCGCTCGAGGTCGCCGCGGTGCGGTCGCTGGCGGGGGAGCGCCGCCCGGACGAGCCGCTGTCGTTGACGCCGCCGCTGCGCGAGCCCCACCACACCGTGTCCGGTGCCGGGCTGATCGGTGGGGGCACCGGCATCCCGCGACCGGGTGAACTGGCGCTCGCGCACCGCGGCCTGCTCCTGCTCGACGAACTGCTCGAGACCCCGCGGTGGGTCCTCGACGCGCTCCGGCAGCCGCTCGAGCGGGGTGAGGTGATCATCACGCGCTCACGGGCGACGGTCCGCTACCCCGCGTCGGTCGTCCTCGTCGCGGCCACCAACCCGTGCCCGTGCGGGCACCTCGGGAGCCCGACACGGCCGTGCACGTGCCGGCCCGACCGTGTCGAGCGGTACCGCTCGCGCCTGTCGGGACCGCTGCTCGACCGGCTCGACGTCCAGGTCGAGCTGCGCCCGGTCGATCGTGACCGGTTGGTCGGCCCCGCGGACGGCGAGGACACGGCCACCGTCGCAGCCCGGGTCGCCGCCGCCCGTGCGGTGGCGGCCGACCGCTGGGGACCGGGGGTCCTGGTGCGCGACGCCGGCCCTGAACAGGTCCGCGCGACGGTCCGGCCGGCAGCGTTGCGGGCGCTGGCGACCGCCATCGACCAGCTCGGCCTGTCGGTCCGAGGGTTCGACCGCTGCCTGCGGGTCGCGCGCACCTCCGCGGACCTCGCGGGCGTCGACGCGGTCGACGTCGAACACGTCGAGGAGGCCGTGGCCTACCGGCTGCCCGAGCCGGTGGCCGTCGCGTGACCGCGCTCGAGGTGGCCGCGGCCCACGTGGCGGCCGACGGTGTCGACCCCGAGCGTCTCGTGCGCGTGCTCACCTGGCTGACCGAACCGGGGCGCGGCGCCGACGGGCTGCGCCGCGCGGTCGCGCAGGCGGCCGACCGCCACGCCGTCCAGCCGGCGCTGCTGCAGGGCGACGGCCGGGACCTGCTCGACCAGGTCGTGCACCCACCGTCGGACGACGTCGCGCGCGAGCGTGTCGGCCGCGCGCTGCGGTGCTGGCGCCGCGACGGTGTCCGGGTCGCGACCGTCACCGATCCCGCCTACCCCGACCGGCTCCGGAGCGGCTGGCCCCACGCGGACGTACCGCCGCTCCTCGCTTGGCGCGGGGACCCCCCAGCGGCGGTGCCGGCGGTGGCCATCGTCGGTGCCCGCCGGGCGACGGGATACGGGACCGGGGTCGCCGCGTGGCTGGCGGAAGCCGCCTCGGCCGCGGGGGCCCGGGTCCTGTCGGGGGGCGCGGTCGGTATCGACGCCGCGGCCCACCTGGCCGCCTACGCCGGGCCCGGCGGCACCAGCGTCGTGCTCGGGTGCGGGCACGCGGTCCGCTACCCGCGCCCGCACGCCGACCCGGGCGGCCTGTTCGACCGGGTGCTCGACCACGGTGGGACGCTGCTCAGTGAACAGCTACCCGACGCCCGTCCCCACGCCGGCAACGTGCGGGCCCGCAACCGGATCGTCGCAGCGCTCGCCGACGTCGTGGTCGTGGTGGAGGGGGGTGCACGCTCGGGTGCCCTCATCACCGCGACGGCCGCGGCCGATCGCGGTACCCCCGTGCTCGCCGTCCCGGGTGACGTCCGTGCCCCCGGATCCGTCGCGCCCCACCGCTTGCTGGCCGAGGGAGCCGGACCGTGCACGGAGCCGGCGGACCTGATGGACGTGCTCGGCACCTCGGCGCCGCGGGACGCTGGCGGTCCCGGACCGGGCGCGGCCGTCAGCGTGCTGCCACCTGACGTGCACGCGATCCTCGCCGAGGCCTGGCCGCGGCCGGTGCCCGTGGACGACCTGGCCGCACGGTCGGGTCGATCGGCGCCGGCGTTGCTGGGTGCCCTCACACGCGCCCGCGTGGCGGGCGAGACCGCGGACGACACCGCCGGCGTGCGGCTCCGTCGAGCTCCCCGCTGACCGTCGCGGGGCTCGGCGTCCGGTCCGCGAGGAGCGGGCCGAGTGGCCGAGAGTTCCCGGCGAGCGGGGGGCGGGCGGACGGTCAAGACGGTGGTCGAACGGACGACGCAATCCGTGGGTGCCCGCCGTGACCGGCCACCCCCACCAACTGCCTCCCACCCCTGGGGTCCGTCTTGCGTATCCGACGCCGCCACGCCTTGCTCGTCGTGACCAGCCTCACCGCGCTGACGCTCGTCCCGGTCGCGCCCGCCATCGCCACCGAGGTCGCCCCACCGCAGACCGTCACCACCACGGTGGAGGGCCTACGGCTGGCGACCGATCCTGAGGGAGCGGACGTCGCGTCCGACCTCCAGGCCGTCGAGCCCGCCCGGACCGAACCGGTCGTCACCGAGGTGTCGTTCTCGACCATCGGCCTGCGCCTGCCGCCCGGCCTCGAGGAGCTGCAGATCCGAACGCGCGACCTCGACGGCGTCTGGAACGAGTGGCTCGACATCGACCGCGTCGACGCCGTCCTCGATGGTCCGGACGCGGACAGCCCCGAGGCCGCCACCGCCGCCAGCGACGTGACCGAGCCCATCTGGGTCGGTCCCTCGGACGCGTTCCAGCTCACCTTCGATGCCGACGCGGTGACCTGCGACGGCTGCGACATCGGTGACCAGATCGAGGCGATCCTCGTCGACACCCTCGGCGCCAACGAGAGCACCCTCGCCAAGGTCGTGCGCCACCTGACCCCGCGACCGGTGGTCGCGCCAGCCGAGGCGACCGCGGCCCGGCCCACGATCATCTCCCGCGCCGGCTGGGGGGCCAACGAGTCCATCCGTCGCGGCAGCCCCTCGTACCGGACCCCGACCTTCGCGGTCCTGCACCACACCGCCGGGTCGAACAACTACACCCGCGCGCAGTCGGCGGCCGTCGTCCGCGGCATCTACCACTACCACGCGCAGACGCTCGGCTGGGGCGACATCGGCTACAACATCCTCGTCGACCGCTACGGGCAGATCTTCGAGGGACGCTTCGGCGGTCTGGACCGCGGCGTCATCGGGGCCCACGCCCGCGGTTACAACACCGGTTCCTTCGGGGTCTCGGTGATGGGCAACTTCGACATCGCCGACGTGCCCTCCGCCGCGCTCGAGTCGGTCGCCCGCGTCAGCGCCTGGAAGTACGACGTCCACGGCATCGACCGCAGCGCCTCGCGGACCATGACCGTCAACGGCACCCGGATCAACACCTTCACGTCGCACCGCAACGTCGGCCAGACCGCGTGCCCGGGCCGGTACCTCTACGCCCGGATGGGGCACCTGCGGAGCCGCATCGCGTCCCTGGCCACCGGTATCAGCCCGGCCGGCTCCACCCGGTTCCGTGACGTGCCGGCCAGCCACCCCCACTACACCGCGATCGAGACCATCGCCGTGCGACGCATCACCGAGGGCTGCGCGCCCGGCTTCTACTGCCCGAGCGACCCGGTCGTGCGCGCCCAGATGGCCTCGTTCCTCGTCCGTGCCCTCGACCTGCCAGCGGTGAGCGGCACCCCGTTCCGCGACATCGACTCGGGTCCCCACGCCAGCGCTGTCGCGTCGCTGGCTGCAGCGGGGATCACCACCGGTTGCGAGCCGCGCCGCTTCTGCCCCAACGCGCCCGTCACGCGGGGTCAGATGGCGACTTTCATCGCACGTGGGTTCGAGGTCCCGCGGACGCCGAGCCGTTTCCCCGACGTCCCGCGCGGACACACCCACGACGGAGCCATCGGCGGCCTCGTCGAGGCAGGGATCGCAAGCGGCTACCGCGACGGCTCCTTCCGGCCGAGCCAGCCGGTGACACGCGCCGAGATGGCCGCGTTCCTGGCCCGCGCGCTCGCCTGGGCCGCGAAGCAGGCGTGACCCGGACAACCACCGCAACCGCCCCGCCCCGAGGAGCCCGACCGTGACCCACCGCTGTCTGTCCCGCCTGCTCGCGTGCACCCTCGCCGCGCTGCTCCTGGCCGGCTGCGGGAGCCAGGCCCCCGTCCAGCTCGACGTGGCACCCGCCGCAACCACCGGCGATGCGCCCGCTGGCGATGCGCCCGCCGGCGATGCGCCCGCCGGTGATGCGCCCGCCGCCGAGGCGCCGGGGGTCGAGGACCCCGTCGCCCCCGACGAGACGGACCCGGCCGACCCGGTCACCGGTGCGGAGCAGCCCCCGGCCGAGACCTCCGCTCAGCCCTCGCCTCCCGATCCCGAGCTGGTCGTCGACGAGGATGGCTGTGCCACCGACGTCGCGACCGGCATCGTCGTGGCCTGCCACGACCCGGCGGCGGGCCCGGACGACGAGTGATCCGCCGGAGGCGGTGACCGGATGCACGGTCGCGGGCGGGCACAGCAGCGCGGCGAGCGGTGATGCTGCCGGCCCCCGGACCGCGAGCGGACCCTGTCGACCCCTGCGCCCCCACCGACCGAGGTCGACGTGCTCGTGGTCGGCGGGGGACCGGCCGGCCTCAGCGCGGCCACCTGGCTCGGGCGGTACCGACGTCGCACGCTGCTCGTCGACGCCGGCGATCACCGCAACCGCGCGGTCGAGGCCGTCCACGGGCTCCTCGGCCGCGACCCCGTCACTCCGGCGCAGCTGCGCCAGGACGCGCTCGAGGGGCTGAGCCGGTACCCCCACGTGACCGTGCGCCAGGGCACGGTCTCGGGCCTCGACCACGCGGACGAGGGGTTCGAGGTCGAGGTCGATGGGCAGTGCCTGCACGCCAGCCGCGTCGTGCTCGCGACGGGCGTCCGTGACCGGCTCCCGGCGATCGACGGTCTCGCCGAGCACTACGGCGCCGGTCTGCAGCACTGTCCGACCTGCGAGGGGTTCGAGGCCCGCGGCCGGCCCGTCGTGGTGCTCGGTTGGGGGGCACACGTGCCGGCCTTCGCGACCGAGCTGCTCGACTGGGCCAGCGAGGTGGTGGTCGTCAGCGACGGGACGCCGCTCCAGGTCACCGACGCGCAACGCCGGCAGCTCGACGAGGTGGGCATCGAGCTCGTCGACGGCCGCGCCGAGGCGCTGCTCGGCCCCCGCGGCGACCTGCACGCCGTCCGGCTCGTCGGCGGGCGCGAGCTGCCGGCCGCGATGGCGTTCTTCTCCATCGGCCACGACCCGACGGTCGAGCTCGCGCGCGGACTCGGCTGTGCGCTGACCGACGAGGGGGTCATCGCGGTCGATCACGAGCAGGGCACGAGCGTCGCCGGTGTCTTCGCGGCGGGCGACGTCACACCGGGGATGCAGCTGGTCGCCGTCGCCATCGGCGAGGGTGCTACGGCCGGTGTGGCGTGCGCCCAGTCCCTGCAGGGGCGGGCGACCGTCCCGGGTGCGCCGCCGGCCGCGCCGTCCCCCGAGCTCCTCGCGCCCTGATTCCCGAGCACCTCTGTTCACGACAGCAGGTGACCGCGGCCACACGCGCCACACGCTCGGTACCGAGCGGTACGCGCATGGACGGGTCGAGTTCGGGGCCGACCTGTCCGATGACCGGGGGAGTTCCCGTGGCGGTGCCCGCGTGCGGCCTGGTGCCCGTGGATGGCGCACCCAGCCCGAACCTGCTGCCCTCCCGCACGCCGCGGCCACCGCGGCCACCACCCTGCACCCCTCCCCGCTCCGCCCCCGCCCCGTCACTCGAGGTCGTCCGTGCTGCGTGTCACATCCGGTGCTGTCCTCTCGCTCCTGCTCGGTGTCGGCCTCGTGGTCGCGATGCTGCCCTCCCCGTCGGCGTCGGCGTCAGCGGTCGCCGGCACCGACCAGATCGTGAACATCACCTTCCCGGTCCACGACCAGGGCCGCCTCACCAGCTACCACAACGACTACTTCGGGCAGCGTTCCCGAGGTGATCACGGGGCGACCGACATCGGTGGCCCGAACGCGTACGGCCTCCCCGTCCACGCGGCGGTCGGGGGCCGCATCACCAGCATCAACGGCATCGAGGGCCGCTCGCTGCCGAGCTGGGGTTGGGCCATCAGCATCCTCGGGACGGACGGGCGGACCTACCGCTACCTCCACCTCGGCCGCCAGGACGGCCCCGCGGAGGAGGCCTACGCCCCCGGTCTCGTCCGGGGTTCCGAGGTCCAGCGCGGGCAGCACATCGGGTACGTCGGCCACTCGGGCAACGCGTCGGCCTCGTGGCCGCACCTGCACTTCGAGATCTCCGACCCCAACGTGGTCGACCGCCAGGGCACCGACCGGATCAACCCGTACTTCAGCCTCCGGGACGCCGAGGCCCGTCGGGACTATCCGAGCGGTTCGGTCGCGCGGGTCAACCGGGCCCGGTTCTCCGACGTCCCCTCCGACCACCCGCACCTGGCCGGCATCACCTGGGTCGCCGAGCAGGGCATCACCAGGGGCTGTGCCACCCCCGGCCACTACTGCCCCTCCAACGGGGTCACCCGTGGTCAGATGGCGACCTTCCTCATGCTCGCCGGCAAGCTGCCCGACGGGGGTCCCCACGGCTTCAGCGACGTGCCCGCAGGACACCCGCACGAGCGCGGCATCGCTGCCATCAAGGCTGCCGGGATCACCAGCGGGGTCGGCGGCGGCCGCTTCGACCCGCAGGGCATCGTGCGTCGCGATCAGATGGCCACGTTCCTGCGCAACGCCCTCGACCTGCCCCGGTCGGACCGGCGGTTCCCGGACGTGCACGGATCGTCGCCGCACGCCGGTGCCATCGGTTCCATCGCGGATGCAGGCATCACCACGGGCTACAAGGACGGCACCTACCAGCCCGGGCTGACGGTCACCCGTGCCCAGATGGCGACCTTCCTGCAGCGCGCTCACGCCGCCCGCTGACCCGCTCGCCCCGGGGTCGACGGCGTCCGGTACCGACGCCACATCAGACGACAGTTCTTGACACCGGGCACCGGGCGCACCACGCTCGGCCACGTGCGAGCCGACGAGGAGTCCGGAACGCGGGCCTCGGCGCCCGCGGACGGCGCCGTGCCCGAGCGCCCGATCCCGGCCCCGATGTCCGAGGCGTGGCGCGAGACGCTCGACGCCTTCCTCGACCACCTCGCCCTCGAGCGCGGCCGCCGCGCCAACACCGTCGACGCCTACCGGCGGGACGCCGAGGACCTGATCCGGACCGTCGTCGGCTGGGGGATCGACCACCCCGGTGAGCTCGAGCTGCTCACCCTCCGGCGCTACCTCGCCGACCTCGCTGACCGTGGGTACGCCCGAGCGACCCTGGCCCGGCGTGCCGCCACCATCCGGACCTGGTTCGCGTTCCTCGCCGAACGGGGCGCGATCGCACGCGACGTTGCCTCCCTCCTGCAGAGCCCCACCCCCGGACGGCACCTGCCCCGGGTCCTGCGGGTCGACGAGGTCACCCGCCTCCTCGAGGCGCCGGACGCGCGGACGGCCCTCGGACGCCGCGACCGCGCCCTGCTCGAGCTGCTCTACGCCACCGGTGCCCGCGTCGGCGAGGCCTGCGGACTCGACCTGGCCGACCTCGACCTCCCGCAGCTGCAGGTGCACCTCGACGGCAAGGGCGGCAAGCAGCGCATCGTGCCCCTCGGGGTCCCGGCGGTCGACGCGCTACGCACCTACCTCGGCGCGGCTCGGCCGATGCTCCTGCCCGCCGGTGCGGTCGCCGTGACGGACGCCGTCTTCCTCGGCGCGCGGGGTGGTCGACTCGGCACGCGGGACGCCCGGACGATCGTCGAACGGGCCGCCCGAGCTGCGGGTGTCGGTCATGTGACACCCCACACGTTGCGGCACACGGCGGCGACCCACCTGCTCGAGGGTGGCGCGGACGTGCGTCAGGTCCAGGAGGTCCTCGGACACAGCTCGCTCGCGACGACGCAGCGCTACACCCACCTGTCACGAGGACGGCTGCGGGAGGTCCACGCCGCGGCGCACCCCCGTGCGCGGTCGTCGGCGCACTACGGTGGCTAGAGTGGGCGCGGACGCTGCACGGGGGAGCGGCGGCCAGTTGGGGACGGGAGGCCGCGTGGACCTGGATGTGCAAGCGCTCTGGCACCGCTACGCCGATGCGCCGGACACGTCGACGCGCGAGCAGCTGATCCTGCACTACGCCCCGCTGGTCAAGTACGTCGCCGGCCGTGTCGCCGTGGGTATGCCCGCCAACGTCGAGCACGCGGACCTCGTCTCGTACGGGATCTTCGGCCTGATGGATGCCATCGAGAAGTTCGACGTCTCGAAGGGGTTCAAGTTCGAGACGTACGCGATCACGCGCATCAAGGGCGCCATCATCGACGAGCTCCGATCGGTCGACTGGGTGCCCCGCTCGGTGCGGAGCAAGGCACGCAAGCTCGAGAACGCCATGCAGCAGCTCGAGTCCGACCTGCACCGCAGCCCCTCGGAGGAGGAGCTCGCCGAGGAGCTCGGGTGGACCATCGACGAGCTCCAGGAGACGCTCGCCAAGGTCTCGATGACGTCGATGGCCGCCCTCGACGAGGTGTTGGACGTCGGCGAGGGCGACCGCATCTCGCTGGTCGACACCCTCCAGGACCTGCACACCATCCTGCCCGAGGAGTCGTACGACGACGTCGAGACCAAGCAGATGCTGCGCCACGCGATGACACGCTTGACCGAGCGCGAGCAGACCGTGCTGGGTCTGTACTACTTCGAGGGCATGACGCTGTCCCAGATCGGCGACGTGCTCGGGGTGACCGAGTCGCGCATCTGCCAGATCCACACGAAAGCGGTCCTCTCGCTCCGCGCCAAGCTCGTCGCCCAGGTCCAGTGACCGCGCTCGGGCACCCCGAGCACGAGGTGACAGCGGTCCTCTCGCTCCGCGCCAAGCTCGTCGCCCAGGTCCAGTAGGGCAGCTCCGGTCGAGGATCGTCCACAGGCGGGCGGGACCCGGCCGGGTCCGGTGGGTCCCCGTCCCGTAGCGTGACGCGTGTCGAGTTCGTCAGCCCGGGGGCGGGGAAGCGGATGCCCCGTGTCACGCCTGTCCCTGGCCCTCGTCGTGCTCGTGCTCACCGGGCTCGTCGGTCCACCGCCCACCCCGGCCGCCGCGGTGCCCGCCTACGAGGCGCCGGTGCCGGGCGCCGTGCTCCGCCCCTTCATCGAACCGGCGCACCCCTACGGTCCCGGCCACCGCGGCGTCGACCTCGTCGCGCGCCGAGGGGACCCCGTGCACGCCGCCGCCGGTGGCGAGGTCACGTTCGCGGGGTCCGTAGCCGGGTCGCGCTGGGTGTCGGTACGACACGGGGACGGCATCGTCACCAGCTACGGGGCGCTCGACGCAGTACACGTCCGCGCGGGCGACGTCGTCACCCGCGGCGAGGCCATCGGCACGGCGACCGGATCCCACGGCGACGACGTGTTGCGGCCCGAACCCGGCCTGCATTGGAGCGCACGGCGGGGCGAGACCTACATCGACCCGCTCGGGTTGCTCGACGCGCCGCTACCCCGCCCGACCCTCGTCGGCCCGGGTGGCTGGGCGGGCACCCACCCAACGGTGGAGCCGTTCGAGCCGTACCCGGGCGGGGCACGGCTGTTCATCATGGCTACGCCGAGCCGGGTCGCCGAGCGGCCGGGCTACGCCCGGCCGCCGAACCACCACCACCTGCTGCAGGTCCCGGGGTACGGCACCGAGGGGCCGCACCCGGTCCTCGACCCCGACAAGCTCGGGTACGGGCCGGACGACACCTCGGTGTTCTCCTACCGGGGCTGTGATCCGACGCCGGACGGGTGTGATCCGCGCCCGTACGGCGGTCAGGACACCGACCTGTCGATCGACGAGGCGGCCGCGCTGCTCGAGGCGCAGCTCCGGGCGCTCCAGGCGGCGCAGCCCCACCGGCCGGTCGACCTGCTCGGACACTCGATGGGTGGCGACGTGATCACCCACTACCTGACCTACCACCACGACCCGACCGACCTCGGTCTGCCGCCCGTCGTCAACCTCATCTCCGCCGGGACCCCGCACGGCGGCAGCGGCACCGCGTCGCTCCTGCGAGGGATCGGCGACAACCCGATCAGCGGCAACATCCTGGAGCTCGGGCGGCTGGGGGCAGATGCGTTCGGGCTCGAGGGCGCTGGACGTGTCAGCCTCGGGTCGCAGCCGCTGGAGCGGTACGGCGTACCCGTGTGGGGGGACCGGCCGGCCCGGGACCCCGACCGGCTGGCCGAGCTCGGCATCCGGGTGCTGGAGATCGCGGGGTCGCGTGACCTGGTCGTCGGCCGGATCGACGCAGGATCGGTGGGAGATGCCCTCGTCCTGCCCGGTGGCCACAGCAGCGTGCTCGAGACCGAGGCGATGTACGAGACCGTCTACCGCTTCCTGGACGACCAGCCCCTCCCCGCCCACGACCGGCGGGTCGGGTGGGGTTCGGACGCGGCATCGGATGCCACCCGCACGCTCGCGACCCTCCTCGAGCTCGACCCCGTCCGAGGGGTGACCAAGGCGCTCGCGAAGGGCGACGGCCGGCGCGTGGTGTGGGAGATCGCCAAGGAGGTGGCGCCGGGGCCGAGCAGCGGGACGGGCGGGCCGCCGGACACGGCCGAGCACCCGATGGCTCCCGACGCCGCGTTGACCCCGGTGTCCTGAACCGCGCGCGTGCGCCACGACGCGCCGGTGGACGGTGCGGGGCCGTCCTCGGTACCCTGACCCCCGTACGGGTCCGCGTCACCTCGTCCGCACCGGCGGCAGCACGCCAGCCGGTCGCGACCGAAGTCACCGGCGGGCCCGTTGTTCACGTCTGTTCACGTCCAGCTACCTCACTCCACACGCCCGTCGACGGGCGACCCCGGTGCCCCCGCGCGGCCTGACGCGCGACGGGTGGGTCGCACCCCGGATGACACGGGCGGAGGCCCAACCGAACCGAAGGAACCAACCATGGCCGTCGTCACGATGCGCCAGCTGCTCGAGGCCGGTGTCCACTTCGGACACCAGACCCGTCGCTGGAACCCCAAGATGCGCCGCTTCATCTACGGCGAGCGCAACGGCATCTACGTCATCGACATCCGACAGACCGTCGGGTACATCGAGAAGGCGTACACCCACACCCGGGACCTGGTCGCCAAGGGCGGCACCGTCCTGTTCGTGGGCACCAAGAAGCAGGCCCACGAGACCATCGAGTGGCAGGCCACCCGCGTCGGGATGCCCTACGTCACCGAGCGGTGGATGGGCGGGATGCTCACCAACTTCGCCACCATGAAGGGCCGGGTGGCGCGCCTCAAGGAACTCGAGGCGATGGAGTCCTCGGGCACCTTCGAACTGCTGCCCAAGAAGGAGGTCCTGCAGCTGCGCCGTGAGCACGAGAAGCTGCAGACCAACCTCGGCGGCATCCGCGAGATGGCCAAGCTCCCCGACGCCATCTGGGTCGTGGACACCGTCATCGAGGAGATCGCGGTCAAGGAGGCCAACCGCCTCAAGATCCCGGTCATCGGCATCCTCGACACCAACTGCGACCCGGACCTCGTCCAGTTCCCGATCCCGGGCAACGACGACGCGATCCGCTCGTCGGCGCTGCTGACGCGCATCATCGCCGACGCCTGCGCGGACGGTCTGCTGCTGCGGGCCTCGCGTTCGCCCGACGAGGAGCTGCGCGTCCAGGCCCTGCAGGCGGCGCAGTCCGCCGGTGGCGGCCTCGAGGTCTCCGAGCCGAAGGCCGAGTGGGAGATGGAGCTCGAGCGCCAGCAGGCAGCCGCCCAGGCGACCCGCGCTGGTGGTGGCCCCGAGGCTGCGCCGGAGACGACGACGCCGCCGCCGGCCGATGCCGCGCCGGCCGAGGCTGCACCGGCCGAGGCTGCACCGGCCGAGGCTGCACCGGCCGAGGCCGCGCCTGCGACCGACGAGTCGACCGCCAGCTGACGGACGCGCCGCCCCGTGCACCGCGCGGGGCGGCCCGACCGCGCCCACACCACGTACCCCAAGGAGGCCCCCGTGGCCGTCTCCGCTGCTGACGTCAAGAAGCTGCGTGAGCTCACCAACGCGCCGATGATGGCCTGCAAGAAGGCCCTCGACGATGCCGACGGTGACCTCACCAAGGCCGCCGAGCTCGTCCGCGAGCGCACCGGCGCCAAGATGGACGCTCGGGCCCAGGACCGGACCGCGTCCGAGGGTCTGATCTACACCTACGCGCACACGCCCACCCCGGGGATGCCCGCGCGGGTCGGTGTGCTGCTCCAGCTGTCGTGCGAGACCGACTTCGTCGCCAAGGCCGAGCAGGTCCAGGCCCTGGCTCGCAACATCGCGCTCCACATCGCCGCGGCCAAGCCGCTGGTGGTGACCGAGGCCGACGTGGACGCCGCTCTCCTCGAGAAGGAGAAGGAGTTCGCCCGCAAGGAGGCCCTCGAGCAGGGCAAGCCCGAGAACATCATCGAGCGCATCGTCGAGGGCAAGGTCAAGAAGGTCTACGAGGACTGGGTCCTGCTCAACCAGCCGCTGATCATGGACCCCGACAAGACCGTCGCGCAGGCGATCTCCGAGGTCCAGGCGGTCGTCGGCGAGAAGCTCGAGGTCGCCCGCTTCGCCCGCTTCGAGGTCGGCGCCTGACCCTCCCGCGACCGTCCACGCAGCACGTCGGACACCGGACGCCGGCCTCTGTGGCCGGCGTCCTCGCGTCGGACCGACACAGGTGCGGCGGCTAGTCTCGCCGCACGTCCAGCCGCCGCGCCTCACCCGAGGACCCGCCCGTGCCGCACCGCCCACCGTTCTCGCGCATCCTGCTCAAGCTGTCGGGCGAGGCGTTCTCCGACCCATCGGTCAAGGGTGGCATCGATCCGACCATCGTTCGCCAGGTCGCCCGCGAGGTCGGCCAGCAGGCCAGCGAGGGCACCCAGGTCGGGATCGTGGTCGGCGGAGGCAACATCTTCCGCGGCAACTCGCCGTCGGCGACCGGGATGGACCGGGCGAGCGCCGACCACATGGGCATGCTCGCCACGACCATCAACGCCCTCGCGTTGCAGGACGCCCTCGAGAAGGCCAACGTCGAGACGCGCGTCCAGACCGCCATCGAGATGAAGGAGGTCGCCGAGCCCTACATCCGGCGCCGCGCCCTCCGCCACCTCGAGAAGGGCCGCGTGGTCATCTTCGCCGCCGGGCTCGGGGTGCCCTACTTCACCACCGACACCAGCGCCGCCCAGCGCGCCCTCGAGATCGGTGCCGAGGCCATCCTGAAGGGCACGCAGGTCGACGGCGTGTACGACAAGGACCCCAAGCACCACGCCGACGCGGTTCGCTACGACGAGATCGACTTCCTGTCGGTGCTCAACCAGGGCCTGCAGGTCATGGACTCGACCGCGATCTCGCTCTGCATGGACAACGGCCTGCCGATCGTCGTCTTCGAACTGCTGCGCGAGGGCAACATCGGACGGGTCGTCCGTGGCGAGCACGTGGGCACGCTCGTGCGGCCCGCCGACCTCCCTGCCTGAGCGACCACGACCCTGCGCTGCACCGACACCGCCGAACGAGGAGCCCATCGATGAGCCTCGACGAGGTCACCAAGGACGCGATCCGCAGGATGGACGCGGCCGTCGAGAAGGTCGCCGCCGACTTCGGTGGCATCCGGACGGGCCGTGCCAACCCGAAGATCCTGCAGAAGATCACGGTCGACTACTACGGGGCGCCGACGCCGCTCCAGCAGCTGGCCAACTTCTCGGTACCCGAGCCGCGCATCCTGCTGATCAACCCCTTCGACAAGGGTTCGGTCAACCAGATCGAGAAGGCGATCCGGGACTCCGACCTCGGTCTGAACCCCTCCTCGGACGGCTCGGTCATCCGGTGCGTGTTCCCCGAGCTCACCGAGGAACGCCGCAAGGACTTCATCAAGATGGCGAAGGCTGCGGCCGAGGACGGCCGCATCGCGATCCGCAACGTCCGGCGCAGCGCCCGCGACGCGATGCAGAAGCTCGAGGACGAGGGCGAGGTCGGCGAGGACGAGCACGAGCGCGCCACCAAGAAGCTCGAGGAGCTGACCGGGGCCCACGTCGCCCAGGTCGACAAGCTGCTCGAGCAGAAGGAACAGGACCTCCTCGAGGTCTGAGCGGGCGCACGCAGGTGGACCGAGGTGGGAGCACGGTCGGTGGCCACGGGAGAGGGGCCGAGGAGCCCGGGTGAGGACCCGGGTGCTTCGCCACGTCCCGATCCAGCACCCGGCACCTCCCGCCGCGAGGTCGGTGGCCGCAACCTGCCGGTGGCCATCGCCGTCGGGGTGGTCCTCGCGTCCATCTTCCTCGGCTCGCTGTTCTGGCATCCGGTGGCGTTCTCGCTGCTGATCGGCGTCCTGGTGGCGCTGGCCTGCGTCGAGGCCAGCCGGGTCCTTCGCCCCGTGGGCGTCCAGCTCGAGGTCCCCGTCCTGCTCGTGTCGTGCGCGGTCATGCTCGTCGGCGCCTACCAGGCCCGCCACGCCGGTCAGGCGGTGGGCGTCGCCGTGCTGTTCATCGGCGCGGTCCTGTGGCAGCTGTCCGACCCGCACCGCCGGGACGTGGTCCGGACGCTCGCGGCCACGGTCACGTTCGGGCTGTGGACCGGCTTCCTGGCCTCCTTCGGTGTGCTGCTCGTCACCCGCCCCGAGGCGGCGGTCGTCGCGGTCATCGGGGTCGTCGGCGCGGCGATCTTCTCCGACATCGGTGGCTACGCCTTCGGGGTGGCGTTCGGGCGTCGTCCCATCGCGCCGTCGGTGAGCCCCAACAAGACCTGGGAGGGCTTCCTCGGCGGGCTGCTGGTCGCCACCGTGCTCGCGATGATCGTCCTGCCGCTGATGAGCGACCGGTTCTCGGTCCTCGGGTCGGCGGTGCTCGCCCTGGCGTGCGGCTCGGCCACGTTCATCGGCGATCTGGTCGAGTCGATGATCAAGCGTGATCTCGGGGTCAAGGACCTCGGCGACCTCCTCCCCGGGCACGGTGGTGTGCTCGACCGTGTCGACGGCATCCTGCTGGCGCTGCCGGTCGGCTTCTACGCCGTCGAGCTGCTCCTGCGCAGCGGCTGACGCCGCCGGGGGCGACCGGCGTCCGGTCGTTGTCTGTCAGGACCCCGAGCCACGAGGTCACGCAGGCCCGAGGACGCGCCGGCTCGCTGCCGTACCCTGACGTGCTGGCGGTCCCGTCCGCCCTCACCCGTCCGGAGCTCCGTGAAGAGCGACCTCACATCCGCTGCCCCGCCGCCCCGTGAACGGGGGGCGATCGACCCGTACGCGCTCGACCGTGACGGGCTGACCGCGCTGTTCGCGGAGCTCGGCGCGCCGGCGTACCGGGCGCGGCAGCTGCACGCCTGGCTGGTGCGGGGGGTCGACGACCCGCGCGAGATGACCGACCTGCCGAAGGACCTGCGCGATCAGCTCGCCGAGCGCTTCGCGCCGGCTCGGCCCGAGCTGGTGGCCCACCGGGTGGCCGACGACGGGCACACCCACAAGCTGCTGCTGCGCTACCCGGACGGCGAGTCGATCGAGACCGTCCTGATGCTCTACCCGGGCCGCGCGACGGTGTGCATCTCCACCCAGGCCGGGTGCGCGATGGGGTGCCCGTTCTGCGCGACGGGGCAGGCCGGGTTCCGGCGCCAGCTGACGGCCGGCGAGGTGATCCGACAGGTCGTGCTCTGCGACGCGGCCCTCCGCAGCGGGACCATCGACCGGGACGCGCTGCCGGCCGACGCGCCCGACCACGTCACCAACGTGGTGTTCATGGGGATGGGCGAGCCGCTGGCCAACCTGCCGGCGACGCTCGCGACGGTGCGCTGGCTCCACGACCCGGACGGCTTCCGCCTCTCGGCCCGTGGCATCACGGTCTCGACCGTCGGTCTGGTCCCGGGCATCGACAAGCTGGCCGACGTCGGCCTGCCGGTCACCCTGGCGGTCAGCCTCCACGCCGCCACCGACGAGCTGCGCGACGAGCTGGTCCCGATCAACCGGACCCACCCGCTGGCCGAGCTCGAGGACGCGGTCCGCCGCTACCGGGACCGCACCAACCGGCGGGTCAGCATCGAGTGGTGCCTGATCGGCGACGTCAACGACGACGCCCACCAGGCCGACCGCGTGGCGGCCATCGCCAAGCGACTGCGGGCCCACGTCAACGTCATCCCGATGAACCCCACCCCGGGCGTGCGGTGGAAGGAACCGTCGGCACGGGCGACCTCGGCGTTCGTCGACCGCATCGAGCAGCGGGGTGCGAACGTGACCCTGCGCGACACCCGGGGGCGCGACGCCGACGCGGCGTGTGGGCAGCTGCTGGCCTCCTACGACCTCGGGGCGGGCACCATGCTGCCGGCCGCCATCGGTGCGGCGGACCGCGTCGACAAGCTGCTGCCGCTGACCGGGGAGCCGGGCTCGTGAGCGCGGACCGCCGCCGGGTGGTCCTGCTCGGCTCGACCGGCTCGATCGGGACCCAGGCCCTCGAGGTCGTCGCGACCCACCCGGACCGGTTCGAGGTCGTCGGGCTCGCAGCGGGCAGCGATGCCACGGCCCTGGCCGCGCAGGCGGACGCGCACGGGGTCCGGTGCGTGGCGTTGGCCGACCCCGAAGCCGCCCGGGCGCTGCGTGCCGCCCGCCCCGACCTCGACGTCCTCGATGGGCAGCGCGGCGTCGTCGAGCTCGCCGGCACGGACGCCGACCTCGTCCTCAACGGGGTCACCGGGGCGGTCGGTCTCGAGCCGACGCTGGCGGCGCTGGCCGCCGGCACGCCGGTGGCGCTCGCCAACAAGGAGTCGCTCATCGTCGGGGGCGACCTCGTCGTCGCTGCGGCCGAGCGGGCCGGGGGTCGCGAGAGCCACCTGATCCCCGTCGATTCGGAGCACTCGGCGCTGGCTCAGTGCCTGCGTGGTGGGCGACGCAGCGAGGTCGGCCGGCTGGTGGTCACCGCCTCGGGCGGTCCCTTCCGCGGTTGCAGCGCCGCCGAGCTGGCCGAGGTGACCGTCGACGATGCGCTCGCCCACCCCACGTGGGCGATGGGACCGGTGGTGACGATCAACTCGGCGACCCTGATGAACAAGGGGCTCGAGCTGATCGAGGCGCACGAGCTGTTCGCCGTCCCGTGGGACCGCATCGACGTGGTGGTCCACCCGCAGTCCGTGGTCCACTCCATGGTGGAGTTCGTGGACGGGTCGACCATCGCGCAGCTGTCGCCGCCGGACATGCGTCTGCCGATCCAGCTCGCGATGACCTGGCCGGAACGGGTCGATCACGCGTTCGTGGCCTGCGACTGGACGCGCGCCAGCGAGCTCACCTTCGAACCGGTGGACCGCACGACGTTCCGAGCGCTCGACCTCGCCGAGGAGGCGGGGCGCCGCCGGGGCACCTGGCCAGCGGTGCTCAACGCTGCCAACGAGGTCGCGGTGGATGCCTTCCGCGCCGGACGGTTGCCGTTCCTCGGCATCGCCGATCTCGTCGAGGGCACCATGGACGCGTGGGCCGCCACCGACCCGGGGGCACCGAACCAGCTGCAGGACGTGCTCGACGCCGACGCATGGGCCCGGGAGCGGGCCACCGCAGGTCTCGATGTCCGGCCCGTCGTGGCCGTGGAGGGGTAGACGTTGTCAGGATCGGTCGCCATCACCATCTTCGTGGTCAGCCTGATCGCCGCGATCATGCTCCACGAGGCGGGGCACTTCTTCACCGCGCGTCGCTTCGGCATGCGTGCGGACCGCTTCTTCCTCGGGTTCGGGCCGACGCTGTGGTCGACCCACCGGGGCGAGACCGAGTACGGGGTCAAGGCCCTGCCCCTCGGTGGGTTCGTGCGGATCCGGGGCATGAGCGAGCTCGACGAGCGGCTCGCGCCGGTCCCCGACGCCGTGTTCGATCCCGCCGCCGTCGAGCAAGACGTCTCCCACGTGCCGGTCGGCGTCGGCGCGACCGGTGCGGACGGTGGGACCATCCCCGAAGCGACCTGGCAGCGCCTGACTTCCGAGCTTCGGGGTCGTGGGACCCCCGGGGACCTGACCGAACGCATCGTGGAGCGCACGCGCAGCCGGGTGTCCCACGACGCCTCCCCGTCCGTCGCCCGCGGCATCCTCGCTGAAGCCATCGAGGTCGAGGTCCCTCCGTCGACCAAGGTCGGCGACCTCGGCCACCGCCTCCGCCGTGGGGACGAGGGCCGGTTCTTCGGCGACCGTCCGGCCTGGCAGCGGGCCATCGTGCTCGTCGCTGGTTCGGCCGTGCACTTCCTGATCGCCATCGTGTTGCTGCTGACGCTGTTCCTGTTCACCGCCACGCAGTTCGTCGGCATCGACCCGACGGTCTCGGACGTGCTCGAGGGATCCCCCGCTGCGGCTGCAGGTCTGCAGCCCGGTGACCAGGTCGTGGCCGTCGACGGTGTGCGCAGCGACGACTACGACACGCTCCGCGATCGCATCCGCGCCCGACCCGAGCAGCCGACCGAGCTGGTGGTCCTGCGCGATGGTGCCGAGCTGACCCTCACGGTCACCCCGGACCTCGCGGAGGACCCCACCACCGGTGAAGAGGTCGGTCAGGTCGGCTTCCTGCCCACCGAGGTGGTGGACCGGATGCCGGCCGGCGAGGCGGTCCGCGAGGCCTTCACCGGCCAGGTCGGGTTCGTGACGATGGTCGACCAGACCTTCCGTGCCATCGGGCGGGTCTTCGGTCCGGACGGCCTGGCCGGGTTGTTCTCGCAGGCGACCGGCGGCGTGGAACGCGATGCCCAAGGTGCGGTCTCGCTCGTCGGCGCTGCCGACATCGCGGGGCAGGCCGCCGCGTTCGGGGTCGGCACGTTGCTGCTCCTGGTCGCGGCGATCAACGTCTTCATCGGCATCTTCAACCTGCTGCCCCTGCCCCCCCTCGACGGCGGACACCTCGCGGTCCTCGCCATCGAACGCAGCGTCAACGCGGTGCGGCGGATGCGCGGGCGGGCGCAGGACTTCACCGTCGATCCCCGTGCGATCGCCGCGGTCGCCGTCCCCGTCCTCGTGGTGCTCGGGTTCGTGTTCTTCGCCCTGCTCTACCTCGACATCACCCAGCCCATCCGCATCTGAGCCGTCCGGCTCCCCGAACGAAGAGGTCCCCGTGTCCGGCGCGTTGCCCCTGCTGCCCTCGACGCCAGCTGCCGACGCAGCCCCGGTCGTCGACGGTCCGTTCGGCCCCCCGGGGCCGACCAACCCGGGCCGTCGTCGCAGCCGCAAGATCAAGGTCGGCCCCATCGAGGTCGGTGGGGACGCACCGATCAGCGTGCAGACGATGACGGTGACCCCCACCCACGAGGCGGACACCACCCTGCAGGCCATCGCCGCCTGCCAGGCTGCCGGTGCCGACATCGTCCGGGTCGCCGTCCCGCGCCGCGAGGACGCCGAAGCCCTGGCCTACCTCGCCGAGCACAGCCGCATCCCGCTGATCGCCGACATCCACTTCCAGTGGAAGTACGCCGTCCTGGCCATCGAGGCGGGCTGCGCCGCGGTGCGCATCAACCCGGGCAACATCAAGAAGCACGACAAGGTCGCCCTGCTCGGCCAGCTCGCCGGCGAGGCGGACGTGGCCATCCGCATCGGGGTCAACGGCGGCAGCCTCGAGGACGACATCCTCGCCAAGTACGGCGGCCGGGCGACGCCCGAGGCGATGGTCGAGTCAGCCCTCAACGAGGTGAGGCTCCTCGAGGACGTCGGGTTCGGCAACACCAAGATCTCGGTCAAGCACTCCGACCCGTGGGTGATGATCCAGACCTACCGGCTGCTCGCCGCCAGCTGCGACTACCCGCTGCACCTCGGCGTGACCGAGGCCGGACCGCTCAAGACCGGGTCGATCAAGTCCGCCGTCGGCATCGGCGCGCTGCTCGCCGAGGGCATCGGCGACACCATCCGCGTGTCGCTGTCGGCCGACCCGGTCGAGGAGGTCAAGGCCGGCATCGCCATCCTCGAGTCGCTGCACCTGCGTGAGCGCGGCCTCGACGTGGTGTCCTGCCCGTCCTGCGGCCGTGCGCAGGTCGACGTGTGGACGCTGGCCGAACAGGTCCAGAAGGGCCTCGAAGGGCTCGATGCGCCGCTCCGCGTCGCCGTGATGGGGTGCGTGGTCAACGGACCGGGCGAGGCGCGCGAGGCCGACCTCGGCGTCGCCGCCGGCAACGGCAAGGGCGACATCATCAAGAAGGGCGAGCGCATCGCCACCGTGCGCGAGGAGGACATCGTCGAGGCGATGGTCCACTACGCCACCGAGATGGCCGAGGAGATCCGGGCCGAACGCGGCGAGGGCGACCCGGTCGTCGTCTGAGGTCGTCCTTCAGCTGAGGGGTTCGGTGGTGGACGGCTCGGACGGGGCTCCGGGCGCGTGGTCCTCGTGGTTCTCGTGATCCTCCTGGTCCTCGTCGATGGCCGCTTGGATGGAGCGTTGCAGCGTGCGCGCCCCGGCAGCGCTGGCGCGGCCGAGGTCACGCACGTCGGCGACGAGCTGGTCGAACGACGCCCAACCCTCGGAACGGGTGACACCACGGATGTAGGTGCCGAGGTAGATGCAGACGGCGACGACGATCAGGCTCGGCAGGCCTCGGAAGGGCATCCCGATCAGGCCGACCTCCCCATCGAGGAAGACGAGCTCGCCGGTCGTGCCGATCGTGAGGATCAGGACGGCGGCGACCCCGGTGGCGCGGAGGGTCAGCGCGCGGACGGCCCGCCAGCTGCGCGCGTCGTGGTTGCGGGTCCCGACCAAGGTCCAGCCGATGACGGTGGCCAGCGGCAGCAGCCAGGTCCACTCGTTGATCGCGGCGCCGTCGCGCAGCGACAGTCCGGCGAAGCCGCTGCCGATCGCGCCGAAGAACGGGTAGACGGTGGCGCCGACCACCAGGGATGCCGATGCGGCCAGACCGGCGATCGTCGTACCGGCCATCAGCACGGCCACCTGACCGGCATCCAACCCGTCGCTGGCGACCGCGGTACGGATGAGCAGGAACAGGACCGCCACCAGCTGCGCGATCGCGAACCCGAGCACCACGCGCCGGGCTACCGGCGAACGTGACGCCCAGGTGGTCAGCAGCCACGGCGCGAGGCCTACGACCGGGATGGCCAGGAACCGCAGACCCACCTCGACACCCTCGGGTGCGGTGAAGCGCGCGATGATGCTGACCACGAGCACGACCGCGGTGGCCACGGCGAGGATCGGCACGTTGATCCGCTGGGCAGCCGCGTGTCGGCGTACGCCGCCGCTCATCGACCCGAGGGCGGCGGCCAGGACGATCGTGCCGTAGGGCAGGAGCGAGAGGCCGTCGACCGGCAGCACCGCGCTCATCGGGCCAGCCACGGTGTGCATGCCGAGCAGCGCACCGGTGACCGCTGCGAACACTCCGCGCAGCACGTCCTGCGGGGGACCGTCCGCCAGCGCCGCGACGAGTGCCGCGGTGATGGCCCCGATGGTGACGGCGAAGATCACCGGCGCGACAGCGATGAGCAGAGCGCTCGCGCTGAGCTGCGTCCGGAGCGCCCCGCCCTCCGCCTCGGCCGCGGCCTCCTCGGCCCCAGCGGGAGCCGGCCACCCGGCCGCCGCTGCGTCGGCGGTCGCGGGCGGTGCTGCCCACGCGCCGCCGACGGGTTGCGCCTCGCCGTCACCGACACCGGGGGAGAGCGGAGGTGCCGGCCAGTCCGCCGGCTGACCGCGCGGCGGCCCGGAGGGTGGCGTGGTCGGCAGAGGCTCCGTCGCTCCGGCCGGCTCGTCCGGAGTCGGTGGCGTTGGTGGGTCGCTGGCCATCGTCGTTCCCCCGTGGTCGACCGAGCTGGCGGATGTGCGTCGTCGTGCATGGCGGGATGCACCGGTTCGGGACGCTACCAAGACACCGCGGCCAGCTCAGAGGATGGCCCGCTACGGGGGATGATCGGCGACGCGCGATGTCAGCGGTGACTAGCCTCGCCGGCCGACGGAGGTCGATGTGGTCCACGGGGGGACCCCGCCGCAGGTGCCGCCGCCCGACCCTGGATCGGGCGCGAGCCACCCGCCGAGCACGGGGACGACGAAGGCTGGCGAGCGGATGGTGCTCGCCGGCTCACTCGGGTACGTCGTCGCGCTGTCCCTGCCGTGGTACCGGGACACCCGCGGCTCGACGATCGAGGCGACGATCGGCTGGCTCGGCCCCAACGTGCAGGCGAGCTACCTGGGCCTGTTGCTGGTGGTGGTGCTGGTCGTCGAGGTGCTGCGGGGTCGTGCCCGTCGCCGCCGTCCGCACGGGCCGCCTCGGGATCGTGCCGCCGACCTGCCGCGCCGTGGTGTCGTGCTCCTCTGGGTGGGCCTCGGCACGGTGGGCACCGTGCTGTTCCGTCTGCTCGCGCAGCCCGAAGGCGTGTACTGGGGGCTGTTCGGTGGGCTGGCTGCGACGGCCGCGATCGCGTACGGGACGCACCTGATCGAGTACGGCGAACCTCGCGTCACCGGCGGTCCGACGTGATCGAGGATCGTGGCAACCGCGGTTCGTTGGAGCGTCCGGGCGTGGCCGAAGGCGTCCGTGCGGGGATGCTCCTCTCGTCGGGCTTGGCGCTGGTCGTCCACGTGACCGTGGGGCTCCCGCTGCTCGTGGTCTGGTTGGCGGCGCTCGTCGGTGGGGCCGGGTTGCTGGGGGCGATGGGCGCGTCGGGAGGTGTCCTCGGTGACCGTCGGGTGCTCCGCGCGGGCCTGTGGCCGGCCATCGCTGCGGTGGTCGCCTACGACGTGAGTCGCCTGCTGCTCGTCGAGCTCGGCGGCTTCCCGATCCACCCGTTCGGTGCCTTCCCGCACTTCGGGACCGCGCTGGTCGGCTCGGGAGCGTCCGAGACGGTGCGCTGGGTCGTCGGGAGCGGTTTCCACGTGGTCAACGGTGTGGCCTTCGCGCTGGCGTACGTGGTGCTGTTCGGACGACGCGGGGTGCTGGCCGGGATCGGCTGGGGTCTCGGGCTCGAGCTCGCCATGATCGCCCTGTACCCGCGGTGGCTCCAGATCGCCGAGCTGCGGCTGTTCCTGACGATGTCGGTCCTCGGGCACGTCGCCTACGGCGCGACGCTGGGCTGGACCGCTGCCCGCGCCACGGCGAGGATCCCGCCACGTCCGACGACGCCGTGAGCGCCGCAGCACCGCGGTGTGCCGTTGGACATCAACTGGGAGCCGAACGCGCCGGCGTTCGGGGACTACGGCCGTTTCACGCGCTACGACAGGGAACAGCCGCCGCCGGTGTGACTGACGAAGGCTGGCGAAGCGACGTGGTTCCTGGGAGGTGTGCCGTGAGGCTCGAGGACGTGGAGCGTGAGACGGCGTTGCAGGCGGTCGGCATCGCTCTCACGCGACGCGAAGCGGAGGAGCTCCGCGACAAGCTGCGGTTGCTGCTCGAGGACCCTGAGAACCGCCACGAGCACGTCTCGAGCGACGACTTCCAGACGGAGTTGACGGTGTGGATCGCAGAGCAGATCCACGGACGAGATGACGGGTGAGGCGGGTGGTACCGGCGGCAGGAGCGTGGCACCCGCGTGGCTCGCCGGGACGGGCCCGTGACGTGCTGGCGGCCGTGGAGCGTGGGGCCCGGATCCCGGAGGCTGAGCGTGACTCCGGCGCGTCGACGGATGCGCTGCTGAGGGCCGCCGACCTCCACACCGGCGTGAGCGACCTCACGAGCCAGGTCGTCGGCCTGGCTCAGCTGATCGTGGGTGGCGGGCGGCCGGACGACCTCGGAGATCCTGCGTGAGCATGGCGGCGTTCGAGTCGGCGTCCGCGCTCCTGCGTGAGGACGAGAACCGGTGCGACGTCGTCGGTCCACGGGACGAACCGCTGATCGTCGCCGCCGAGGAGGCGCTCGGTCTCCGGCTGCCGCCGTCCTACCGGGCGTTCGTGGCGCGTTTCGGCGCTGGTGACGTGGCCGGCGAGGAGATCTTCGGGGTCATCCACGGCGACTTCTCCGCGTCGGGCGTGCCGGATGGCATCTGGATGACGCTCGAGGGGAGACGGGACTGGAACCTGCCATCCACGATGGTGGTGGTGTCCTTCGACGGGGGCACCGACTACCTGGTCCTGGACACGGCCAGGGGCGGTGAGGACGGTGAGGCTCCCGTCCTGGTGTGGCGACCTGGATCGTCGGCGCCCGGGGATGACCTCGAGCAGTTGGCACCCGACTTCGGTACCTGGCTGCTGGAGCTCTGCCGTGCGCGGCTGACGACGTGACCGTGCCGCGTCGGCCCGCTCCTCCCGACCCGGGTGCGCGAGCTCGCCGTGCCGTTCGCCGAGGAGATCCGCGCCGAACGCGGCGAGGGCGACCCCGACGTCGTCGGGGTCGCCCTCGGTCGCGAAGCGACCTGGTCTCACGCGCGCCGAGCGTGCTCCTCGGTCAGGGTGCGGGGCAGGAGACCCGTGGGTTCCAGTCCTCGAACGTCCCCGCCGGGTTCGGTTCGAACAGCCACGCGTGTAGCACGTAGACGCCGAGCGCTTCGTTGAGGTGCAGGTGGTGGCCGAGCACCTCCGGGGGGTGGGTGTGTTCGGCGTCCCACGGCTCGGCCGGCACGATCCACTCCACGGCACCCAGCCGCAGTTGGCCGCGCGGTCCAGGGACGTAGACGAGCGCCTCGGGTCGGAGCGGGTCGAGGTCGAGGTCGAGCCGGGACGCGTCGATGAGGTGGTACCCCATCGCGCCGTCCGCCGGATCGTCCGCCACGAAGCAGTGGTCGAGTCCCGGGATGAAGCCGTACCCGGCCGCTTCCGCCGTTGCTCGGTGGTGGAAGCGTGCTGTCGCGGCACGGACCTCGGCGAGCGCGCTGCCACCGTCGTCACCGGGGGCGGCACCGGCCACCGTGACCGAGGTGTTGACCAGCAGCGCCGCAGCGAGCGCGACCAGGGCGATCCTCGGGCGGCTCATGACGACACCGCCGTGTGGGCCTCGGCCGGGAGGTAGAAGTACGGGTCCAGGACCCGGACCTCCGTGATGAGTTCGACCGGCAGTTCGTTGTCACCCGCGGCCCGACGCAGCGCCTCGGGATCCGGTCCGTCGTACACGCAGAACGTGGTCGACCGGTCCGGGGTCACGTACGAGTGCAACCAGGTCACGTCGTGCAGCGCGTTGCGGGTCGCGATGGCCGCGCACGCGTCCGCCCCGACGTCGTCGAGCGGGACCGTCAGGCCCTCCGGGAAGTGACGGGTGATCAGGTACCTCGGCATGGTGTTCCTCCTCGCAGCTCCGCGGACCGTCCGCTGACTGCTCGGAGAGCCTGCGCTTCGCAGCGGACGCCCACATCGGGAGACCTCCCTAGGTTGCGCCGGAGGACGCCTACCTAGAGAGCGTCGTCGGCGACCCCGCCTGCCGCACGCTCGGGACCCAGCCCGAGATCGAGGGCCGCCCGCACCGCGCCCCCACGGGAACTGACCCCGAGCTTGGTCAGGATCGCGGACACGTGGTGCCCCGCGGTCTTCTCGGAGATGAACAGTCGCTCGGCGATGGTGCGGTTGCTGGCGCCTTCGGTGAGCAGGTCGAGTACCTCGAGCTGGCGGGTGGTCAGGGCGGCAGGGTTCGCCCGCGTCGTCGGACGGGGGCCACGTGGCAGGCTGCGCACCCCCCGCGCTCGCAGCTGCCGAGCCACCCGCCGGCTGTCGACGGCAGCTCCGAGGCGCTGCAGCTCCGCGAGCGCCTCGCGCTGGTCGTCGTCCCGGTCGCTGTCGGCGAGCGCCGACGCACGTTCGTAGGGGCAGCCGACCCGCTGCCAGGCGTCCGCCGCGGCCACGAACCGGCCCTGCACGTGCAGGGCGTACGGCTCGTAGGCGCCGGTCGGTGGCTCCTCGAGCGCGCCTCCTCGCCACGCCCAGAAGGCCAGCTCGCCGGTGGCCCACGGGTGGTGCAGCCGACGTGCGTCGGCGAGCGGCTCGGCCACCAGGTCGGCGACGCTCTCGAGGTCGCCGGCCAGCCACGCCGCCTCGGCGCGTGCCGCGGCGACCGGCCAGGTCCGCTGGAGGTGGCGCATCGTGCTGGCGACCGCCCACGCCTCGTCGAGCACCGCGGCGACGCCCGGGTCACCGCGGCGGGCACGGACGCGTCCGATCACGGTCAGGGCCACGATGCGCGACATCGGGTTCACGTGCGGATCCCGGAGCACGGTGGACGCCGCGGTGACCGCCTCCTCCCAACGTCCCTGTTCGAGCTGCGTGCGCGCCCACCACGCGGTCGCGTAGTGGATGTGGCTGTCGTGGTCGTGTTCACGGGCGAGGGTGATGGTCCGCTGCAGGTAGCCGTCCGCGCTGGCGTAGTCGCGGACCTCACCGAACGCGGAGCCGAGGTTGCCGAGGACGCGGGTCGCGTCGGCACGTAGGCCGTGCTGGAGCGCGAGTTCCAGGTTGCGTTCCAGCGTCGCGCGTCCGGCTGCCGGGTCGCCCGAGAGGATCTGTGCGCATCCGAGGGCGTCCAGAGCTCGTGTGAGCGCCGCGTGTGCTTCGACCTGCTCGGACAGCGCGATGGCCCGCTGTCCCCAGCTGACGGCCTCGGGGAGCTCGCGGACGAGCATGTGCGTGTGAGCCCGCAGCGCGTACGCGAAGGCCAGCTCGGGTCCGGGTGGCAGCGTCTCGAGCAGGTCGATGGCCTCGGCCTGGGCGACCTGCCCGGCAGCGGTGTCGCCCTCGAGGGCGAGGAGGAGGGACAGCGAGCAGGTCGCCGCGCCGATCCGACGCACGTCGCCGACCTGCTGCCACGCGGCGAGCGCCCGACGTTGGCTCGCGAGCCCCTGCGCCGCAGCATCCGTGTACGAGCACTCACGAGCGTGGTCCTCGAGCAGGGAGGCGTGTTCCTCGGTCGGGAGGCCGTCCGCGTGGCGTAGCGCCCGGTCGAGCTGGTCGCGCGCTTCGCGGTGCGACCCGGCCGCCGCCGCGCGTCGGCCGGCCAGCGTTGCATGTCGGAGCACCGTCGCCGCGTCGCCGCATCGCTCGGCGTGGTGGGCGATGCGGGCGTGGTCGGTGCGGTCAGGTGGCGCGTCGAGGAGGTGGCTGACCACCTTCGCGTGCAGGTCGGCCCGGCGTGCTGGCGGGATGGCGGCCTCGATCGCCCGCCGCGCGATCTCGTGCCGGAAGGCGAGGCCGCTCTCGACCGGTCGCAGCATGCCCGCATCGACGCAGCGGTCGAGCTGGGCGGTGTCCGCATCGGTCACGGCGATCAGCAGCGCCGTCTCCACCTGACCCGGCACGACGGCGGCCCCTTCGAGCACGGCGCGCTCGGGGGCTGGAAGGCGCGACGCCCGCGCGAGGACGGCGGCGCTGATCGACGACGGGACACCAGCGGTCTCGGCGGCGAGCATCTCGCTGACGTAGAAGGGGTTGCCACCGGTGGTCGCGTGGAGCTCGTCCACGTCCAGCGGTGACCCGGCTGCCAGCTGCGCGGTGCCGTCCCGTGAGAGCGGTCCGAGCCGGAGCCGTGTCAGGGGGGCGCTCGACGCGAGGTCGCCGAGCAGCACGTGCACCGGTGAGCCGGGTGGCGTCTCGTCGTCGCGGTAGGTGGCCACCACCAGCGCGCGGAGCCCGCTGAGTCGGCGACCGACGAAGCGGAGCAGGTCCAGGGACGCCTCGTCCGCCCAGTGGAGGTCCTCGATGACGACCACCGTGGTCCGCCGACCCGTCAGTTCGGTCCGGAAGGCGTCGAGCAGGTCGTCACGGGCAGCGTCGGTCCGCACCGCGTGCTCGAGGTCGCCGGAGGTCTGGGCGGCGATGTCCCGCAGCGGGCCCAGCACACGGGGCGTGGCCAGGGCGTCACAGGCGCCGTGCAACACCCGCGCTCCGCCTCGCTGCGCGTCGTGCCGCAGTCGCTCGACGAGGCTGGTCTTGCCGATGCCGGCGGGTCCGGCGATCAGGACGAGCTGCCCCGCGCCCTCGTGCGCTCGGTGCAACAGCGCCGCCAGGGTCGCGAGCTGGGTGTCCCGCTCCAGGAGCTCCATGGCCCGAGCGTAAGGCCCGTGCGCGCGGGTGCGGCCCTCCTGCCGCGCTGGTAGGCTCGGCGGTCCACGCGGGCTGCTAGCCCGCGTCGTGCGTTCGGGCCTCACGGCTCGGCTCCGGGTACCCGGCGGAGCACGCACGAGAGGCACGACGCACGACCGCAGCAGACAACGGACGTCCACCGCGACGGCCGGCCCGCCGGGGCCGGCCGTCGTCGTGACCGGACGACGCGACAGAACAGAGCGTGACCCGGACACGCGCCCGGACAGCGCGTGACCGCCAGACACCTCCCGAGGACGATCCATGGCCGGCCACGACGACGAGACGCTCCCCGCCCGGGTGCGTGACCTCGCCGTGCCGTTCGCCGAGGAGCTCGAGATCGACCTCGTGGACGTCGAGATCGCCGGCTCCAAGGGGCGGCGGGTGGTGAAGCTGGTCGCCGACGCCACCGAGCCGGGCGCTGGGCTGGACGTCGACACCATCGCGTCGCTGGCGCGCAAGGTCGGTCACGAGCTCGACGAGGTGGACCTCATCGCTGGTGCCTACACCCTCGAAGTCACCTCGCCGGGGGCGACCCGTCCGCTGCGACGGCCCCGGGATTTCGTCCGCAACGTCGGGCGCGAGATCGATCTGCTGCGCACCGAGGACGCGGGCGAACCGCGCACGATGCGGGGCGAGGTGGTCGACGCCGACGACACGGCCGTCACCCTGACCGTCGGCTCGGACACCGTCCGCGTGCCCCTCGCGGAGGTTGACCACGGCAAGGTGGTGCTGCCGTGGTGATCTCGACCGCGACACCGCCGACGACCCCGACGACCCCGACCACCTGGGAGGCCATGAGTTGAAGATCGACCTCGACGCCCTGCGCCAGATCGAGCGCGAGAAGTCCATCGACTTCATCACCGTGGTCGAAGCCTTCGAGACCGCGATGGCTTCGGCCTACAAGCGTTCGCCGCAGGCCACCGGTGACGAGGCCCGTGTGGTCGTGGACCGCGTGACCGGGGACGTCACCCTCTTCGCCCAGGAGCTCGACGACGAGGGCAACATCGTCTCCGAGTGGCAGGAGGAGCCGAAGGACTTCGGCCGCATCGTGGCCCAAACCGCCAAGCAGGTGCTGCTGCAGCGCCTGCGCGAGGCCGAGCGCGAGGCCACCTACGGCGAGTTCGTCGGCCGCGAGGGTGACATCGTCGCGGGTCAGATCAGCCAGCAGGGCAACGTCACCCTGCTCGAGCTCGGCCGGACCGAGGCGCTGCTGCCCTACTCCGAGCAGATCCCCAACGAGCGGCTCGAGCACGGCGTCCACGTGCGTGCGGTCGTCATCGAGGTGCGTCGCCAGCTCAAGGGCTCGCAGATCGTCGCCTCGCGCACCCACCCGGCCCTCGTGGTCGGTCTGTTCGCCCTCGAGGTACCCGAGATCGAGGAGGGCATCGTCGAGGTCCGCGGCATCGCTCGCGAGGCCGGTCACCGCACCAAGGTCGCGGTGATGTCCAACGACCCGCAGGTCGACCCGGTCGGCGCGTGCGTCGGTCCCGGTGGGCAGCGGGCGCGCGGCATCCAGAAGGAGCTCCACACCGAGGAGCTCGAGCGGATCGACATCGTGCGCTGGTCCGACGAGCCCGAGAGCCTCGTCGCCAACGCGCTGTCGCCGGCGAAGGTCAGCGACGTCTACCTCTACCCCGACGACGGCACGGCGCTGGTGATCGTGCCCGACTACCAGCTGTCGCTGGCGATCGGCCGCGAGGGCCAGAACGCGCGCCTGGCCGCCCGCCTCACCGGTTGGCGCATCGACATCAAGTCCGAGTCCCAGTTCGCCGAGGAGCAGCGTGCCTTCCAGGAGGCGCTCGACGCGGGGCTCATCGACGAGTACGGCAACCCGCTCTCCGACGAGGGTGCGCAGGCCATCGCGGCTGCCTACGAGTCGGCGGAGCAGGTCCGCAAGGCCAGCATCGACGAGGGCGACGAGGACGCGGCCCCCGCTGCGGATCAGCCCACGGCACCGGGGGCGGACGCCTGATCCGACGTCGGCGCCGGTCCCGCCCCGTGCGGATCCGGTGTCGACCAGCCGGAGGCCACGCCCGGCCATCGGACGCCGACCCTCGCCAGACCGCCCGGAGGAAGTACCCTTGCAGCGCGTGACGCGCGAGCGGCACCAGCCCGCACCTGTCGGGAGCCACGCGGCCCCCGACGGGAACGGTCCGGTTCGCACGTGCGTTGGTTGTCGCCGGACACGGCCACGGGACGAGCTCGTCCGGTTGGCGCGGACCCCTGACGGGGTGCGGTACGACCGGCAGCGACGCGCACCCGGCCGGGGTGCCAACCTCTGTCCCGACCCCTCCTGCATAGAAGCCGCCAGCGAACGCGGCGCCGGACGCCTCCGGCGCGCGCTCCGAGGCGCACCTGAGACCGAGATCCGCGCGGCGCTCGACACGCTCCGCCGCGACCTCGACGACCAGGACCGCCAGACACCTCCAGCCGGCAGCACACCAGCACCAACGAGCCGGCCACGAGGCACCAGAGTGAGCACCCCGAGCGCGGGGTGACGATGCACCCCGGACCGCGGGGTGGCCAGGCACCCGACGAGGGCGCCGTGAGGAGTTCCCGCACGTGAGCAACAAGGTCCGTGTTTACGAGCTGGCCAAGGAGACCGGCCTCCACAACAAGGAGGTCCTCCGGCGGCTGACCGACCTCGGGGTCGAGGCGTCTTCGCACTCGTCCTCGATCAACGGCGCCGACGCTGCGCGTTTCCGCGAATCGCTCGGCAAGAGCGAAGCGGAACGCAAGGCCGAGGAGGAGGCGCGCAAGAGCAAGGAGCGCGCTGAGCTCGAGCGTTACCGCTCGATGCAGGCCGCAGCGCCCCCCGAGGGCAAGAAGGCCGCCAAGGTCCTGCCGCCGCACCTGCGCCAGCAGCAGGAGCAGGCGTCCGGGTCCGCTCCGTCGACGCCTCCGGCAGCCACGCCGCCGCCGGCCACGCCGCCAGCGGCGACCCCGCCGGTCGCGGACGCCCCGGCCGCCGAGGCTGCGGGCAGCGACGCGCCCCCGACGCCACCGGCGACCCCGCCCGCCGCCGGTGAGGACGGGTCCGGTGCCCCGGGGACGCCACCGGCGACCCCGCCTGCCACGCGCATGCCCGGCGCGCCGCCGCCACGGCTCAAGCCCGGCGAGGTCCCGCTCCGCCCACCGTCGACGCGGCAGGCTGCCCCGCCGACCGCCACCGGTGAGAGCCCCGAGGCGCGTCGTCGCGCCGAGCTCAACCTCCCGCAGACCGGATCGGGTCGCCGTTCGATCCCGCCGCCGCTGCGCTCCGCCCCCGCGCGGCCGCAGCCGACCCCGGGCCAGCCGCCCGCGGGTCGCGGTGGCCCGCCGCAGCGCGGTGGTCCTCCCGGTCGCGGCGCGCCCGGTGGGGGTCCCCGCCCCAGCCCCGGTGGCGCACGCCCCGGTCCGGGCAGCTCGCCGTACCGTCAGGCACCAGGTGGCCCGCCACGTACCGGCGGCCCCGGTGGCCCAGCCGGCCCCGGCGGCCCCGGTGGTGGTGCTCCCGGTGGCGGCGCACCTGGCCCCGCCGGCAAGCGGCGCAAGAAGAAGCGCGAGAAGTCGTCCCCCGCGGAGCAGGAGCTCTCGCGTGGGCCGATGCGCCGTGACGTCCCGCTCGAAGAGCAGATCACCGTCGAGCGGGTCGAGGTGCTGTCGGGTATCACCGTCGGCGAGCTCGCCGACAAGCTGAACGTCGCCGGTGCCGCCCTCGTCAAGAAGCTGTTCGAGATGGGCGAGATGGCGACCGTGCAGCAGACGCTGCCGGACGACACCGTCGAGATCCTCGGTGCCGACCTCGGGTTCGAGGTCTACTTCATGTCCGAGGAGGAGCTCGAGTTCGGGATCGAGGCGCCGGAGGACGAGGAGAACCTCGTCGACCGCCCGCCGGTCATCACCGTCATGGGGCACGTCGACCACGGCAAGACGCTGCTGCTCGATGCCATCCGCGAGACCGACGTCGTCGCTGGCGAGGCTGGGGGCATCACCCAGCACATCGGTGCCTACCAGATCCGTCACTCGGACCGGACGATCACCTTCATCGACACGCCGGGTCACGAGGCCTTCACAGCCATGCGTGCCCGCGGCGCCCAGGTCACCGACGTGGCGATCCTCGTGGTCGCTGCCAACGACGGGGTGATGCCACAGACCCAGGAGGCCATCACCCACGCGAAGGCCGCCGGCGTCCCGATCGTCGTCGCGATCAACAAGATCGACCTCGAGGGTGCCGACCCGAACCGGGTCAAGACCCAGCTCACCGAGCACGACCTCATCGCCGAGGACTTCGGCGGTGACACGCCGATGGTCGAGATCTCGGCGCTCAAGCGTCAGGGCCTCGATGACCTCATCGAGGTCGTGCTGCTCCAGGCCGACCTGCTCGAGCTGAAGGCGAACCCCGACAAGGACGCTCGTGGCCGCGTGGTCGAGGCACACCTCGACCGTGGCCGCGGTCCGGTCGCCACGGTGCTGGTCCAGGCCGGCACCCTCCGACGCGGGGACATCCTCGTGGCAGGGACGGCGGACGGCAAGATCCGCGCCATGTTCGACGAGAACGGTGAGACCGTCGACGAGGCCACCCCCGCTCGTCCCGTGCAGGTCATCGGTCTCAACGACGTGCCGGAGGCTGGTGACGAGTTCCGCGTCGTCGACGCCGAGCGGTTCGCCCGCGACGTGGCCGAGCGTCGGTCCGCCCGCGAGCGCCGCAAGGAGCTCGCGGAACGGCGGCCGTCGACCCTCGAGGAGTTCACCTCGGCGGTCCAGGCCGGCGACAAGGCGACCCTCAACGTCATCATCAAGGCCGACGTGTCGGGTTCCGCGGAGGCCCTCGAGGACTCGCTGCTCAAGCTCGAGCTCGACGAGGTGCAGGTCCGTGTGATCAGCAAGGGCGTCGGCGCCATCACCCAGGCCGACGTCCGGCTCGCCGACGCGTCGGATGCCATCATCGTGGCGTTCAACGTCCGTCCCGGCCCGAACGCACGCGACGAGATCGCCCGCTCCGGGGTCGATGTCCGCACCTACCGCATCATCTACGACGCGATCGAGGACATCGAGCGCGCCGTCAAGGGGATGCTGGCTCCCGAGTTCCGCGAGCAGATCATCGGCGAGGCCGAGGTCCGCGAGATCTTCAAGGTGCCGCGCCTCGGGTTCGTCTACGGCTGCATGGTCACCTCGGGCATCGTGCGCCGCGAGTCCGGCGTCCGGGTCATCCGCGACGGCGTCGTCATCGCCGACGACAACAAGATGTCGTCGCTGCGCCGGTTCAAGGACGACGTCAACGAGGTCCGTGAGGGCTTCGAGTGCGGCATCGGCCTGGACAAGTTCCAGGACGTCAAGGAGGGCGACGTGATCGAAGCCTTCGAGACCGTCGAGGTCGAACGCGAGTAGTCGTACCGCCCGTGCTGACGGCCCCGCCCCGTGCTGACGGCCCCGCCCCGGCGGGGTCGTCAGCACGTCGGACCAGGTTCACTGGCACCCCCGACCGGAGGCGACAGCGTGGCACGCGATGATGGCGGTCGCGTGCACCACGGCGCGGCACGGATCGACCTGCACCTGCCGGGGATCGACTCGCTGAAGGGCAAGCGGGCGCTGGTGAAGGCCACGCTCGCCCGGCTCGAGAACGACCTCGGCTGCGCCGTCGCCGAGATCGGCTTCCAAGACCGCTGGCAGCGTGCTGCCATCGGGGTCGGCACGGTCAGCGGCACCGCGACCGGTGTCGACCGGGTGCTCGACCGCGTGACGGCGGTCGTCGAACGTGACCCACGCGTCGAGGTCATCGCCGTCGCCACCGAGGTCGACGTCCTCGACGCCGATCCACCGCTGTAGGGGAGGTGGCCGCCCCGCGGTCCCGACCCCGACGAACAGGAGCTCGAAGTGGCCAAGAAGCGCAACCCACGCGTCGACAAGGCCGTCCGTGAGGCGGTCGCCGACCTCGTCGATGCCGAGGTCGCCGATCCCCGACTGGCCTTCGTGACCTTCACCGAGGCCCAGGTGACACCGGACCACGAGCACGCCCTGATCTTCTACTCCACGCTCGACCCCGGTGTGGTGTCCCGCGACCCGCGCCGGACGGGTGGGGACCGGGTCCCCACACCGGCCGAGGTCGCCGAGGGCCTGGCCTCCGTCGCTCCGCGCCTGCAGGGCCGGGTCTCGCGGCGCGCCAAGCTGCGGACCACCCCGCTGCTCACCTTCGAACCGGACCCGGTGGTCGAGCAGGCGTCCCGCGTCGAGGACCTCCTGCGACGCATCGAGCCCACCGTTCCGGTCGAGGGCGCCGAACCCACCGGCAGCTACCTCACCGATGAGGCCCCCTCCGTGCCGGACGACGACGCGCCGCCCGCGTCCGACAGCGACCACGAGGCGTGACCTCTCCGCCGGCACCGTGGCTCTCGGACGTCGACCCCGATGCGGTCGACGAGGCCGTGACGCGCCTGCAGGCGGCGACCGAGGACGGTGCTTCGGTGGTCATCGCGGCGCACATCGGGCCGGACGGCGACGCGCTCGGTGCGGCGTTGGCGCTCCACCACGCCCTGTCCGGTCGGGGCGCCAGGACGCTGCCGACGTGGGGGGAGGAGCCGCTCCGGGTCCCTGCCGCCTACGCCGACCTGCCGGGGGTGGACGACCTCGTGGCACCTTCGGACATCGATCCGGAGGCCGTCGACCTGCTCGTCAGCGTCGATTCGTCGTCGGCATCCCGGCTCGGGGCGTTGGAGCCGCTCCTCGGTGCCGGTGTGCCGACGATCGTCGTCGACCACCACCCGACCAACACCCGGTTCGGGACCGTCCACCTCGTGGCCCCCCGCGCCGCCGCCACGGTCGTGATCGTCGATGAGCTGCTGCGCCGCCTCGAGGTCCCGCTCGACCCCGACATCGCCACCTGCCTGTACGTGGGCCTGGTGACCGACACCGGCCGGTTCCAGCACGCCAGCACCGACCGCGCTGCGATGGAGCTCGGGGGCCGGCTCATCGACGCGGGCGCGCCCCACGAAGAGCTCACCAGACGCTTGTTCGGCACCCGGACCGTCGGCGAACTCACCCTCCTCGCCCGCGCGCTCGCCCGCCTGACGTTCGTCCCGGAGGCGTCGCTCGTCCACGCCTTCGTGACGGCCGAGGACCTGGAGGAGGCCGGCGCCGGGATGGAGGCGGCCGAGGCCATCATCGACGTGGTCCGGACCACCGACGTCGCCGAGGTCGCCGTGGTCGCGCGTGAGGCCGTCGGCAGCCGCGGGTGGCGGGTGAGCCTGCGATCGCGGGGCCAGGTCGACGTCGGCCGGATCGCCACGGCCTTCGGCGGCGGGGGACACGACCGCGCGTCCGGCTTCACGGGGCAGGGGACCTACGACGAGGTCCTCGCCTCGATCGTCGCCGCCGTGCAGGAGGCCTGACGTGGGACGACGACGCAAGCAGCGACCGGGCGAGCCCGACCGCTCCGCCGTGCTGCTGCTCGACAAGGCGGTCGGCCCGACCTCGCACGACGCCGTCCAGGCGGTCCGGCGCGCCTCGCGCCAGTCGCGGGTCGGGCACACCGGCACCCTCGACCCTGCCGCGACCGGTGTCCTGGTGGTCTGTCTCGGGCGCGCGACCAAGCTCGTGCGTTTCCTCCAGGCGGGCACCAAGACCTACGCGGCACGCATGGTGCTCGGGGTGGAGACCGCGTCCCAGGACGCCGAGGGTGAGGTGGTGGCACGCACGCCGGCCGGTCACATCGACGAGCGCCGCTTCTGCGAGGCCCTGACGCGGTTCCACGGTGACATCGAGCAGATCCCACCGATGGTGTCGGCGCTGAAGGTCGACGGTGAACGGCTGCACGAGCTCGCACGGCGGGGAGAGACCATCGACCGCGAACCACGGCCGGTCACGATCCACGACATCGTCCTCGATGGTTTCGGTCCTGGCAGCGACCCGGACCACCCCGAGGCGTCGTTCCTGGTCACCTGCTCGGCGGGGACCTACGTGCGGACCCTCGCGCACGACGTCGGCGCGGCCCTCGGCGTCGGTGGCAGCCTGACGGCGCTCCGTCGGGTCGCCAACGGACCGTTCACCGTGGACGAGGCCCACACGCTCGAAGCGGTCCGCGCCGCGGCCGAGGAGGATCGGTTCGACGAGCTGCTCCTCGAGCCGCTGCTGGCCGTCCAGCGCGTGATGCCGACCCTCGACGTGGACGACCGCGACCTGGTGCGCCGCTTGACCCAGGGCGCGAAGCTGCCCGCCGAGCTGCTCACGCCGGTGCGGGCGGCGGGGGACCCGAGCGCCGTCGCGGTCAGGTCGGGTGGCCAGCTCATCGGCGTCTACGCTGGGTCGGGGCCGGAGGTGCGCGCTGAACTGGTGTGGCTCCGCCCCGACGAGTTGACGACCGACGAGGGCCGGTGAACCACGACCAGGGCCGAGACGACGGGCCGACCGCCGTCGCCCACGGGCTCGACGACGTCGTGCCCGGGCCGTCGGTGGTCACCATCGGCAACTTCGACGGGGTGCACCGAGGTCACCGCGTGCTGCTGCGCCGCGCGGTCGACGCCGCCCAGGAGACCGGTGTCCGGTCGGTGGCGGTGACCTTCGACCCGCACCCGGCGGCGGTGCTGCGGCCAGGGACCGAACCGCTCGCCATCCAGCCGCTCGAGGACCGCATCGGCGAGCTCCTGGCCGTCGGCATCGACCTCGTGCTGGTCCTGCCCTTCACCCCGGACCTGTCGTCGCTCGGCCCCGACGTGTTCCTCGAGAAGGTGCTGGTCGAGCGGCTGCAGGCGACAAAGGTCATCGTGGGCGCCAACTTCCGTTTCGGGCACAAGGCCGCCGGCGACGTCATCACCCTCGCCGACGCCGGCGAGCGCTACGGGTTCGCGATCGAGGCCGTGACGATCCTGGACCTCGACGGGTCGCCGATCAGCTCCAGCGAGGTCCGTCGCCGTCTCGGCGAGGACGGCGACGTGCTCTGGGCGAACCGTGCGCTCGGTCGCCCGTTCACGCTGGCGGGCGAGGTCGTGCACGGCGACCAGCGGGGACGCACGATCGGCTTCCCGACCGCCAACATCGAGGTGTCGTCCGGTCGGCTCCTACCGGCGAACGGGGTCTACGCGGGGATCGCCACCGTCGGTGACGAACGGTTCGCGGCCGTCACCAACGTCGGGACGCGGCCGACCTTCGACGGCGAGGGCGTGACCGTCGAGGTGCACCTCCTCGACGTCGCCCCCGATCTGTACGGCCAGCACCTGCAGGTCTCGTTCCTGCACCGCCTCCGCGGCGAGCAGCGCTTCGACGGGCTCGACGCGCTCAAGGAGCAGATCGCCCGCGACGCGTCGCAGGCCCGCGACCTGGTCGGCGCCGACGTCTGACGCCCGTTGGCGGCTCGCGCCCCCCGGGCTCACCCCGCGGGATCGTTCACGCCCGCCGGCCAACTGCCGTACGCCGAGGTGGAGCGGGTGGGTGCGACCGGAACCGCATCGATGCGCTCCACCTACGGTCAGGGCTTCGGTCAGCGGCGGCTCCGGCGGATCGGGGCACACGGCTCGGAGTGGCAACTACGGTGCTCTCATGACCGTTGAAGTGCGGGATGGAGACGTCTGGCTTGACGGCGTTCGCGTCGAACTCGAGCACGCCGTGACGATGGCAGAGAGGCTGGCGGACGGCAGCATCGTGGTTCTCTTCGACCTCGCCGCGGACGCTTCGAGCTCCTGGCGAACGTTCAGCAACCTGATCTCGATGGACGAGCAGGGCCACACGCGTTGGACCGCAGCACCTCCTGATTCCCACGCGGACGCGTTCGTCGCCATCGTGTCCACTGATCCGTTCATCGCGCAGAGCTTCTCCGGGTACCGCTGCACGCTCGATCCGGACACCGGCGAGATCCTGCATCGTGAGTTCACGAAGTAGGGACTCAGCGCAGGATGAGGCGGGCGGCGGTCGACAGGTCCTGGTCGACCTGGCTGGACGAAGCCCGGCCCGACAGCCAGTTGAGCAGGCTCGACAGCCACACCATCTCGAGGACACGAGCCTTGGCCAGGTCCTCGTCGGTGGCGACGTGGTCGGGACCGTGGATGGCCAGCAGCAGCATCTGGGTGGTGACGTCGCTCACCTTGTGCACGTCGGCGGCCGCGGAGGCGTCCGCGACCATGATCGCGCGCAGGAGCGCCTCGGTCAGCGACGGGTCACGTTGCAGCGCACGGGTCGAGCGCAGCAGGACCGTGGTGGCCCGTTCGATCGGGTCATCACCGGGTGGCGGGTGCTTGGCCACCCGCTCGACCATCGCCAGCGCACGATCGTGTTGGAGCGCGACCAGCAGGTGCACCTTCGAGGAGAAGTAGCGGTACAGGGTGCCGAGCGCGACGTCGGCCTTGTCGGCCACCGTGCGCATCTGCACGCCATCGAAGCCGCCGCGGCTGGCGAGCTGCTGGGCAGCGTCGAGGATGCGTTCGCGTCGCTCGCGCTGCTGCGGTGTGAGCTCGCTCGGTGCCGGGAGCTCGACCGCGTCGGATGCTGCCACCTGCCACTCCTACCTCGGTGGGTGTGTCGCTCGACCGTGAGCCTGCCACACCGGTCGAGTCCTGGGGCCGTGCGCGGGGCGCGGGTCGCAGGTCGGCCCGCGGTCACCGTTCGGTCCCGAGCATGGACCCTGACGAGAACACGTTCTAGTATGCCGTACCGAGTCCGGGGAGGGACCGACATGGACGTTCCGTCGAGCCGACGCGCACCGTTGCGGTCCCGACGCACGGTGGGCGCCAGGTGATCCTCGACCGGTTCCGCCTGACCGACCAGGTCGCCATCGTCACCGGCGCAGGCCGTGGGATCGGCGCGGCCACCGCCGTCGCCTTCGCCGAGGCCGGCGCGGACGTGGTGATCAGCAGCCGGACCGCCGCCGATCTCGATCGGGTGGCCAAGACCATCGCCGAGCTCGGCCGTCGGGCGGTGGTGGTCGAGGCAGATCTCGACGACACGGGTGCGGTCGCCGCGTTGGTCGACGCCGCGGTGAGCGACCTCGGCGGCGTCGACGTGGTGGTCAACAACGTCGGTGGCACCATGCCCCGGCCCCTGCTCGACACCAGCGACGGCTTCCTCGAGCGCGCCTTCCACTTCAACGTGACCACCGCCGTCGCCCTGGTACGGGCGGCTGCGCCGGTCATGCTCGAACGCGGTGGCGGCAGCGTGGTCAACATCTCATCGGTCATGGGGCGGGTGGCCGGCCGTGGCTACCTGGCCTACGGGGTCGCCAAGGGGGCCCTGTCGCACGCCACCCGGCTGCTGGCAGCCGACCTGGCCCCACGCATCCGCGTCAACGCACTCGAGGTCGGTTCGGTGGCGACCTCGGCCCTGGACATCGTGGTCGAGAACGAACCGCTCCGGACGGCGATGGAGTCGGCCACCCCGCTCCGCCGCCTGGGCCAGCCCGATGAGGTCGCCGCGGCAGCGCTGTTCCTCGCCTCCGCTGCGGGTGGCTACGTCACCGGCCGGACCCTGCCGGTCGACGGCGGGATCGACAGCCCCAACCTCGACCTGGGCCTCCCCGACCTGTGACGCACCCCCCACTTGTGATCACCCCCACTTGTGACTCACCCGTGCGGCATCCCGACCCCGATCGACGACCTGAGACGAGGCTGACCGTGACCTACCGCGTGGTGCAGTGGAGCACCGGACACGTCGGCGCAGCGGCGTTACGAGGCATCATCGCCCACCCCCAGATGGAACTGGTGGGCGTGTGGGTGTCCTCCGAGGCCAAGGAGGGCCGAGACGCCGGTGAGTTGGCCGGCCTGGACCACCTGGTCGGGGTCGCCGCGACCCAGGACGCCGACGCCCTCCTCGCGTTGAAGCCGGACGTGATCTGTCACACGGCGATGGCCGACCACCGCCTGCCGGAGGCCCTCGCGGACCTGCAGCGGTTCCTGCGTGCCGGCATCGACGTGGTCTCGTCCTCGCCGGTGTTCCTCCAGTTCCCACCTGGCCTGGTCGAGGGGTTGGCCGAGCCGGTGGAGGAGGCAGCCGAGGACGGCGCCGCGTCCCTCTTCGTCAACGGCATCGACCCGGGCTTCGCCAACGACGCCCTGCCGCTGGCGGTCAGCGGCATCTGCGAACGCATCGACGAGCTGCGTGTCGTCGAGGTCATGAACTACGACACCTACGCCCAGGCGATGATCCTCTTCGACGTCATGGGGTTCGGCCAGCCGCTCGACGCGACGCCGATGCTGCTCCAGCCGGGGATCCTCACCCTCGCCTGGGGGCAGGTGGTCCGCCAGCTCGCCGCCGGCCTCGACCTCGAGCTCGACGAGATCGTCGAGTTCCACGAGCGTCTGCCGGCGACCGAGACCTTCGACGTGGATGCGGGGACCATCGAGGCGGGGACCACCGCTGCCCTGCGCTTCGAGGTGCGCGGCCTGGTCGACGGTGTGGCGCGCGTGGTGCTCGAGCACGCGACGCGCCTGCACGACGACCTCGCCCCCGACTGGCCGCAGCCGGCCGGCAAGGGCTGCTACCGGGTGGTGGTGACCGGTGCACCGAACATCATCTGCGACCTCCAGCTGTGGGGGGAGGACGGCGACCACAACACCGGGGCGATCCAGGCCACCGCGATGCGCCTGGTCAACGCCATCCCGCACGTCGCGGATGCCAAGCCCGGCATCGTGACCGCGCTCGACCTGCCGCAGGTGGCCGGACGAGGGCTCGTCACCCGCTGATGGCGCCGGGTCCGAGGTTCGCGCTGACGTTCGGTCAGCTCCACCACGCCGCGTGGCGGGACGTGGCCGTCGCCGCGGACGAGCTCGGGTTCGACTCGTTGTGGCTGCCCGAGCACCTCGTGCTGCCCGAGCGGATCGATGGCCAGCTGCGCCCGGGGGAGGAGCACGCGCCGATCCCGCCCGACCTGCCCGTCTTCGACGCCGCCGGCTACCTGTGCCACATCGCGGCCCTGACGAGGCGGATCGGGCTGGGCACCTACGTCTACCTGCTCGGGATCCGGCACCCGTTCGTCGCCGCAAGGGCGTTCGCGACCCTCGACGTGCTCTCCGGGGGGCGGGCCGAGGTCGGGGTCGGAGCCGGGTGGCTGCGCACCGAGTGGGAGGCGGCCGGGATCGACCCGCGGAGGCGCGGCCGCCGCCTCGACGAGGCGATCGACGTCTGCCGCCGGCTGTGGTCCGAACGCCGCGTCGCCCACGAGGGCGAGGCGTGGCGTTTCCCATCGGTCGCGTTCGAGCCGAAGCCGGTCCAGGACCCGTTGCCGGTCCTGGTCGGCGGCGAGTCGGACGCGGCCCTCGAGCGCGCCGCCCGGCGAGGTGACGGCTGGCTCGGTATGGAGCACACCCCGTCGTCGGCGGCTGCGGTGGTCGAGCACCTGCGGGCACGCCGCGCCGAGCTCGGCACCGGGGCGTCGCCGTTCACCACCACGGTCCTCGGCGAGGTGACCTCGGACGCCGACGTCGACGCCTTCGCCGCGGCCGGCGTGGACCGGGTCATCGTGGTGCCGTGGCGCTCCTCGCGGACGGCGGTCGACGACCTCGTGGCCTTCGCGGCGCGTTTCGGGGTCGGACACGACGCGGGCACGGCCGCGGTACGCGCGTGATCGTCGACCCCGCCCTGGTGGCACCGGCGACCACGGCTGTGGTCACCAGCGAGCTGCAGCGGGGGGTCGTGGGTCCGGAGGCGGTCTTCCCCGACCTCGCCCGCGACGCCGCTGGTGCGGTCGCCGCTGCCGTCCGTGTGGTGACGGCCGCACGCGGGGTGGACGTCCCCGTGGTGCACGGGGTGGCGTGGCGCCGCGCGGACGGCCGCGGCAGCAACGACAACGCCCGCCTGTTCGCGGCGGCGGCGCGAGCTCCCGTCGTGCTCGAGCCGGGGTCGCACGCAGCGGCGTTGCTGCCCGAGGTCGCCGCACCGCAGGACCTGGTCGTCGGGCGGCTGCACGGCCTGTCACCCATGGCCGGCACCGACCTGGACCCCCTGCTGCGCAACCTCGGGGTGCGCACCATCGTGGTCGTCGGGGTCTCGGTGAACGTCGCCGTCACCAACCTGGTCATGGACGCGGTCAACGCCGGCTACCAGGTGGTGCTGCCGGTGGACGCCGTCGCGGGCACGCCGCCGGCCTACACCGACCTGGTCATCGCCAACACCTTGCGGCTGCTCGCCACGACCTGCACCACCGCCGAGCTCGTGGCTGCCTGGTCAGGGTGTGGTCGGGAACGCACCTGACGACCCGTCACCTTCGGGTACGGTCCAGCGCTATGACCACTCACGACACCTCCATGGCCTCCGACGACCTCACCGCCTCGGACGGGCGCACGCCTGGCCGCCGCGGGCGGGCGACGCGTGAGCGGTTGCTCGCCGCGACCGCGGACCTGCTCGCCACCCGGTCCTACCGCGAGGTCAAGGTCGTCGACATCGCCCGCGCTGCGGGCTCGTCACCGGCGACCTTCTACCAGTACTTCTCGGACGTCGAGGCGGCGGTCGTCGTGCTCGCACAGCGGGCGGTGGAGGACGGACGATCCCTCCTGGATGCGATCGCGGAGGCGGACTGGGCCGGGCGCTCGGCGACCGCGGCTTCCGAGGCGCTGGTGGACGCCTTCCTCGCCTTCTGGTACGACCACACCGCCGTCATGCGGGTCATCGACCTGGCCATCGTCGAGGGCGACCGCCGCTTCCGCGACCTGCGCAACGACCTGCTCGGTCCGGTCACCGAGGCGCTGGCGGCGGGGGTCGCCGCGCGGCGCGACGACGGGACCGACCCCCGGTCCGAGGCGGCCACCCTGGTCTCGATGCTGGCTCACGTGGCCGAGCACCAGGCCGGCCTGGACCAGTGGGGCGCCGACCTCGGCAACGTGCGCGCCTCGATGGCCGCGCACGTCCGATGGGGCGTGACGGGCCGCAAGGGCCGCTGACGCGACGTCTGGTCGGGACGGTGACGCGAGCGCGTGGCCGGTGCGTCAGCGTGGCCCCCCAACCACACCGCACATCGGTCGACCTGACGGTCCGTCAGGTGCTGGCGGTCCGGGTGTTGACGGGTGGTGTCCGACAGGCGTACGCTCGGTCGAGATGTCGACCTGTCGTTCGAGATAGCGAACACACCGCTACCCGAGCGACCCACCGGACCTGGGAGGGAGCTCGGATGAAGCTCGACCTGTTCTACGAGATCGATGTGCCGCGGCCGTGGCCGGGCGAGTTCCCGGGCAACCAGAAGGCCGCCGAGCAGCAGGCCTACAAGGAGGCGCTCGAGCAGATCGTCCTCGGTGACCAGCTCGGCTTCAACACCGTGTGGCTGGTCGAGCACCACTTCCGGGAGGGACGTTCGCACTGCCCGACCCCCGAGGCGGTGCACGGCGCCCTGACTCAGCTGACCGAGAACATCAAGCTCGGGTTCGGCGTGACCCTGGCGCCGTTCAACTTCACCCACCCCGCACGTATCGCCGAGAAGGTCGCCACCATCGACGTGCTGTCGGGTGGCCGCGTCGAGTGGGGGCTCGGGCGCTCCACCCCGATGGAGCAGCTGGCCTTCGGCGTCGACGCCGACACCTCCAAGGCGCAGCTGGTCGAGGCCGCCAGGATCGTGTCCGGCATGTGGACCAGCGAGTACTTCGAGTACGAGTCCGAGACGTTCTCGATGCCGCGCCGCATGGTCACCCCCAAGCCCGTCCAGGACCCGCACCCGCCTGCGTGGCAGGCCGCGACCTCGATGGGGTCGTCGGTCGACGCCGGCAGCAACGGGTTCGGGCTGCTGTCGTTCTCGATCATGCAGCCGCTCAAGCAGATGGCCCAGCTGATCGCGGCCTACAAGGATGCTGCCGCCAACGCGGTACCGGTCACCGGCGTGACCAACGACCGGGCGGCCTGCTACACGCTCGTGCACTGCGTCGAGGACGAGGCCGAGCTCGAGGAGAACCGCGCCTGGGAGTCGGTGTGGTGGTGGTACAAGAACATCGCCGAGTTCACGCTCGAGTGGGAGCTGTCCCACATGCCCCAGGAGCAGCAGGACAAGCTCTTCCCGCTCCTGACGCGGTTCTCCGAGGGTGACCTCGACCCCAAGATCTTCAACAGCTACGACATGATCATGATCGGTACGCCCGAGCAGATCGTCGAGAAGATGAAGAAGTACGCGGACTGCGGGGTCGACCAGCTGCTGTGTTACAAGCAGTTCGGGTTCCTCTCGGACGAGTCGATCAAGAAGTCGATGCAGCTCATCCACGACCGGGTGATGCCCGAGATCGCGGCCTACACCGCGCAGCCGGCCAACAACCCGGCGCTCGAGCCGGCCGGGCAGGCCTGATCGTGAGCGACGCGACGGTGGCGCCCTCGGCCGCTCCCGGGGCCTCGTCCCTGCCGGAGAAGGACGCTGGCACGACGGCGCCTCGTCGCCTCGACACCTCCCCCGTGGCCGACTACGCCGGCCTGCTGCGCCTCGACGGGCGCGGCGTGGTCGTCGCGGGGGCGGGCCAGGGGATCGGGCGGCAGGTCACCCACGCGCTCGCGCAGTGCGGCGCGCAGGTGTTCTGCCTCGACGCCGACCCCGAGGCGGCTGCCCACGTGGCGGCCGAGGTCGACGGCGTCCCGGCGACCGCAGACGTCCGTGAACGCGACGAAGTCGAGGCTGCGCTCTGGGACGCCGCGGACCGGTTCGGGCGTCTCGACGCCATCGTCGACATCGTCGGCATGGCGCGGTACGCCCCGCTCGAGGCCACCACCGACGAGGACTGGGACTGGACCTTCGGGATGGTCCTGCGGCACGCCTACCTGCTGAGCCAGGTGGGCGCGGCCGTCATGCGCGGACAGGACCGCGACGCCGCGACGGGGCAGCGCGGCGCCATGGCCTTCGTCGGCAGCGTCTCGGGCATGACCGGGGCGCCGTACCACGCGGCGTACGGCGCGGCGAAGGCGGGCCTGCTCTCGCTCGTGCGGTCGCTGGCGGTTGAGCTCGGCCCGTCCGGCATCCGGGCCAACGCCGTGGCGCCCGGCGTGGTGTGGACGCCGCGGATCGCCGCGATGGTCGGCGACGAGGGCAAGGAGCGCAACGCGAGGAACGCGCCGCTGCGCCGGGTGGCCGAGCCATCGGACGTCGCAGGCGCGCTGCTGTACCTGGTGTCGGACCTGGCCGCCTACGTCAGTGGCCAGGTGTTGGCCGTCGACGGCGGTGTCGGCGCCAAGTTCCCCTACCCCCTCGGGGGCTGAGGTGGGCGAGCCGCGGGTGGACAGCGAGAACGCCCCACACCTGGCGGTGCCCGAGGGCGACGCACTCCGAGGCCTGCGCCCCGAGGGGCCCGAGCCGTTCCTGCGCGGCGCGCCGTGGCCCGGGACCCGCCGCGTGCCGTACCCGCGAGCCAACCCGATCGACCGCAGCCGCATCCCCGGGGACACCTGGATGGTGGCGTCGTTGCCGGTGGGGGTCCGCCTCGAGGTCGTGGGCGACGCCACCGCGATCGAGATCGAGTACCGCACGACCACCGATCAGCTCGGGTACCGCGGCGAGGGGGCCGGGGTCCGCTTCACCGCGTGGGCCGGTACCCGGCGTCTCGGTGACGCACCGGCCGTGCTCGGCGAAGGGACGGTGTCCCTGCCGCTCGCGACGGATGGCAGCGTCACCTCCGTCCACCTGCCCGAGGGTATGCAGCCGTGGATCCTCACCGTCCGAGGGGTCGGTGGCACGATCGAACCAGCACCGGCCCGGCCGAGGTGGGTGGTGTACGGGGACTCGGTCGCCGAGGGCTGGATCGCGTCCGAGCCCGCGCTCGCCTGGCCGGCCATCGCCGGCCGGGAACACGGCCTCGACCACGTCAACCTCGGGTACGCGGGTGCGGCCCGGGGCGAGCTCGCGAGCGCCGAGCAGATCGCCAAGCTGCCGGCCGACGTCCTGACCGTCGCGCACGGGACCAACTGCTGGTCGCGGACCCCACACTCGGTGGACCAGATCCGTGCGAACACCGACGCGTTCCTGACCGTCCTGCGCCAGGAGCACCCCTCGACCCCGATCGTGGTCGTCAGCCCCGTGATCCGCCCGGACGCCGAGGCGACCCCGAACCGGTTCGGCGCCAGCCTCGCCGACCTCCGCCGTGGGATCGAAGGCGTCGTGGAGGTGCGGATGGCCGCCGGCGACCGCAACCTCACCCTGGTGCCGGGACTCGCGATCGTGCCGCCCGAACGGCTGGGCGACGCGATCCACCCCGACGACGACGGTCACCACGCCATCGCGGACGCGGTGGGACGGGCGGTCATCGCCGCGCTCGGCTCGGAGGTCGCGGGCGGACGCTGACGTACGGCCTCACCAGTGGTACCCGTCTGCGAGGATGCCCGTTCACGGGCGGGCAGCGACCCGCCGAGCCCACACCTGGGAGGTCCCGTGGCGCGCCGCACACCTGCCGTCGACCGCACCGTCGCGGTGCTCAACCACCTCGCCGTGGACCCCGGCGCGCGCGTCTCCCTCTCGGAGCTGGCCCGCGAGCTCGATCTCAGCAAGGCCACGGCGCACGCCCTGCTCGCCTCGCTGGTCGACCACGGGTACGTCCTGCGCGACCCGACCTCCAAGGCGTACGCGCTCGGTCCGGCGCTGGTCGCGCTCGGCAACGCGGCGTCCTCGGCGAACCCGGCCTCGCAGCTCGCCGCGGGGCCGATGGCAGCCGTCTCGCGCGACCTCGATCTCGAGTGTGTCGCCTCGACGGCCATCGGGGACGAGATCGTGATCCTCGCCACCTCGGGCGAGCCCCGTCCCCTCGGGATCAACATCCAGCCCGGGCTCCGTCTGCCGTTGGTCCCGCCGCTCGGGACGGTCTTCGTCGCGTGGTCGGGACCCGAGGTCATCGACCGCTGGCTCGGCACGCTGGGACCCGACGTGGACCCGCCGCGTCTGGCGCGGTACCGACAGGCGCTCGAGGCCGTACGGGCACGCGGGTACTCGGTGGGCCTCGGCGGCGACGAGCAGCAGCAGCTCGTGGCGTCGCTCCAGGGGGAACAGGCCCACCCGACGGCGACGGCCCCCGGCGAGGAGTACGCGCTGGTCGAGCTCGCCGAGTCCACCCCCTACCGGCTCAACCACGTCGGCGCGCCCGTCTTCGACGCGGCCGGGCAGGTCGCGATCGCCCTGTTCCTGATCGGCTTCCGGGGGCAGATCCCGGCCTCCGACGTCCCGGCGTACGCCGAGCGTCTCGTCGCGGCGGCCGAGGAGGTGACCGTGGCGCTCGGGGGACGGTCCCCCCGGCTGGCGGTCGGGAGCCGACGGCTACCTGAGTAGGCTGCCCGCTTCGCTGGAGTTCCGGCCGGCGCGGCCGACAGGCCAGATCCGGTGTCGGTGTTCGCGGATGAGGAGCCGACGTGACAGGTGTGCTCGGTGAGCTGCTGCTGGCGCGGCAGCCCATCCTCGACGTGGACGTCGAGGTGGTCGGTTACCAGCTGCTCCACCGCGACGTGGACGTGCCCCGCCAGCCCCGTGCTGCGTCGGCCTCGGCCGCCCTCGTGGTCGACGGGTTGCTCACGCTCGGCCGGCGCGATCTGACCGGCGGCGCCGACGCCTGGATCACCGTCACCGAGGAACTGCTGCGCAGCGGCACCCTGCTGGATCTGCCGACCGACGGCATCGTGCTCGGCCTGCCGGCCGGAGCCGTTCCCGACGAGCAGCTGCGGACCGCCCTCCACGAGCACCGCACCGCCGGGTACCGCATCTGCCTCGACGACGTGGCGGTCGGCGACCCGCGGATCGACGTCCTCGACCTCACCGACCACGCACGCGTGCACGTGGCGCCGGACGGTGGACCGTCGCTCCTGCCCCTGATCGGTGAGCTCGCGGCTCGCGGGTCGAACGTGGTGGCCGCGGGTGTCGCGGACTACGAGCAGCTCGAACGCGTCCGCGCCGTCGGCGCCGAGCTGGTCCAGGGGCTGTTCTGGACCCGCCCCCGGGACGTCCGCGCGCTCCGACCGCTGCAGTTCGCCCCCGGTCACCTCCAGCTGCTCGACGCGCTGGGCCAGCACGAGGTCGACCTCCGTGCGGTCGAGGAGCTCATCCGCTCCGACATCACCCTCACCGACCGGTTCCTGCGCCTCATCCGGCGCGTGGCCGGGTACCGCAAGGTCGCGTCGATCCACGACGGTCTGGTGCTGCTCGGCGTCCGCGCCGTCCAGCGCTGGGTGAGCCTGCTGACCCTCGGGCGTCTCGCCGAGGACGCCCCGGTCGAGCTGGTGACGCTCGCCAGCGCCCGGGCTCGCAGCTGTGAGCTCCTCGAGGAGATGCGGGGAGGCGACCGGCGGCTCGAGGCCTTCACCCTCGGCATGTTCTCGGTGCTCGGCCCCGAGGGCCGTCTCAGCGCCGAGACGCTCGACGTGCTGCCGGTGTCCGACGAGGTCCGTGAGGCTCTCGAGCACGGCCGGGGGGCGCTGCGGCCCCTGCTCGACGTCGAGCTGGCCACCGAGCAGGCGGCGTGGCAGCGGGCCGAGGACGGCGGACGCGCCATCGGTATCGAGCCGACGAAGCTCGCCCAGGCCAACGTCGCCGCGCTCAACTGGTCCGCAGCGGTCTGCGCCTGATCGACCGGCCCGCTCCGACGTCTCGCGTCAGCGGACGATGGCCTGACCGCCGTTGGCGCGCCACACCTGCCCGGTGCAGAAGCGCGACGCGTCGGAGGCGAGGTACAGCAACAGGTAGGCCTGGTCGACGGCTTCGCCGACCTGCCTGAGCGGCGAGATGTTGCGCATCCGCTCCACGAACTGATCCATCCGAGCCGGATCGACGTTGCCCTCGTCGTCGTACGCGTGCCGGGCGGTGAACGGCGTCACGGTCGCCCCCGGTGCGATCGTGTTGATGCGGATGCCGTGGCGGCCGACCTCCCAGGCGACGTTCATGGTCAGCTGGGTGATCGCCGCCTTGGTCATCGCGTACAGGCTGTAGCCCGGCGCGGCGACGTCGATGGAGGCGGAGGCGACGTTGACGATGGAGCCGGTGCCGCGGGGCTTCATCGCGGCGATCGCGGCCTGGACGCCGAACAGGGTGCCCTTGAGGTTGATGGCCAGCAGGCGGTCGAGCTCCTCCTCGGTGATGTCCTCGGCGGGCCCCTCGGCGGCGATCCCGGCGATGTTCGCCACGAAGTCGACCTGGCCGTACTCGTCGACGGCGCGCTGGACGAGGCCCTCGACCTCGGCCTTGGAGCGGACGTCGACCCGCTGGGCGACGGCCCGCCCGCCGTCCGCTTCGATCGACTTGACGGTCCGCTCGGCCCCGGCCTCGTCGATGTCCCCGACGACGATGGCGGCGCCGGCGGCGGCGAGGACCTGCGCCGTCGCCTCGCCGATGCCGCTCGCCCCGCCGGTGATGACCGCGACGCGGCCTTCCATGGCGAACGCCCGATCGAGCTGCTCACGCACCTGGCTCACCTGTGCTCCGTCCTCGTCGTACCGCATCTGCCCGCATCGGCCTGTACCGACCCTGCTGTCCGCCTCCCGAGCAGACCTGACGAACCGTCAGGTATCGGGACCTTACGTCAACCGGGGGCCGGTCGTCCACGTCGGCCGCCCTTGACCCGGGCGGCGCCACCACCCTACGCTGCGTTCGGCATCCTGACCAGTCGTTCGAGATAGCGAACACACGCAGGGCCGGGACCTCAGGAGGACAACGTGCGCGGACAGGTCGCGACCCTCGGGCTCGAGGAGCTCGGCCGCGGGGACGCCGCCCCCGGCGGGGTGCTGGACCTCACCGACGCGGATCTTGCGGCGGGGTTGTCCTCGATCGAGGATGCCCTCGCCGCGATCGCTCGCGGTGAACTGGTGATCGTCGTCGACGACGTCGACCGCGAGAACGAGGGCGACCTCGTCGGGGCGGCCGAGCTGGTCACCGACGAGCACATCAACACCATGGTCACCGTCGGCCGCGGCCTGGTCTGCGCGCCGATGACCGGCGCCCGCCTCGATGCGCTCGGCCTCGGCCCCATGGTCCCCGAGGCGGCGGGGCGGGAGGAGACCGCGTTCACGGTCTCGGTCGACCTCGAGGTCCCCGGCAGCACGGGCATCTCGGCCGCGGACCGGGCACGGACGATCCGTCACCTCGTCGACGAGGCGACCCGTCCCGAGCAGCTCCGACGCCCCGGGCACGTCTTCCCGCTCCGGGCTCGCCCGGGCGGGGTCCTGGAGCGCGAGGGCCACACCGAGGCGGCCGTCGATCTGGCGCGGATGGCCGGGCTGGCGCCGGCCGGGGTCATCTGCGAGATCATGAACCCCGACGGCACGATGGCGCGGATGCCCGAGCTGCTCGCCATGGCGCAGCGGCGCGGTCTCCACCTGATCACGATCGCCGATCTCGTCGTCCACCGACGCCGCCACGAACGCCAGGTCACCCGCGTGACCGAGACCGTGCTGCCCACCGACCACGGTGACTTCCGTGCGATCGGCTTCCGCGCCGACGACGGGCAGGAGCACCTCGTCCTCGCCCGTGGCGAGCTCGGGGACGTGCCGCTGGTGCGGGTGCACTCCGAGTGCCTGACCGGGGACGTCCTCGGGTCGCGACGCTGCGACTGCGGCGAGCAACTCGAGGCCTCCCTGGCGGCCATCGCGGAGGACGGCCACGGTGCCCTGGTGTACCTGCGCGGGCACGAGGGTCGGGGCATCGGCCTGGTCGAGAAGCTGCGGGCCTACGCGCTGCAGGAGACCGGGTCGGACACCGTCGAGGCCAACGTCGAGCTCGGCCACGCGCCGGATGCCCGGGAGTACCACGCCGCGGCGCAGATGCTGCTCGACCTCGGCGTCGACCGCGTGCGCCTGCTGACCAACAACCCGATCAAGGGCCAGGCGCTGACCGCGTTCGGCGTGACCGTGACCGAGCGCGTCGCCGTCGAGGTGGCGCCCAACGAGCACAACGTGGACTACCTGACCACCAAGCAGCGCAAGATGGGCCACGAGCTGCGGCTCGTGGCCGAGGGAGGACGACCGTGACCACCGCACCCCACATCGTCGGCATCGGCGGCACCACCCGGGTCGGCTCGTCGACCGAGCGCGCGCTGCTGGCGGCGCTCGAATCCGCGCGGTCGCGGGGCGCGACCACCACGGCGTTCCTCGGTGCGGACCTGGCGCAGATGCCGATGTACGCCCCCGAGGACCCCGCCCGTACCGAGACCGCCGAGCGGTTCTGCGCGGAGGTAGCCCGGGCCGACGGGTTCATCATCGCCTCACCGGCCTACCACGGGGGCGTCTCGGGGTTGGTCAAGAACGCCCTCGATTACGTCGAGGACCTGCGCGAGGCCGAGCGCCCCTACTTCGACGGCCGTGCGGTCGGCTGCATCGCGACGGGGGCCGGGTGGCAGGGCGTGGTCGTCACGCTGGGGGCCCTGCGGGCGATCACGCACTCCCTGCGCGGGTGGCCGACACCCCTCGGTGCCGGGTGCAACTCGCTCGAGAAGCCCTTCGGGCCCGACGGGACGGTCACCGACGAGAAGCTGGCCTGGCAGCTGGAGACGGTCGGTGCCGAGGTCGTCCAGTTCGCGCGGGCGCAGGCGGCGGCCGCGGCGTCCGTCGAGCTGGTCACCGCCTGAGTTCGGCCAGTGGGTGGTGATGAGATAGGCCCCGAAGGCATTGCGACCAAGACCTGGGCTCCAGCCCAGAGAACGGTCACGGCCACGGCCACGACGCGCTCCGACCGACCAGAACCTGGGCTCCAGCCCAGCTTCTGGGACCGGGCGTAGCGAGGGGCGCAGCGCCACGCACGTCGCCACCCCAGCCATGACCGGCGGATCCTGGCGGTTCCGGGCGTATCCTTCCGGCTCTACCACGGGAGCTGCCCGATGCGATGGGTCGGCGGTATCGGTCAGGCTCCTGATCTCGCGCGTTGGCGACCGTTGACCGACGAGCTCCGTGACGGAGCAGCATCGCTGGGTTCCCTCATGATCACGGGGGATGCGCCGCGAGATCCGAACGGGTTGCCTTTCCAGGTCGCCGTTCGCTCCGACGCTGACGGCCGACCCATCGGTCTGATCACCGATCTGGACGGCGAGCCGCTCGCGTGGGTCATCTCCGCTGACGGCACCCACGACATCCGCGATGAAGCTGGCAGAGACGCTCTGCGTCCGGTGCCTGCGGACGTCGCCGAAGCGGCGTGGGAGTACCTGGCCGAGGAGCAGGCTGGACGCTGACGTGCACTCACGGGCGTTGTGGGCAGGATGGGGCGGATCACCGAGGGTCGATGCCGTAGGCGTCGCCGCGGTGCCTGATGGCGACCACGCGCACGGTCTTCTCGTCGCGCAGTTCGTAGATGATGCGGTAGGCCCCGACCCGGTAGGACCGCAAGCCGGTGAGCCGCCCGCGCAGCTGGTGACCGATCTCTGGCTCACGCTCGAGTTCGCCGAGCGCGTCGAGCACCGCGTCCGCGAGCAGGACGTCCAACGCCGCCAGCGCGTCGCGCGCGGTGCGGGTGAGGAAGACGCGAGCCACTACGAGCGGTCGCGGGCCGCGTGCTGGGCACGCACCTCGTCGAGACTGGTGACGTCACCAGCTGCTAGGTCATCGAGGCCGCGCCGGATCGCCGCGAGCGCGCCCTCGTCGGAGAGGATCTCTGCGGTCTCCTCCAGCGCCTCGTACTCATCGACCGGGACGAGCACGGCTGCGGGCCGGCCGCGACGGGTGACCGTCACGTGTTCACGACGGTCAGCCACCTCATCGAGCAGATCGGCGAGGTGGGTGCGGAACTCTCGGACGGGCACGGTCTTCGACATCTCAGGAGTGTACCTCTCTGCGTACACATCCGGGTCCCCCACAGGTTGCGACCCAGCTCGCCGTATCAAGAAGCTCAGACCGGGTCGCGGGACTCCGGGCGTTGCGACCATGAACTGGGCTCCAGCCCAGAGAACGGTCACGGCCACGGCCACGACGCGCTCCGACCGACCAGAACCTGGGCTCCAGCCCAGCTTCTGGGACCGGGCGTAGCGAGGGGCGCAGCGCCACGCACGTCGCCACTCCAGCCATGACCGGCGGATCCTGGCGTCGTGGGAGGTGACAACCCACCATCGCGCTGCTCTGGGCCCATCCTGCAACACCTGCTGCCGACCTCAGCACCGCCTGAGACCGCGGGCACCGGTGGCGTCACCGCGCGCCGGGCCGTACGGCGGACCTGCCAGGGGGGCGAGCCTGTACGGTGGCCTCACTCGTTCTTCCGTCTTAGCGGGGACTTCTCGACCGCCGGTCCACTCGGATCGGCACCACACTCGTCGCCTCCTCTGAGCTCTCGCGCCAGAGGTGTGCCCAATGTCGTCCTTCCCCGCTCTCCGTACCGACCTGCGCGACGCCGGTGAGACGCCCGGCCGCGCCACCGCGATCGTCTACTGCGAGGCGAACTTCGGCCGCATCGACGGCAAGACCGCCAACGGCCTGGTCCGGCACAGCGAGCGGTACGACATCCTGTCGGTGATCGACAGCCAGCAGGTCGGCCTCGACACCGGCACGCTGCTCGATCAGGTCGCGAACGGGATCCCGGTCCGCAGCGACCTGGCCGACGCCCTGGCGCACGCCGGCGTCGTCCCGGACTACTTCATCTTCGGACTCGCTCCGACGAGCGGGATGCTGTCCGTCCACGAACGTGGCGTCGTGCTCGAGGCGATGAGTCACGGGATGGGCATCGTCAACGGGCTGCACGAGTTCCTGCACGACGACGCGGAGTTCGTCGCGGCCAGCGCCATCCACCAGGTCACGATGATCGACATCCGTCGCCCGCGGGACAAGAAGGACCTGCGCACCTTCAGCGGGCGGATCCTCGACGTGCCGTGCCCGCGCATCGCGGTGCTCGGCACCGACTGCGCCATCGGCAAGCGCACGACCGCCACGATCCTGACCCGCGCGCTCGAGGCGCATGGGCTGCGGACGGTCCTCGTGGGTACCGGGCAGACCGGGCTGATGCAGGGCGCGAAGCACGGATTGGCACTCGACGCCGTCCCGGCCCAGTTCGCGGCCGGTGAGATGGAGGCTGCGGTCGTCGAGGCCTACGAGGCCGAGGCCCCCGACGTGATCGTCATCGAGGGGCAGGGGGCGCTCAGCCACCCCGCCTACTCGAGCTCGGCGTTCATCCTGAAGGGCGCGCGACCGCAGGCGGTCGTGCTCCAGCACGCTCCCGCCCGTTCGCGGCTGAGCGACTTCCCCCGGTTCCCGACGCCGACGCCGACCAGCGAGATCCGCCTCATCGAGACGTTCTCGGACACCCAGGTGATCGGGCTGTCGCTCAACCACGAGGGCATGACCGACGACGAGCTGTCGTCCGCGATCGCCGGGTTCGAGGTCACCCTCGGACTGCCCGCCACGGACGCGCTCAGCCGGTCCCCCGACCGTCTGGTGGAGATGGTCCTCGCGGCGTTCCCCGAACTCGAGGTGAAGCTGACCGTCGGCGCGGTGTGACCGCACCGCGGCTGGAGATCCGGCTGGACGCGATCACCCACAACGCGCGGACGCTGGTCGATCGCCTCGGCAGGCGTGGGATCGCGGTCACCGGGGTGACCAAGGCGGCGCTCGGTCGGCCCGACATCGCTCATGCCATGGTGGACGGCGGCATCCGCGCGCTCGGCGACTCGCGGATCGAGAACATCGAGGCGCTGCGCCGCGCCGGCGTCGAGGCGCGCATGACGCTCCTGCGGACGCCCATGCTGAGCCAGGTTCACCGGGTCGTACGCCGCGTGGACGTGAGCTACAACACCGAGCTCGAGGTCATCGTCGCCCTGGCGTCGGAGGCACGGCGTCGTGGGGTGGTCCACCGGATCGTGCTCATGGTCGAGCTGGGCGACCTCCGCGAGGGCGTGCTGCCCGTCGACCTCGGCCCCCTCGTCCGTGAGATCCTCGACCTGCGCGGTGTGACGCTGATCGGCCTGGGAGCGAACCTCGCCTGCCGCAGTGGGGTCGTGCCGGACGCTGCGAAGATGGCTGAACTGTCCGCGCTGGCCACGTCGATCGAGCTCGCGACCGGCGCGAGGTTCGAGGTGGTCTCGGGCGGCAACTCCGCGAACCTCGACTGGGCGCTCGGGGACGATCCCGTCGGCCGCATCGACGATCTTCGCCTCGGTGAGGCGATCCTGCTGGGGCGTGAACCTCTGCAGCGTCGACCGATCGAGGCTCTGCACACCGATGCCTTCACGTTGGTGGGCGAGGTCATCGAGTCGAGGATCAAGCCGTCCCTCCCCTGGGGACGGACCGCCCGGACGGCGTTCGGGCCGCCGGCCGCCGTGGTCGACCGTGGGCCCGTCGCGCAGACCATCGTCGCGCTCGGGCAGCAGGACACCGATCCGCAGGGCCTCCAGGCACCGGAGGGCATCGAGATCGTCGGCGCCAGCAGCGATCACCTCGTCCTGACCTCCGCGACGGTGGTGCCGATCGGCACCGAGCTGAGGTTCCAGCCCGACTACAGCGCCCTCCTGCGCGCGATGACCTCGCCGACCGTGGTCGACGTCACCGCCACCCAGCCCTTGCGTTTCTGACGGGTCGTCAGATAGTGTCCTCGGTGGGAACCAGCCGAGGGAGAACGGGCGCGTGGACTTCACCTACCCACCCGAGATCCTGGCGTTCCAACGGGAGGTCCGCGCGTTCATCCAGGACCACTGGGACGACGAGGTGATGGACGTCCGGCGCGAGGGCATGGCGCAGCTGGTCGACACGCCGAAGCGTCGCGAGTTCATGAAGGCCATGGCCGCGCAGGGGTGGCTCGGCATGAGCTGGCCGACCGAGTACGGCGGCGGTGGCATGGACGGGATGTACGAGTACGTCCTCAACGAGGAGCTCGCCGCCGTCGGTGCGCCGTACATCGGCAAGGGGGTCGGCATCGTCGGCAAGACCCTCATCCGGCACGGCTCCGAGGAGCTCAAGCAGGAGTTCCTGCCGCAGATCCTCAACGCCGAGATCGAGTTCGCGATCGGTTACACCGAACCGAACGCGGGATCCGACCTCGCCGCCCTGTCGATGCGTGCGGTGCGCGACGAGGAGAACGGCGGCTGGCGCCTCACCGGTCAGAAGCGCTTCACCACGTCCGCCCACTTCGCCGAGTGGTACTGGCTGATCGCCCGGACCGACCCGGACGCCGGCAGCAAGCACAAGGGCACCACGCTCTTCCTGCTGCCGATGGACCAGGACGGCATCCAGGTCACCAACATGCCGACGCTCGGCGACGAGCGCGTCAACGAGGTCTTCCTCGACGACGTCTTCGTGCCCGACCGGTACGTGGTCGGCGAGGTCGGCAAGGGCTTCTACTACGTGTCCGAGGCGCTCGACTTCGAACGCTTCACCCTCTTCACCGTGTCGGCCTACGTGAAGCGCTACGAGGTCTTCCGCGACTGGGTCCGCACCGCCGAGGTCGACGGGCGCCCGCTGCGCGACGACCCGCGCGCCCGGCAGGTGGTCGCCCGCCTCGCGACCGCCGTCGAGGTCGCCAAGGTCCACACCCTCCGGACCATCGCGAAGGCGGCGGCCGGCGAGGTCCCCAACATCGAGGCGGCGATGTTCAAGCTGTGGACCTGCCAGCTCGGCCAGCAGGTCTCGGACGCGATGCTCGAGCTTGCCGGACCCACCGGTGTGCTGCGGCGAGGGTCGCCGGACGCGCCGGTCGACGGCCGCTTCGAACACGCGCTGCGCTACACCGTGGTCGACACCGTGGGTGCCGGCACCAACGAGGTGCAGCGCAACATCATCGCCCGCCGCGGTCTCGGCCTGCCGGTCAACAACGGTGTCTGAGCCCGACGCGCCGCTGCACGGGGTCACCGTCCTCGACCTGTCGACGGTTGGGCCCGGCCGCCGGTGTGCCGCGTTGCTCGCCGACCTCGGCGCCCGTGTGATCCGGGTCGCACCGCCGGCGACCGCCGGGCGGATCGTCCCCCACGTGCACGCCTACAGCGCGGGACGGGGGACCGAAACGGTCACCATCGACCTGCGCTCGGACGACGGACGTGCGGCGTTCCTCGAGCTCGCCCGCGACGCCGACGTGATCCTCGACGCGTTCCGACCGGGCGTCGCCGACCGGCTCGGCGTCGGTGCCGGCGACGTCCACGCGGTGGCGCCGCAGGTGGTCTACGCGTCCCTGACCGGGTACGGGCGGACGGGCCCGATGGCGTCCTGGGCGGGGCACGACCTCAACTACCAGGCCGTCGGGGGGGCGCTGGCGGCCCAGGGGCGACGCGCCGACGGTGGCCCGGCGTTGCCGGGGGCGACCTGGGCCGACAGCGCCGGCGGTGGCATGCACGCCGCCCTCGCCATCTGCGCGGCGTTGGTCCGACGGGCCAGCACCGGGCGCGGCGCCGACCTCGACGTCTCGGCCACCGACGGGGTGCTCGCCGCCACCTCGCTGGTCATCGACGACCACCTCGCGACGGGAGCCCCGCAGGGGCCGGGGGAGGGTCTGCTGACCGGCCGGTACGCCTGCCACGAGGTCTACCGCTGCGCGGACGACCGGTGGGTCGCGGTCGCGGCCATCGAACGCCGCTTCTGGACCAACCTGTGCACCGCGCTCGGTCACCCCGAGCACGCCGAGGCACAGCTCGACGACGACCGGCAGGACGACATCCGCCGCGACCTCGTGGCCACCTTCGCGATGCGGGACCGCGACGACTGGGTCGCGCGGCTCGGCCCGGCGGACACCTGCGTGTCCCCCGTGCTCGACATCGACGAGATCGCGACGTCCACCTACGTCACGGGCCGTGGCCTGCTCGGCGAGGTGGTCGGCCCGGACGGGACCAGGTTCGCGCAGCTCGGACCGGTCGTCGCCGGCGCGCCGGCGCCGGACGGGCCGGTGCGGCTCGACCGTGGTCAGCGGGAGGTGGCGGTGTGAGCGTCACCGACGCGCCCGCGGTGGCCGAGACCGAGGAGGACGTCCAGGCCTGGGTCGGCGTGGAGCTCGACGCCGGGTTCGGGGACGTCGCCTGCGAGCAGGGGTACGTCACCCACTGGTGCGAGGCGTGCGAGGACGCCAACCCCGTCTACTGGGACGACGCGGTCGCGACCGAGGTGACCGGCGGTCCGACCGCGCCACCGACGATGCTGTCGGTGTGGATGCGGCCGCTGATGTTCGATCCTCGGCGGGAGGATGCGATCCGGCCGCTCGAGCTGCACTTCCGTCTCAAGGACGCCACCGGGCTCGACAAGGGCATCGTCGCCTCCAACGAGATCGTGTTCCACGACCCGGTGCGCCCGGGCGATCGCGTCCGCACCGTGCAGTCGGTGCGGTCCATCAGCCCGGTCAAGACCATCCGTCTCGGCACCGGGCGGTTCTGGACCATCGACGTGACCTACACCGCGCAGGACGGGCGGCTGCTCGGGGTCGAGTCCTACGACTTCTTCTGCTACTCGTGAGGCGATCGCCGTGACCCAGCTGGTCCAGGTCCACCGCACCGGGGACGACGTCACCGTCGGCGATCGGCTGCCGCGGCTGTCGGTCGACGTGACGCCGCGGACGGTGGTGATGGGGGCGTCGGCGACCCGCGACTGGCAGCCCCAGCACCACGACCACAAGCACTGCGTCGAGGTCGCCGGCCTGCCCGACATCTTCCTCAACACCCCGCACCAGGCGGGGATCATCCAGCGCTACCTCACCGGGTGGGGCGGGCCGCACGCGCGGCTCGGACGCCTGGCGTTCCGCATGAAGCGCAGCGTGGTCCCCGGTGACCGCCTCGACCTCGATGCCGAGGTGACCGAGGTCCGCCCCGACGGCGACGTCACCTGGGTCACCTGCGAGGTCGCGCTGACCGTCGACGACGAGGTCGCGACCACCTCGACCGCGCAGCTGGCGTTGCCCACCGGACCCGGCGACAACCCCTGGTCGCGCACCGGTGCCGACTGGCGCCCCTGACCGAGCCGGCTCGGCCGACCTGCCCGCCCCGACCTGCCCGTCCCGACCCGCCCGAACCGCCAGGAGCACGCCGTGGATCTCCAGTTCAGCGACGAGCAGCAGGCCCTGCGCGAGGCCGTCCGAGCCGTGTGTGCCGCGTCGTGCCCGATCGACCGGGTGCGCGAGCTCGAGGACGACCCGGTCGGCTTCGACGCGGCCTTCTGGCGTGAGCTCGGCCAGATGGACCTGCTCGGCCTCACCCTGCCCGAGTCCCACGGGGGCAGTGGCATGGGGCTCCTCGAGTCGGTCATCGTGGCCGAGGAGCTCGGTCGGGCGCTGGCACCGTCGCCGTACCTGGTCAGCTGCATCGTGGCCGGGAGCATCCTCGCTGCTGCCGGCAGCGAGGAGCTGCGCAGCAACTGGCTGCCGCGGATCGCCACCGGTGAGCGGATCGTGACCCTCGCCTGGCACGAGGCCGCCGCGAGCGACGGTCCGGCCGGGATCCACCTGGCCGTGCGCGAGGAGGGCGGTGACCTGGTCCTCGACGGGACCAAGGTCGTGGTCCCGTACGCGCTCGCCTCCTCGGCGCTGCTCGTCCTCGCCCGGCGGGGTGACGACCTCGAGGACATCGACCTCGTGCTCGTCGACCGGGACACGCCGGGGATCGACATCGAGTACACCCCGACCCTCGCGTCGGACGCGTCGTGCCGCGTCCGGTTCGACGGGGTGCGTGTGCCTGCGACCTCGCGGCTCGGCGCGCCGGGGACGGGGTGGTCGACCTTCCGCACCGCGATGGACGGTGCACTCATCACCGCAGCGGGGTGGGCTGTCGGCGGCGCCGAGCGCACGCTGGAGATGACCGTGGCGTACGCCAAGGAGCGGGTGCAGTTCGGCGTCCCGATCGGCAACTTCCAGGGGGTCGCCCACCCGATCGCGGACATCGCCACCGAGATCGACGGCGCCCGGACCCTCGTCTACGAGGCCGCCTGGACCAGCGAGCAGGGGACCGCCGGGCCGCTGCCGGCGATGGCGAAGCGGTACGCGGCGGACGTCTACCGGCGGGCGACGCGGGTCGCGCACCAGACCTTCGGCGGGGTGGGCTTCACGCTGGACATCGACGTGCAGCTGTACTTCCGCCGGGCGAAGCAGCACGACCTGCTGTGGTTCGGCCCCGCCGTGCTCGACGAGGAGATCGCGGCGGCCGAGCTCGACGCGCCGACGCCGTTCGTCTCGATCGACGCGGGGGTGTGAGCGCCGTGTCCGCGCCGGCAGCGGTGGGCCGGGCACCGGTGTCGATCGTGCCCGCCGGCGCGGTCGGTCTCGGCATCCAGCTGCCGGTCCAGGCCCGCAGCCGCCTGTTCGCCGAAGACTGGGAGCACACGGCCGGGGTGGAGGAGCTGGTCGCCGTCGCCCGCGCTGCCGAGGACGCCGGGCTGCTGTACGTCGGCGTGTGTGACCACGTCGCCGTGCCGACCGATCGCGCCGAGACGATGGGCACGACCTGGTTCGACCCGTGGAGCACGCTGGCCTACCTCGCGGCGGTCACCACGCGGGTGCGCCTGCTGACCCACGTCGCCGTCGTCGCGCTGCGCCACCCGCTGCAGACCGCCAAGACGGTGGCGACCCTCGACCACCTCTCGGGCGGGCGTGTGATCCTCGGGGTGGGTGCCGGCCACGTCGAGGAGGAGTTCGCCGCCCTGGACGTCCCGTTCGCCGGGCGCGGTGCGCGGCTGGACGAAGCGATCGACGCCATCCGTGCCGCGCTGACCGACGAGGTGCCGACCCACGAGGGGGAGGTCTGGCGGTTCTCCGGCGTGGGCGTTGCCCCCCGACCGGTCCAGGCGGCGGTGCCGATCTGGGTCGGTGGCAGCTCGCCGGCGGCGCTCCGGCGCGTCGCCGCACGGGGGGACGGGTGGCTCCCGCAGGGCACCCGGCTGTCCGCGCTGCCGGACCAGCTCGCCGTGCTGGCCGAGGCGTCGGGCCGTGAGCCGGCCAGCTACGACCTCGGGGCGACCGCCCCGCCGATGTACCTCGGGGCGCCGTCGTGGGACGTCGGTCCGCACACCCGCGTCGGGTCCGCGGACGAGCTCGCCGAACGCATCGACCGCTACGCCGCGGCGGGGTGCCGCCACGTGCAGGTCCGGTTCCGGTCGCGTGATGCGTCCGAGCTCGTCGACCAGCTGGCGCGCGCCGGCGACGAGCTGCTGCCGGCCCTGCGTGAACGCCGGCCCGTCACCTCGTGACGTCGCTGGCGCAGCTGCTCGTGGACCGTCGCGAGGACGGACGTCTCGGACTGCTCGAGCTCGAGACCGGCCGGCGGTGGAGCTGGGCCGAGGTCGTCGCGGCCAGCGCGGTGCGCGGTGCGTGGCTGGCCTCGGAGCGTCGGGAGGGTCCGTGGCACGTCGGCGTGCTGCTCGACGACGTGGCCGAGTTCCCCCTGCTGCTCGGCGCGGCCGCGCTGCAGGGGGTGACCATCGTCGGGCTGAACCCGACGCGCGGGCCGGCCGAGCTGGCCCGGGACGTCGCGCACACCGACGTCCAGCTGGTGGTCACCGAACGGCGACACGTCGGTGCCTTGGGTCAGGTGGGTCTCGATCCGGACCGGATCGTGCTCGTCGACGACGACCGGTGGGTGCCACGGCTGGCGCCGTTCGTGGGCTCGTCATCCCCGGCCCTGCTGCCGGGTGACGACGCGCTCGCGCTGCTGCTGTTCACCTCGGGGACGACCGCTGACCCGAAGGCCGTCCGCACCACCCAGGGACGGCTGGCGCGTCAGTGCCAGGTCCTGGTCGAGATGCTCGGCCTGACCGCGCAGGACGTCACCTACACGGCGATGCCGCTGTTCCACTCCAACGCACTGACCGCCGGGTGGGCACCGACGCTGGCCGCAGGAGGAACGCTGGCGCTGCGGCGACGCTTCTCCGCCAGCACGTTCATCGCCGACGTCCGGGAGTGCGGGGCCACCTACACCCACTACGTCGGCAAGCCCTTGGCCTACGTGCTCGCGCAACCGCCACAGGCGGACGATGGGGATGTGCCGCTGCGCATCGTGTTCGGCAACGAGGCTTCCGATCGGGACCTGCACGCCTTCGCCGAACGGTTCGGCTGCACCGTGATCGACGGGTACGGCTCGACCGAGGGTGGGGTGGCCCTCGCCCGCAGTTCGGACGCCCCGCGAGGCGCGATCGGACGGACGCGCTCCGGCCTGGACGTGTTGCACGTCGACACGGGGCGGCCGTGCCCCGACGCACGGTTCGACGGAGCGGGGCAGCTCGTCAACGCCGACGAGGCCATCGGCGAACTGGTCGGCACCGGTGGGCCCGGCGCTTTCGAGGGCTACTGGCGCAACCCCGACGCCGAGGCGGAACGTGTCCGGGATGGCCGGTTCCACACCGGTGACCTGGTGTACCGCGACGCCGACGGGTGGCTGTACTTCGCCGGACGGCGCGACGGGTGGGTGCGCGTCGACGGGGAGAACCTGGCGATCGCCCCGATCGCCGCTGCGCTGTCGGATCACGACGAGGTCGTGGAGGCTGCGGTGGTCGCCGTCCCTGACCCGCAGGTGGGCGATCAGCTCCTGGCCGTGGTGGTGCCCCGACCTGGGGCGGGTTCCAGGGGCGAGCTGGCGGCGACGCTGCGCGCCTACCTGCGGGGTCGCCCGGACCTCGGCGCCAAGTCCGTCCCGAGGTTCCTGCGCCTGGTCGACGAGCTGCCCCGCACCGTGACCCACAAGGTCCGTGGCCGCGACCTCGCCGATGCCGGCTGGTGGTCGACCGAAGACGTCCTCTGGCGTCCACCCGGCGACGACGAGGCGTTCGTGCCGCTGACGGCCGTCGACCGCGATGCCATGTTGGCGACGCTGCAGGCCAGCGGCCGGTACGTCGCAGCGGACGCCCGCCACCCGGATGCAGTCTGATGACTGCATCTGCGTCGACCACGACAGGCGGCGACGGACCAGGACGCTTGGGTGCAGTCCGATGACTGCATCCGGGTCGCCTGTCCGGTCGACGGCCACGGCGGACAGGTACGGCGCCCGTGCGTGCCCGTCAGCGTCCGGCCTGCTCCTCGGCCAGGGACTCCTGCGCCGCTTCGGCGACGTCGGCCGGCACCGGACGTAGGGCGTCCCTGCCGGCCTCGTCACGGATGCCATCGGTGCCATCGGCGGACATGACCCACGCGAGCGGTTCGCCATCGAGATCGGTGACCAGACCGAGGGGTCGGCCGTCGGCGTCGGTGCGGACGGCGACCTGGAACGGCAACCCGTTCGGATCCCGCGGAGCATCCCCGCCGATCATGACCGAGCCCACGGAGGCCGCTTTGGCGCGGAGCTCGTCGGTCAACGGTCGCCAGCGTTCGAGGTCAGGCGCCTGACCGACGTCACCCACCCACCCCATGAGACAGCTCCTCGTGGCAGAGCCCGAAGGATACGCCCGAGCGTCGTGCGTCCCGGGGGCGATCTCGCCAACACCGGGGTGACGAACCTCAGCGTGCGGTGACCTCGTCGAGGCGAGCCAGGATCCGGTCGCGCTGCGGCCGCCACGCCTCGAGCAGGGCCTGTGCATCGGCCTCGACGTCGGCCTCCCTGCCGAACCGTCCCTGCGGGGTCCGGAGGCCGTTCAAGGTCTCGGCGTCCCACTGCGTCCGCTGGATGGTCAGGTACGCCTGCCGCGAGCCGACCGCATCCCGCGCGCAACCGAGGCAGCCACCGACCGTGTACTCGGCGACGACGCGGCCGTCGCCGTCCAGGAGCTGCGCGACCTCGTCCTCCGGCCCGAACAGGGCGTCGCCGTAGGCGCGCGACCCGCCTGAGCCTGGCAGCCGGCGAGGAGCATGAGCAGGGCTACTCCGACGATCCGTGGCGCCGCGGGTCCGCCGCTCATCCATCGACGCGTGCGAGGAGCTCCAAGGTGCGATCGAGCACCTGTCGCGTCGCTTGGTGGTCGTACACGTCCAGGCTGCTGTCGGTGAACAGGTGGGCCGATCCCGGGTAGAGGAACAGCTCGGCGCCGTCGACGGCCCGTGCCAGCTCCTCGACGATGTCGACCTCGCCGAGCACGTCCTGGTCCATCAGGTGCAGCTGGAGCGGTACCCCGTCGGGCCAGCGTTCGCTGAAGGTCGAGACGGGCACGCCGCCGTGGTACAGGACGACCCCGCGGGCGCCCGGGCGGGTCTGGGCGAGCTTCTGGGCCGGCAGGACGCCCAGCGAGGAGCCCGCGTAGACCACGTCGGCCGGGAGCGCCTCGGTGGCGGCAACTCCCCGCGCGACGATCCGGTCGAAGCCGGTTCTCTCGGCGTGCGCGACGCCTTCCTCGACGGTCGCGAACGTCGCTCCTTCGAACAGGTCGGGCAGGTGGATCTCGTGGCCGTGAGCCCGCAGCTCGTTGGCGAACGCCACGATCCCGGGGGTCAGGCCCTGCGCGTGGTGGAACAGGACCACCATGGTCATGTGCGGCTCCCCGTGACGTGGTCAGCAGCGGCAGACGCTAGCCCGCGCCCGGGAACGATCACCACTGGTCGGGGATCCAGGGGAGCTCGGCAGCGGCGTCGCCGTCGAAGGGGTAGGGGCCGGCGATGGCGTCGTCGAGTTGGTGGAGGGTGTCGAGGAGGATGGTGAGGGTGTTGTCGCTCTCGTGGTCGTCGGTGTGTTCGCGGATCTGGACGCGGTCGGGTGCGGTGCGGCGCACGCTCCAGGTGCCGTCGATGACGAGGTCGAGGGAGCGTTCGAGTTGGTCGGTGATGTCGGCCAGGTCGGGGTAGGTGGCAGCGACGAACCGCTCCAGCATCAGCGGCGCGCCGAGCAGGGCGGGGGCTCGGTCCTCGGGTCCGACGTAGCCGCAGAGCATGACCGGGAGTCGGTCGGGGCGGAAGCGGCCCTCCCAGGGCCAGGGGAGCAGGTGGGTCTGGGTGCCGCGTGGTGACGGTCGACGCAGGTAGTCGACCCAACGGTCCATCAGTTCGAGGAACGGGGTGAGCGGGATGTCGGTCCGGCGCTCGTCGATGAAGGTCTCGTAGACCACCAGCACGTCGGACCCCGGGATGATGACCGCAACGAGGTTCTCCGCCAGTTGGGTGACCCCCGGTTGCCCCGTGGCGACGGCCTCGAGGACAGGAGCGAGGGCTCGTTCTCTGGTCAGACGTTCACCCAACCCACCGACCACCGACGAGACCACGATCGCACGGGGGTCGGTCACCGAGACGTTCGGGATCGGATCGTCGGGCCGCTGCTGCAGCCTGGTCTCGAAGAGCTCGACGTGGACGGCCCCGGTCACGACCGCGGCCAGAGTGCATCGGCGCTCGGGTACGCGGAACGGGGGACGTCACCGTCGACGAGGAAGTCGATCGGGACCCCGTCGGAGCTGTAGCCGCGCCACTGATGAGGTTGAAGTTGCTTCGCTGTGTCAGCCCCGGTCCGGAGTTCGGCGCGTAGGCGCGGTTCGTCCCAGTGGTCGGGGAAGAAGGTGGACTCGTGCCTCTTGTTGGCCCAGACGCCGGTCTCGGGGTTGCGGACCTGCACGCGGGCTTCGTAGACGCCGGTGGCTTCGTCGCGTCGCACGATCCGCTCCGCTCCGGTCTCGGGATCGCGCGCGACCCTAGCCCCGGGGGCGTCGACGCCTCCAGGGCGGTGGTGCACGCCTGATGAGCCACCTCGGCTCCGGTAGCGGCCGTTGGTGATGTGGTCGACGAGGTGGTCCTCCGCATCGCGGGTGATGCGCAGGCCACCGGCGGCGTCGTCGGCACGTCGTCCGGCGCTGCCGGCAGCTCCGGCGACGTCGTCGACCACCCGGGCGGCCCGTCTGGCGCCCTTGATGCCGTCGCCGACGATGGGGACGAAGCCCGCCGCGGACAGGCCGAGGTCGGTCCACCCCTCCCGTCCGCCTGAGCGGACGATGGCCACCGCTGCGGCGCCGGTGTCCCGGACGTCACCGAACAGCAGGATGCCGGACGCGATGTGGCCGATGCCCTGCAGGGTCGCCAGGGCACCGGAGTCGTAGGTGCGCTCGCTCAGGTCCCCGGCGACGAACCCGTCGGCGAACGCGCCGAGTCCACGGCCCGTGGCCCGTGCAGCCCCCGCCACCGCGTCGGTCGCCGTACCGATCCCTCGCCCGACCCGGGAGCCGACCCGGCGGAGGAACCCCGGCTCCGGCGGTGCGGTGGCGGTCGCGTCGACCGCGTCACCCGGCGCGGTGGGGCTCTCGGCGGGGGTCACCTGCGGACCCGCGTCCCCTGTCCCGGGACCGTCGGGGTCCTCCGTCGCCGCATCGACCTCGCCCCCGTACGCGCACCCTGCGGTGGCGGCACAGTGCTGCTGGAAGCTGTCGTCGAGTCCGTCCCGCAGCAGGCCACCGATGTCGACGGCGCCGAGGACGAGCGCGATCAGGACCAGCGCAGCCACGTACTCCGAGGTCGCCTGCCCGTCCTCACGGCGGAGCCTCAGAGCCCCAGCCAGCGAGGTGCTGTCGTGGCGCCGCTCCCGGATGCCTCGCACCGCCACCGCCAGACACCCGAGGGCGAGCGCGCAGGTCACCAGGGTCCTGGCGACCGACGCCCCGTCCCCGAGGCCCGCAGCGACCTGGTGCGCGATGAGCGCGACAAGCCCTGCGCCGCTGACGCTCGCTGCGAGCACCGATCCCCGCCGCACGGCGAGGCCGAGCGGGGTCACCGTGCCACCGGCGACCAGCGCCACGACCACCGGCGCTCCGCCGACACCGAGCGCCACGAGCAGCAGCCCGCTGAGCGCGTTGAGCACGCCCAGCGCGACCACGCCGCCGCCGACGATCCGGACCACGTCCACCCCCGTCTCGATCGGGGCGGACGCTAGGAACGGAACCGGTCACCGCAACGACGGGCCGTTCGCGGCCTGTGGACAACCGTGCGGGTCGATCGGCGACCCCTGCACCGTGAACACCCCGCCGGGCCCGGTTCGGGTGCTGCGGCTACAGGTACGCGATGATCTCGTCGGCGAAGCGTTCGGTGGCCTCGATGCGGGCCTCGAGCGGTGACGCGAACCGATCGTCGCTGACGTCGGCCAGCATCCACGGCGCCCACACGATGCCGTCGACGCCCTTGTCCTCGAGCTCGCGGTAGTAGTCCAGGGAGGGTACGGCGATCGGCGACAGCAGCACCTCGACGTCGGACAGATCGCGGCCCTCGACCGCGAGTGCGGCCGCCAGCTCGGCCAGCACGCCGTCGATCTCCTCCGGCTTGTAGTACGTGCCGATCCAGCCGTCACCGCGCTGCGCGACGCGGCGCAGGGCCGGCTTGGAGTGGCCACCGACGTTGATCGGGATGGGGCCAGGTGGGGTCGGCTCGAGGGTCAGCTTGTCGAAGTCGTAGTGCTCGCCGTGGAAAGCCGCCCACCCGGGCTGCCACAGTTCGTGCAGCGCATCGATCATCTCGTCCAACCGGGGCCCGCGGTCCTCGAAGCGTTGTCCCGTCTGGTCGAACTCGTCACGGGACCAGCCCGCTCCCACGCCGAGCTCCACGCGGCCACCGGACAGCACCGCCGCCGTCGACACCTGCTTGGCGACCGTGAACAGGTCCCGGGCCGGTGCGATGTAGACGTTGGTGGTGAAGCGCAGCTGTGTGGTGATCGACGACAGCGCCCCGATGGTCACCCACGGGTCCGGCCACGGCGTGTCGTGTTGCCACATCCGCTTGCCGTCGGGGGTGTAGGGGTACTGGCTCGTCTGGGTCTCGGCGTAGAAGAGGTGGTCGGAGAAGGTGACCCCGTGGTAGCCGTTGCGGTCGGCCGCGACGCACAGCTCGAGCAGCTCGTCGGTCGCGGCGAACGCCGTCGCCATCCAGATCTTCACGGCTTCGGGCTCCTGGTGGACGGGATCGGAGAGGTGAGGCAACGAGCGAGCGTCAGCGAGCGAGACGAACGGGGTGGTGGGCGGGATCGGATCAGTGGAACCAGTGGCCGGCGTTGACGTCGATGGTCTGGCCGGTGATCGCCGCTGCTCGGTCGGAAGCGAGGAAGACCACGCTGTCGGCGACCTCGTCGGCGGTCGGCAGGTGGTGCAGGGCGTTGTCGGCCGCCACCTCGGCGTAGACGTCGTCGACGCTGACGCCGCGCTTCTCGGCCCGGTGGGTGAACCAGGCCTCGAGGTTGGGGCCCCACACGTAGCCGGGGACCACGGAGTTGACGCGGATGCCGTCGGGGCCGAGCTCCAGCGCCAGGGTCCTGGCGGTGCTGAGCAGGGCCGCCTTGGCTGCGGAGTACACCCCGAACCGTTCCCGGGTGCGTCGCGCCGACATCGAGTTGATCATCACCACGTTGCCGCCGCCGTCGGCCCGGAGCGCGTCGATGGCGGCCCGGGTGACGCGGACGGTGCCGAACACGTTGACCGCGAACGCCTGCTCCCAGGTGCTGAGCTCGGCCGCCTCGAGCGTCTCGAGCGGCGGCTGGACGAACGCGTTGTTGACCAGCGTGTCGAGGCGGCCGTACGCGTCGAGGGTGGCCGCGATCAGGTGCTCCACCTGCGCGTCGTCGGTGATGTCGGTGGGGACCACCAGGGCGTCGCCGCCGAGCTCACGGATCTCGCCGGCGACCTTCTCGAGCTCGGCCTCGCGGCGGGCGGCGAGGACGCAACGCGCGCCGTCGCGTGCGAGCCCGAGCGCGATGGACCGACCGAGGCCAGGGCCGACGCCGGAGACGATGGCGACACGGGTCGAGCTAACGGGACCTGCGGCGCTCACCGGATCGCCACGGGCGTGACGGGGCTGCCGAGCCCACCGGTGATCCGCTGCGGCGAGGCATCGAGCAGGAACCGGTACCGGTCGTCCTCGGCGCAGGCGACGGCGAGCTCCTCGAGGACGAAGTTCTGCCCCTGGGTCAGCCCGATCTCGACGAGGTCGAGCAGGTGGACCGGGAGGAAGAGTCCGTCACGTTCGCACGGGAAGACCTCGAAGACGAGGGTGTCGGTGGCGACGGCGGCGACATCGTGCTCACGGAACCAGCGTGCCGCCTCCATGCCCGGCCCGGCCGACGGGTAGGCGTAGGCCACCCGGTCCCCGTCGTCGAGGAAGGACCGGACCTGACCGGTGCGCAGCAGGAGGAGGTCGCCGGGCCGGACCTCGGTCCGTGCCAGTTCGACGGCGGCGTCGAGGTCGTCGGGCGTGATGGTGTGGCCCGGGGTGAGACGTTCGACCCCGCGTGCCCGCGCCACGTCGAGCAACAGACCAGGTCCGACGAGCGCGCCGACCTTGTCGATGCCGCAGCGCGACGCACCCTTGGCGGTCACCGTGCCGGCGGGGAACCCGTTGTAGAGGTGGCCGCCGTAGCTGACGTGGGCCAGCGCGTCCCAGTGTGTGGCGGCCTGCAGCGACATGTCGATGGCGTCGTCGCTCGCGGCGTAGTGGTCGGGGTCGCCGTCGAACGCGTGGTGCAGCATCGTGACGGTGTGGACGGGGTTGTCGCGCCCCGGGACCAGGCCCGCCTGCGGCCCCTGGTCGTCCAGGGGCATCGCGAGCGTGAGGCGCTGCCCGGTGCGCACGTCACCGACCCCACGTCGCACGACCTCGTCGGTCAGCAGGTTGAGGGTGCCGCGCTCGTCGTCGGCGCCCCACCGTCCCCAGTTGCGCAGCTCACGAGCGAGCTCGTGGAAGCCATCAGGAAGCGTCACCCGTTCCACCTCTCCCGCCACCTCTCCCGCGACGCGGCCCGCACCCTAGCGCCCGATGTAGAACGTGTTCTCGTTCTGTGCGCGGTCGCCGCGTCGGCAGGCGCGGCGGGCGCAGTCGCCGTCGCTGATGGGTGGCTCCAGGGGAAGTAGAACGTGTTATCGTTCCCCGCGTCCGGTCCGGACTCCCGGTGGGAGCCGGCGTGCGTGCCGGCGCGCGACGCGTGATGACGTGGTGACGAAGGGAGCGCGGGGTGGACCTCGCACCGACCCCGGGGCAGCGGGCGTTCCGCGACGAGGTCCGCAGCTGGCTGCGCGCCAACGTGCCCGACCCGCCGCTGCCGTCGCCGGGGACACCGGCGGGGTTCGCCGCCCACCTCGCCTGGGAACGGCAGCTCGCCGAGGCCGGCTACGCCGCGATCCGCTGGCCCGAGGAGTACGGGGGCCGGGGTGCGGACGCGGTCACCCAGGCCATCTTCGACGAGGAGTACGTCCTCGCCGACGCGCCGGAACGGGTCACCGTCGTCGGGCACAACCTCATGGGTCCCACCCTGATGGCCCACGGGACCGCCGAGCAGCAGCGGCGCTGGCTGCCGCGGATCCTGGCGGCCGAGGACGTCTGGGTGCAGGGCTATTCCGAGCCCGAGGCCGGCAGCGACCTCGCCGCCGTGCGGACCCGCGCGGTCCCCGTCCACGACGGGTTCGTCGTCGACGGTCAGAAGATCTGGACCTCGTGGGGGGCGAACGGCGACTGGATCTTCACCCTGGTGCGGACCGACCCGGACACCGCCCCGGGGCGCGGGCGCCCGAAGCAGGCCGGCATCAGCTTCCTGGCCATCGAGATGGACTCGCCGGGGATCGAGGTGCGGGCCATCACCCAGCCGGACGGCCACCAGGGTTTCGCGGAGGTGTTCTTCACCGGTGTCCAGGTGCCATCCGATCACCTCATCGGCCCGCTGCACGGTGGCTGGCAGGTCGCGGCGACGGCGCTCGAGTACGAACGTGATGCCCCCGCCGCCGCCCCCGCCCGCTACCGCCGCGAGCTCGACGAGCTGGTCGCGCTCGTCCGGGTGTGCGGGCTGGACCAGGATGCGGTGGTGCGCGACCGCCTGGCCGACCTGTACGTGCGCACCGAGACCTACCGGCTCCAGGCGCTGCGGACGCTGGCCGTGCTCCAGGACGGCGGCACGATGGGCGCCGGGTCGAGCGTGACCAAGCTGCTCTGGTCCGAGCTCGAACGTGACCTGTACGACCTCGCCCGCGAGGTGCTCGGCCCGAGCGGTGAAGCCCTGGAGGCGCCGGACTCACCGCTGCCGGACCCGAACGCCTGGCGGTCCCGTGCCTGGTACGCGCGCGCCGCGACGATCTACGCCGGCACCTCCGAGATCCAGCGGTCGATCCTCGCCCGCCGCGTCCTGCACCTACCGAAGGGCTGATCCGTGCGCTTCGCCCTCACCGACGAGCAACGCGCGTTGCGGTCCATGGCCCGCGACGTCTTCGCCGACGTGGGGTCGCTCGCCCGGCTCCGTGACGTGTGGGAGGGCCGGGCGGAGACGGGCGACGTGCGGCGCAAGCTCGCCGACAGCTCCCTGACCGGGATCGGCGTACGCGAGGACGACGGCGGTGTCGGCGGCGACGAACTGGACGCGGCGGTGGTGCTCGAGGAGGCCGGGCGGGCCTGCCTGCCCGAACCGCTGATCGAGACGCTCGGTGTGGTCCTGCCGCTGCTGCGCGACCACGCGCCGGCCGATCTGCGCCGTCGCTGGTCGTCGGCGGTGGCGACCGGCGATACGACGATCGCCGTGGTGCTCGGTGGTGAGCCGTTCGCGGTGGCCGGCACCGACGCGGACGCGTTCCTCCTCGAGGTGGACGGCGAGGTGCACCTGATCCCCGCTGCGGCGGTCAGGGCCCGTGGGGTGCGCAGCGAGGACCCGACACGTGACCTGGTCGCCATCGAGGACGCCCGGACGAGCACGGACACGGTGCTGCCCGGCGCCTCGCCCGAGGTGGCCTGGTTGCGTGCTGCAGCGGCGACGGCTGCGGCCAGCGTCGGCCTGGCCGATCGCCTGCTCGCCTTGACGGTCGAGCACGCCTCGTCGCGCGAGCAGTTCGGCCAGCCGATCGGTGCGTTCCAGGCGGTCCAGCAGCCGCTCGCGTCGGTCCACGTCGCCATCGAGGCCGCGCGGAACGCGGCCTGGTACGCGGCGCACACCCGCGCGACCGGTCAGGCGGACGCCGACAGCGCGGCGCGGGTGGCCAAGGTCGCGGGCGACGAGGCCTCGGCTCTGGCCGACCGGGTCGCCCTGCAGGTCCACGCCGGGATCGGCTTCACCTGGGAGCACGACCTGCACCTCCTGCTGAAGCGGGCGGCAGCGTGGCGCGCCGCGTACGGCGACGCCCGGACGCACCGGGCGGCCCTGGCCGACGTCCTGCTCGCCCGGACCGACGACGACCCGAGCGAACGGTGACGCGTGTGGCGGACATGGACGGACGGGTGATCGCCGTGACCGGCGCGGCCGGCGGTCTCGGGCGGGCGTACGTGCTCGAACTGGCCGCCCACGGCGCGCGGCTGGTCCTCAACGACCTCGGTGTCGGTCGCAGTGGTGAAGGTGGGGACCCGTCGGTGATCGCCGACCTCGCCGACGAGGTGCGGGCCGGCGGTGCGGAGGTGGTCACGAACGCCGACGACATCAGCACCCCCGAGGGGGCACGACGTCTGCTCGACACCGGGATCAAGGCGTTCGGGCAGGTCCACGCGCTGATCAACAGCGGCGGCATGCTGCGTGACCGCATGTTCGTGTCGATGGACGTCGAGGACCTGGACGCGGTCGTGGCCGGGCACCTGCGGGCCCACTTCTGTCCGACCCGCGCGTTCGCGGGTTACTGGCGCGAACGGGCGAAGGCGGGGGAGCCCGTCGACGCGGCCGTGGTGATGACCACCTCGAACGCGGGGCTGTTCAGCCAGCCGGGCCAGTCCAACTACGCGGCGGCGAAGGCGGCCATCGCGGGCCTGACGGTCACCCTGGCCGATGAGCTCGAGCGGTACGGGGCGCGGGTGAACGCGGTGTCACCGGCTGCCCGCACCCGGATGACCACCGCGGTGCCCGGGATGGCCGAGATGGTGGCGGCGCCGGATGACCCCGACGCGTTCGACGTCTTCGACCCGGCCAACGTCGCCGGCGTGGTCGCCTGGTTGGTCGCGCCGGGGGAGTCGGTCACCGGACAGGTCGTGTTCGTCCGGGGAGGTGAGCTCAAGGTGCTCCGAGGGTGGCGGTACGCCGACGAGCGCGGCCGCGAGGGCCGTTGGGAGCTCGACGACCTCCGCCGCGAGTTCGCCGGCCACGACTGGGAGCGGACCCCCCGTGCCTGACACGCCCCCCGTACCGACCGAGCCCCCCGGCCGCGACCTGCTCGCCGGAAGGCGGGTGGTGGTCACCGCCGCCGCGGGCACGGGCATCGGGTCCGCCGTCGCGCGCCGCTGCCTCGTCGAGGGCGCCGAGGTGGTCATCTCCGACCGCCACGAGCGGCGCCTCGCCGAGACCGCCGAGCGTCTCGCCGCCGAGACCGGCCGGACGCCGGGCACGGTCCCGTGCGACGTGACGGTTCAGGCGGACGTCGACCGGCTCTTCGCCAGCGCCGCCGAGCAGCTCGGGGGGCTGGACGTGGTGGTCAACAACGCGGGCCTCGGTGGGACCGCGACGGTCGAACAGATGACCGACGAGCAGTGGCACCAGGTGCTCGACGTCACCCTGACCGGCACGTTCCGGTGCACCCGCGCGGCGCTGCCGTACCTGCGCGCCGGCGGTGGCGGCGCGATCGTCAACAACGCCTCGGTCCTCGGGTGGCGCGCCCAGGCCGGGCAGGCGCATTACGCGGCGGCCAAGGCCGGGGTGATGGCCTTCACCCGGTGCACCGCCACCGAGGTCGCGGGCGCCGGGATCCGGGTCAACGCGGTGGCCCCGAGCCTGGCGATGCACGACAACCTCGCCAAGGTCACCTCGCCCGAGCTGCTCGCCGAGCTGACCGACCGTGAAACCCTCGGCCGCGCCGCCGCGCCGTGGGAGGTCGCCAACGTGATCGTGTTCCTCGCCAGCGACCTGGCGAGCTACCTGACCGGGGAGGTCCTGTCCGTGTCGAGCCAGCACCCGTGAGCGGCGATCGCCGACGTGGCGTCCCCCGCCGCGTCGAAGCCTTCGTGCAGCGCATCGGCCGGACGCGCACCTTCGCGCGGATCGGCTCCAAGCTGTTCCACCGCCTGGACGGCCTGGTGTTCCGTCTCAGCCGGGGGCGCTACATCGTGTCCGACCTGATGCTGCCGGTGGTCATGCTGACCACCACCGGCCGACGGTCGGGTCAGCCGCGGACGGTGCCCATCGCGGCCATCCCGGACGGCGACAGCTGGCTCGTGGTCGGCAGCAACTTCGGGCAGGACCACCACCCGGCCTGGGCGCTCAACCTGCTCGACGACCCACGGGCGGTGGTGCAGCGACGTGGCCGGCGCCACGAGGTCGTCGCCGAGGCGCTGGACGAGGAGCAGCGGCGCGAGATCTGGCCGCACCTGACCGCCTACTGGCCACCGTTCGATGTGTACATCGATCGCGCGGGAGCCGCCGGCCGTGACATCCGGGTCTTCCGCTTGACGAGGGAGGCGGCGTGATCGTCCTCGACGGGGCGGACGAGGTCCGTGCTGCCGCGGGGTCCCACCTCGGTCACTCGGGCTGGCTGACGGTCGATCAGGACCGCATCGATCGGTTCGCGGAGGCGACCGGTGACCACCAGTGGATCCACGTCGACCCGGCCCGGGCGGCGGCCGAGAGCCCGTACGGCACCACGATCGCCCACGGCTACCTGACCCAGTCGCTGACCAACGCGCTGATCCCGCAGGTGGTCGAGGTGCGCGGGTTCGCGATGGGGGTCAACTACGGCACCGACCGGGTGCGCTTCCCGGCGGCGGTGCCGGTGGGCAGCCGCATCCGCGCCGGCGTGGAACTGCTCGAGGTGACCGACGTGTCGGGAGGCGTGCAGGTGCGCAAGCGCGTCACCGTCGAGATCGAGGACCAGGACAAGCCGGCGTGCGTGCTGGAGGTCCTGAGCCGGTTCCTCAGCTGACGCCGGGTCAGGGTGATCGGCCTAGAAGCCAGAAATAGAACGTGTTACAGTTCCGGCCGGGAGCGTCGGACGTCGGCGTGCGGAACGTCACCTCGGGCTCGGGGTGCGAACAGGGAGAGCAGCGGTGGAGTTCGGGATCTTCCTCCAGGGCCACGTGCCCGCACGCCGGGTGGAGCAGGACCCCGCCTACGAGCACTACGCCCTCATGCGCGAGGTCGAACTCGCTGTGGCCGCGGATCGGGCGGGGTTCAAGTACGTCTGGGCATCGGAGCACCACTTCCTCCAGGAGTACTCCCACCTGTCCGACAGCGGCTCGTTCCTCGCGTTCGTCGCGGGCCGGACCGAACGCATCCACCTCGCCACCGGCATCCGCAACCTCTCGCCGCGGGTCAACCACCCCATCCGCGTCGCCGAGGAGGTGGCGATGATGGACCACCTGACGGGGGGTCGGTTCGAGCTCGGCACCGGGCGCGGTGCGGGCTGGCACGAGGTCCAGGGCTTCGACGTGCCGGATACCAGGATCACCAAGCAGTGGTGGCACGAGGTCATCCGCGAGCTGCCGCGCATGTGGCGCTCCAACGCCTACAGCTTCGAAGGCGAGCACTTCCGGGTGCCGGGCGAGCGCATGATCCTGCCCAAGCCCTACGGGCACAGCCACCCGCCGATGTGGTGCGCGGCGGGTAACCCCCAGACCTGGCAGGACGCCGGCCACCTCGGCCTCGGCGCGATCGGGTTCTCGATCGGGTCCATCGACTCGATGGCGCCGCGCGTCGAGGCCTACAAGAAGGCGGTCGCGTCCGCCGAGCCGATCGGTGAGTGGGTCAACGACAACGTCATGGCCACCAACGTCGCCATCGTGATGGAGGACGGTGAGCTCGCCCGCAAGGTCGCCACCGACGCCGGCACGATGCGGCTGCACGCCGGGGTCCACCGTTACCACTCCACGATGCCGAAGGTCGAGGGCATCCCGGCGTGGCCCGAGGTGCTGCCCGAACCGAACCTCGACATGGTGGAAGCCGGGATCGCCGGTGGTTTCCTGGCCTGTGGCGACCCGGACGAGGTGGTCGAGCAGCTCAAGCGCTACGAGGCGACCGGGATCGATCAGATCAGCTTCTCCATCCCGATCGACATCCCGCAGGACGTCTGCCTCGAGACCATCCGCCTGCTCGGGGAGCACGTCATCCCGACGTTCGACCGGCCCGAGTTCCGCACCGACGCGATGCGGGCCGCGGCCGACGTGCCCACCTGGGAGTCCCAGGTCGTGGCCGTCACCACCGGTCCCGACCCCGAACCCGGCACCTGACCCAGAGGGGCCTCAGCGAGTGAACCCGCGTATCCGCGGGTTCACTCGGCAGGCTGAGCCTCGCTGGCGTCCTCGCCGGGAGCGAACGCGCGTATCCGCGGGTTCGCGCGGCCGGGTCGAGCCTCGCCTACGCCTCGCCGCGACGGAACCCGCGCATCCGCGGGTTCGTGTCCGCGGTCAGGGCAGTAGGTGGTGCTCGATCTGCTGCCAGCTGGATTCGAGGTCGCCGCCGACGGGCAGCAGGGCGTAGGCCCGCTTGAGCCACAGGTGGAGGTCGCACTCCCAGGTGTAACCGATCGCCCCGTGGACCTGGAGGGCGTGCTCGACCGCGGCCTCGGCCGCCTCGCCGGCCGTGGCTTTCGCCAGGGCGGTGTGCACACCGGCGCCCGGGTCGTCGATGGCCACGCTGTGGGCCGCCCGCTCGACCAGCGGCAGTGCGAAGCGGACCCCGACCAGCGCGTCGGCGAGGTGGTGCTTGACGGCCTGGAAGGCACCGATCGGGCGCCCGAACTGTTCGCGTGTCCCGGCGTGCGCCACGGCGAGGTCGATCGCGGCCTCACCCACGCCGACCAGCTGTGCGGCCGTGGCGACCGCGAGCCGGCGTTCGGCCTTCGCGGTCAGCGCCCGTGCCTCGGGGCCGGACGCGACCCCTTCGCCGTCGGGGACCGTGTCGAGCCGGACCGTCGGGCGGCCGCCGTCGAGGGTCGGCTGCGCGGTCCACGCCGCCTCGGCGGTCGGCACCGCGCGGATGGTCTCGCCGTCGGCGACCAGCAGCAGGTCGCTGCCCGCGACGTGGGCCGGGAAGGGGTCGGAGGGCAGGCACGCGACGACGACCGCGTCGCCGGTCGCGATGCGGGGCAACCACGCCTCCGCCGCCTCGCCCCCGGCGTCGACGAGCAGCGGCGCGGCGACCGCCGCCACCTCGGCGAGGGGTTCGGGCAGCGCGGCGCGGCCGGCTTCGATCAGCGGCCCGACGAGGTCGAGGTCGCCCAGTCCGAGGCCCCCCGCGGCCTCGGGGATCGTCACGCCGAGGACCCCGAGGTCGGCCAGGCCCTTCCACCGTGCCGCGTCGTGGCCGCCGGCCTGCCAGGTCGCGCGTACCCGGTCGGCGCTCGCCTCGACGGTGAGGAAGTCGCGGACCGCAGCGGTCAGCAGTTGCTGGTCGTCGGTCGGTCGCAGGCGCACGGCGGGTCCTAGGAGCGGGGGAGGCCGAGGACGCGCTCGGCGACGATGTTGCGCTGGATCTCGTTGGTCCCGGCGTAGATCGGGCCGGACAGGCTGAACAGGAACCGGTCGAGCCACCGGCCCTCGTCCACCGCGTCGGGTGCGTCCGCCGTCAGCGGCGCTGCCGTGCCGAGCAGGCGCAGGGCGGTGCGGTGCAACTCGCGGTCCATCTCGGACCAGAACAGCTTGTTGAGGGAGGCTTCGGGTCCGACCTCGCCACCGTCGAGGACGTGACCGACGGTGCGGTAGGTCATCAGGTCGTAGGCCTGGGTCCTCGCCCACGACCGGGCGACCTCGCGTGCGAGCGCCGGCGGCAGGTCCGCGCGCGAACGCGCCAGATCGATCAGACGCTGCGCGGATGTGTTGAACCGGCCGGGGGACCGCAGGCTGACGCCACGCTCGAACCCGGCGGTCGACATCGCGACCTTCCAGCCCTCGCCGATCGGGCCGAGGGTGGACAGTTCCATCGGCACGCGGACCTCGTCGAAGAAGACCTCGGCGAACCCGGGTTCGCCGTTGAGCTGGTGGATCGGTCGGACCGTCACACCCGGCGCGTCCAGCGGGACGAGGATGAACGACAGACCGCGGTGGCGCTCCGACCCTGGCTCGGAGCGGAACAGCCCGAACAGCTGGTCGGCGAACGCCGCCCGCGTCGACCACGTCTTCTGTCCGCTGATGACCCAGTCGTCACCATCACGGACGGCCCTGGCGCGGATGGCCGCCATGTCCGACCCGGCCTCGGGCTCGGACCACCCCTGCGCCCAGATCTCCTCACCGGCGGCCATCGGGCGCAGGAAGCGGTCGCGCTGCCGCTGTGTGCCGTACTCCATCAGGGTCGGGCCGAGCAGGAAGAGGCCGTTCTGGTTGAGGCGGTAGGGACATCCGGCGCGGTAGTACTCCTCCTCGAACAGCAGCCACGAGACGAGGTCGGCGCCGCGACCGCCGTACGCCTCGGGCCACGGAACGACCCCCCAGCCGCCGTCGAAGAGGCGACGCTCCCACGCGCGGTGGGCGGCGAAGCCCGCCTCGGTGTCGAACGAGACCCTCGGCGCGTGGCGGGCGTTCGCCTCGAGCCAGGTACGTGCCTCGTCGCGGAACGCCGCCTGCTCGGGCTCGAGCGTCAGGTCCACGAGGGCTCCCTCCCACGACGCCGCAGCTGGGGCGCCGTCTGTCGAGGACCATACCTGACGACCCGTCAGGTATGGTCACGGCGCGCCGCCGGGAGGGTCGGCGCCGATCCGGGAGGGCCACGTGGTCGCGAGCCGCCGCACCGACGTCCGTGTCAGCACGCGCGAGTGGCGCGGGCACCGCGTCGTCCACGAGGAACGTGGCTCCGGACCCGACACCGTGGTGCTTGTCCACGGCCTGTTGCTGCCGGCGGTCTGCAACGGTCACACCGCTGACGCGCTGGTCGCGGCCGGGTACCGGGTGATCCAGCCCGATCTGCTCGGCCACGGCCGCAGCGACGCGCCGGACGATCCCGGGTGCTACCGCCTCGACCTCGCCGTCGACCAGGTGCGCGACCTCCTCGACGACCTCGGCATCGAACGCGCGATGATCGGCGGGATGAGCCTCGGGGCGAACCTCGCGTTGGAGTTCGCGGCGCGCGACCCCGATCGGGTGGTCGCGATGCTCTGCGAGATGCCCGTCCTCGAACGCGGGGTGGTGGGGGCGACGGCGACGCTGGCACCCCTGTGGGCGGCGTTCCGGTACGGCGGTCCGCCCGTCCGCGCCCTGTTCCGCGCCGTCTCACACCTGCCGGTCACCGGCAACGACGTCGTCGACACCGTCCTCGGGTGCGTCGGCGTGCCACGCTCCATGGCCGCCGTGCTCCAGGGCTACGCGACCGGGTCGATCGTGCCGCCACGCCACGTCCGCGAGACGATCACCACGCCCGCCCTGGTGGTCGGCCACACGCGTGACTGGGTGCACCCGATGGACGACGCCGAGCTGCTCGCACAGCAGCTACCCGCGTCGACGCTGCTCACGGCCCACCACATGCTGGAGCTGCGGACAGAACCGACCCGCCTGACCTCGGCCATCACCGCCTTCACCGAGACCGCCTTCTCGGTGGACCGGACGTCGTCGTCGGTCGACGACCTGACGAGCCGTCAGGCAACGTGACGGGCGGGGAGGAACCAGCGATGCAGCACGCCAGCGACGGTCACGATGAACGCACGGTCCGGCCGGCGGTCGAGGGGTGGTTCGCGTCGGATCCCGAACCGCACCTGCTCGGGCAGCGGTGCGCCGACTGCGCGACGGTCGTCTTCCCCCCGCGTGCCGTGACCTGCCCGAACCCGGCGTGCGTCGGTGAGGAACTTCCGGTGACGCCACTGTCGCGAACGGGTCGGGTGTGGTCCTACGCGACCAACCACTACCCGCCGCCGGCGCCGTACGTGCCGGCCGATCCGTTCGAGCCGATCACCATCGCGGCCGTCGAACTGCGGGACGAGGCCATCACCGTGCTCGGCCAGGTCGCTGGCCCGACCGACGGCCTGCGGGTCGGGGCCGAGGTCGAGCTCGAGATCGGGACGCTGCTGACCACCGACACCGAGGAACACACCGTGTGGCGCTGGCGGGTCGTGGCCCCCGTCCGCTCCGGGGCGGAGGTGTCGGCGTGAGCGATCCTCGCGACGTGGTCGTGCTCGGCGCCGGGATGCACCCCTGGGGCAAGTGGGGGCGCGATTTCGTCACCTACGGCGTCCACGCTGCCCGCGCCGCTCTCGCCGAGGCCGGCGTCGAGGCCACCGACATCGGGTTCATCTCCGGCGCCGACACGATGCGCAACGGCTACCCCGGCTACGTCTCGGGGGCCACCTTCGCCCAGGCGCTCGGGTGGACCGGCATCCCCGTCGCCTCCAGCTACGCGGCCTGCGCGTCGGGGGCGACCGCCATCGACATCGCTCGCGATCGGATCCTCGCCGGCCGATGCGAGGTGGCGCTGGTGGTCGGTGCCGACACGACCCCGAAGGGCTTCCTCGCCCCGAACGCGGGGGAGCGGCCCGACGATCCGGACTGGCTGCGGTTCCGCCTCCTCGGTGCGACCAACCCGACGTACTTCGCCTTCCACGCCCGACGGCGCATGGACCTGTACGGCGCGACCGAGCGCGACTTCGCCGAGGTCAAGGTCAAGAACGCGCGCCACGGCCTGGGCAACCCCAACGCGCGCTACCGCAAGGAGACATCGGTCGACGAGGTGCTCGCCTCGCCGATCGTCTCCGACCCGCTGCGATTGCTGCAGATCTGTGCGACCAGCGACGGGGGTGCGGCGGTCGTCCTGGCCTCGCGTGAGTGGGCCGAGCGGCACGGTAAGGACGCCGGGGTGCGCGTCGCCGCGGTGTCGACCGTGACGCCGACCTACCCGACGCGGATCATCGACCTGCCCGACCTGGCGACCGACAGCGCCGCGGTCGTCCCCGCTGCGGAGCGCGCGTTCAAGGAAGCCATCGGCGACGCCGCCTACACCGAGGCCGGCATCGGACCGGACGACATCGAGGTCGCGGAGGTCTACGACCTGTCGACCGCGTTGGAGCTCGACTGGTACGAGCAGCTCGGGTTCTGCGGCACCGGGGAGGCCGAGAAGCTGCTGGCCGATGGCGTCACCACGCTCGGTGGCCGCCTGCCGGTCAACCCGTCCGGTGGCCTCGCCTGCTTCGGCGAGGCCGTCCCCGCCCAGGCCATCGCCCAGGTCTGCGAGCTGACCTGGCAGCTGCGCGGCACCGCGACCGGCCGGCAGGTCGAGATCGACGGGCGTCCGCCGCGTGCCGGCATCACCGCGAACCAGGGCCTGTTCGGCCACGGTTCGTCCGTCATCGTCACCCGCGACAGGTGACGTCACCATCCCAGAGTGGCCGCGCAGAGCGGCCGAGCCACACGAGGAGAGCACCGTGCCCGAGGCCTACCTGATCGACGCCGTCCGGACCCCCGTGGGCAAGCGCGGCGGGGGACTCGCCGACGTCCACGCCGCCGACCTCGGCGCCCACGTCCTGCGCGCGCTCGTGGAACGCACCGGCATCGACGCCAGCGCCGTGGACGATGTCGTGTTCGGCGCGGTCGACACCGTCGGCCCGCTGGCCGGTGACATCGCCCGGACCTGCTGGCTCGCGGCCGGCCTGCCCGAGGAGGTGCCCGGTACGACCGTCGACCGGCAGTGCGGGTCGTCCCAGCAGGCGGTGCACTTCGCCGCGCAGGCGGTGATGAGCGGCACCCAGGACCTCGTGGTCGCCGGCGGCGTGCAGACCATGTCGGCGATCCCGATCGGTGCGTCGATGCGCGTCGGCAAGCACTTCGGGTTCGACGATCCGTTCTCCGGATCGCAGGGGTGGAAGGAGCGCTACGGCGACCAGCCGGTGTCGCAGTTCGCCGGCGCGGAGATGATCGCCGACAAGTGGGGCGTGACGCGCGAGGCCATGGAGGCGTTCGCCTACGAGAGCCACCAGCGTGCGACCCGTGCGATCGCCGAGGGTCGCTTCGACCGCGAGATCGCCCCGTACGGTGACGTCGTCCACGACGAGGGCCCGCGGCCCGACACGACGCTCGAGAAGATGGCGTCGTTGAAGACGCTCATCGACGGCGGGCGGCTGACCGCGGCGCTGTCGAGCCAGATCTCGGACGGGTCGGCGGCGCTCCTGGTCGCCTCGGAGCGGGCCGTCGAGCAGCACGGCCTGACCCCGCGGGCACGCATCCACCACCTGTCGGTGCGGGGTGCGAGCCCCATCACGATGCTCGACGCGCCGATCCCGGCGACGGCGCACGCGCTCGAGCGGACGGGCCTCACCCCCGACGACATCGACCTGGTCGAGATCAACGAGGCGTTCGCGTCGGTCGTGCTCGCGTGGCAGAAGGAGACCGGGTTCGACCTCGGCAAGGTCAACGTCAACGGCGGGGCGATCTCGCTCGGCCACCCGCTCGGTGCCACCGGGGCCCGTCTGATGACCACCCTGCTCCACGAACTCGAGCGCACCGGCGGACGCTACGGCCTCCAGACGATGTGCGAGGGCGGTGGCCAGGCCAACGTCACGATCATCGAGCGGCTGTGAGCGCCGAGACCGTCGCGACCGGCGTCGAAGCGTTGGTCGAGGTCGCCGCCATCGAACGGGTCAAGCACCGCTACCTGCGGCTGCTCGACACCAAGGCGTTCGACGAGATCGGTGGGTGCTTCACCGCCGATGCGACGGCGGCGTTCAGCGACGGCCGCCACCAGCTCAGCTCACGCGCGGAAATCGTGGCGTTCTTCGAGCGGTTGCTCGGTTCGCCGCAGGTGCTGACCAACCACCGCGCCCACCAACCCGAGATCGACCTGACGGGGCCGGACACCGCGGTCGGAGTGTGGGCCCTCGACGACGAGGTCATCGCCCTCGACCGCGACGTGACCCTGCGCGGCACGGCGTTCTACGAGGACACCTACACCCAGGTCGACGGCGTGTGGCTCATCTCGGGGACCGGCTACCGCCGCGTCTACGAGGAGGTCGTCCCCCGAGCCGACGGCCAGCAGCTGACCGTCAACCGCTTCGCCCGCTGATCTCGGAGCGCGTGCGTGCGTTGAGCGGACAGGGGGCGCTAGGGTCGTCCTGCGGGGCAGCTGGGAGCAGGGGCACATGGGGCAACAGGTCGCTGGACGTTCCGCGTCGAGAAGCAGCGGTTGGGCGTGGACGGTGGTCCTCTTCGGGCTCACGGTAGCTCTCGTCGTGACCCTGTCGGCCGAAGCCCTGGGGTTCGGCTGCGGTGGTGACGATCCGTTCCTGGTCGACGCTCCGCAGGTCGAGATCTACGACGGGGTGGACAACGACTGCGACGGGCTCATCGACGAGGGCATGTTCGAGATCGATGGGCGGATCGGCCCCGCGGTCGTACAGCTCGCGCTGGTGCAGGTCGAGCCGGACGCGGTGGAGGTCGGTGGGACCAGCGAGGTGTCCGCGTTGGTGCGGGTGACGCTGGACACCGAGCTCGCGTCCGCCGAGTACCGCGTCGGCGACGGCGAGTGGCTGCCGATGTCGGCCACCGCGCTGCCGCGGACCGCGGACCAGCCGAAGGACCACTCGGTCGAGGTCACCACGGATCCGTTCCCAGCTCCTGGTGACACCGACGTCTGTGTCCGCGCGACCGACACGCTCGGCGCTGTCAGTACACCCGGGTGCGTCACCGTCACGGTGACCGGCACCGCGCAGGACCCGGAGCTACCCGTCGACGACGGGGACGACGGGGACGGGGACGACGGTTCGGACGGGGCCGACGACGGGTCATCGGGTGAGGTTCCGGGACCGACGCCCGGTGGTGACCCTGAACCGGAGGGAGCCACCGACGACGGGTCGGGGGAGCCGGTGAGCGACGGCGACCCGGACGACGACCCGGTCGCCGGCGAGACCGGTGAGCGCACCGGGGACGACGCTGCGGTGCAGGAGGCCGGCCTGTCGGGTGGGCAGTTGCCGCGCACCGGTGTGCCGCTCGCAGGGCTGGTCGTGCTCGGCCTGGTCGGGGTACTCGCTGGCAGCTACCTGCGACGGTGAACCGTCGGGACGAGGCGGCAGCGATCGTCCCGTCGGGCTCAGCACGGCGTGACCGTTGGCTGCCGATGGTCGTGCCGTTGCTGCTCGTGTTCGTCGCATCCACTCAGGTGCTCGTGGCGAACACCACGACGTTGACCCCGTGGCGCGGTGGCGGCTTCGGGATGTTCGCCACCGTCGATGCGCACAGCCACCGCATCGTGCGCGTGGAGTCCGAGCTCGATCGAGGGGAACCCGTGCCGCTCGACGTCCGCTCGTTCCGGCGTGTGGCGTCCGTCGAGCGGGCCTTCGTGTCCGCGCGCGCCTGGCCGACGGACCGGCGTCTGGATCGTCTGGCGGCGGCGTTGACGGAGGTCCCGGCTGTCCTCGATGACGGTGTGATCCGACCGGTGGCCGCCGCACCATCCGCCGGCTCCGTGGATCCCACGACCGTCGATCTCGGTGGCGGGGTGCTCACCATCAGCGTCGCCGGCATCGAGTTCGATCCGGGTTCGGGCCAGGTCGTGCCCGTCAGCCTGGCATCCCGTTCGGTGCGACCGTGAGCCCGAGCGTGGCCGAGACGAACCATCGCCGGCCGCCCGTGGCGTACGTGGTCGCGGCCTACCTCGGACGTGACGGTGCCATCGCGACCCTCACGTTGGCAACGTTCGCGGCGCTGCCCCCGCCCGGCGCCCTCGCGATCGCCCGGATCGCCGCGGTACTCGGGCTGATCGCGGTCCCGATCCTGCGGCGCGATCCACGGTTCTGGGTACCGATGGCGGTCCTGGTCGTGGCCGGGACGCTCCGGCACCCGTGGCTCGACCTCGACAACCACCACGTCCTGCAGCTGTACTGGTTCGCTGCGCTGGCGCTCACGTCGTTCGCCGAGGAGCCCGGCGCCGCCCTGCGCCGGACCGCACGGCTGATGATCGGCCTGACCTTCCTGTTCGCCACGATCTGGAAGGTGATCGTGCCGGATTTCGCCGACGGCACCTTCCTGACGTACCTGATCTCGGTCGAGCCGACGATCGAACGGACCGCGGTGGCGCTCGGGTGGCAGGAACTGGGCCTGGTCGCAGGCAACCGGGCCGAGCTCGCGTCGGCCCTCGGGGATCCGGCCCACGGACCCGTACCCGCTTCGTTGGAGGTGTCGTCGGCGGCCGCCCGCGCCGCCGGCGGGCTCGCGGTCGTCACGATCGTGGTCGAGGGCGCCGTGGCGGTGCTGTACCTGTCGCCGATGAGTCGCCGGCTCCGCTGGCTGCGGGATCTGTCGCTCGCGGCCTTCGTCGCCGTGACCTACCTCATCCTGCCCGTGATCACCTTCGGTGCGCTGCTCGCCGCCCTCGGCCTTGCCTCATCCTCGCTGCCCGATCGGCCCGCTGCCGTCCTCTACCTGGCGGTGGCGCTGCTGATCGCCGTGTGACCCGACGTCCTCGGTCAGTCGCGCGAGGACGTCGTGGGCGTCACGCACCACACCGTGGACGACCTGCTCGACGGTCGGGAGGTCGTCGAGGACGCCGACCACCTGACCCGAGCTCATCACGCCGAGGTCGGCCCGGCCGTCGACCATCGCCGCGCGCAGCAGCATCGGGGTGTTGGCGGCCATCACGAACTGGCTCCAGGTCAGCTCGTGGCCGCGTCGCATGGCCCGACCCTCACGCAGCATCGCCGTCCACGAGGTGCCCGACAGGCGCCGGAAGCGCGCCGCGTTCACGACCGCCCGTGCCAACCCTCGGACGGTCCCGGCGGTCTCGAGCTGGTCCACCATCGGCGTGCGCAGCACCCGGTGGGGCACCCCGTCCACCCGGGTGGTCCGCACGGTGTCGGTGACGCCGTGGTCGAGGTAGAAGCGCTTGACCTCGTCGGGGACCGTCGACTCCTGGGTGAGCAGGAACCGGGTCCCCATCGCGATACCCGCGGCGCCGTAGGCGAGCGCCGCGACCAGTCCGCGGCCGTCGAAGAACCCACCGGCGGCCACGACGGGCACGTCCACGGCATCGACCACCTGGGGGATGAGCAGCGTGGTCGGGACCTCGCCGGTGTGCCCGCCACCCTCGCCGCCCTGGGCGAGCACCGCGTCCACGCCCCAGTCCGCGACCTTCTGCGCGTGGCGCTTCGCGCCGATCGACGGGATGACGACGACCCCCCGCTCACGCAGTCGTGTCAGGAGCTCGGCGCGTGGGGCCAGCGCGAACGACGCGACCCGGACCTCCTCGCGGATCAGGACCTCGATGCGCTCGGCGACGTCGGGTTGGTCGGCACGCAGGTTCACCCCGAACGGCGCGTCGGTGCGCTCCTTGACGTCGGCCACCGCCGCGACGAACTGGTCGAAGTCCAGGGTGGCTGCGGCGAGGATGCCGAGCCCGCCGGCCTCGGCGGTCGCCGCCACCAGCCGTGGGCCCGCGACCCAGCCCATCCCCGTCTGCACCACCGGGTAGCGCACCCCCACCAGCTCGGTGAACGGGGTACGCAGCGGCGGGGGAGCGGCGGCCATCACCGGGCGCCGGCGCCGTCGCGTCGGTCCGGGACCTCACGTTCGCGCAGCCCCCGCGGGTCGAGGTGGGCGAGCAGCTCACGCTCCTCGTCGGTCGGGATGCGGGTCTCGCGGACCTCGTCGGCGATGGCCAGCTCGAATCCCGTGGCGGCCTGGACCTCGTCGACGGTCACGCCTGGGTGGACCGAGACGAGGCGCATCGTGCCGCCCGGGCCGCCGAGGTCGAGGACGGCGAGGTCGGTGACCACCCCACGCAGGTCGTGGAACCGCGCAGCCTCGGGTTCGGCGGCCGCCCGATCGGTACCCACCCCGGACACGAAGTCGACCTGTTCGACGAACACCTTCGGTGAGTGCGCCGGGACCCAGTAGCTGGTGGCGTGGTTGACGGTGTTCCCGGGCGCGCCACGGGCACCGAGCAGCTGCACCTTCGGTCGCGCGTGATCGCCGATGGCCGAGATGTTCTGGTTGCCGTGCCGATCGAGCTGGGACGCGCCCATCAGCACGTGTCGTCGGCCGCTGGCCAGGACCTCGAAGACGCTGCGGAACGGCAGCCACCCCTCGGTGACCGCCTCTGCTTCTCGACCGAGCGGTGGGTTGCCCGCCAGCAGCGTGGCCTCGCCGTCGGACAGCAGCAGGTCGGGTTCGAAGGTCGACCGGGCCAGCAGTGCGCCGATCCGGGGGATGGTCCCCATGGGCGAGGCGACGATCTCGCCGTCGCCGCGGAACAGCTCGGCGCATGCCACGGCGCAGACATCGGCGCGGGTCACGTCGCTCACGAGCGGCTCCCGGTCCCGGCGGTCTGCGCCGCCTCGTGCAGTTCCTCGACCGCCGTCCGGTACCCCGCCTCGTCCACGTCGAGGTGCCGCCGCTGGAAGTCGGCCCAGGCGTCGGCGTCCCCGGCCGCCCGGGCGTAGGCCGTCTGGAAGGCCTCGTCGCGGTCGTAGTCCGGGACGCAGGAGGTGAAGTGCGCGCCACCCGGGGCCTCGACCACGGCGTGGGTCACCGCGCGCGACAGCCGCAGGGTCGACAGCGGCCCCTCGGCCAGGAGGTCGGCGGTGTCGACGACGCGCTCGCAGCTGACGTAGGTGCGGTCGGCCGCCGCCGCGAAGAGGTCGTCGAAGTACGGGTCGTGGCCGAGGAGTTGGCCGTTGCCGCGGGCGTCCGCCCGGTTGACGTGCACCAGCGCCGCGTCCAGGCGCAGCGCGGGCACCGCCACGAACCGGCCGCCGCCGTAGGGGTCCTCGACGAGCTTCAGGCTCGGGTCCGCGCGCAGCACGTCCGACCCGAGACCGGCACGGGTCGGCAGGAACGGCAGCCGCTGGGCAGCCGCCTGGAGGCCGAGGTTGAACATCCCCTCGTCCCACTCGACCGCCCGGATGCGGCCCGCCTGGCGTGCCTGCCGGAAGTGCGGCTCGAGCGGGATGGAGTCGAGCGACACGAACCCGTACACGACCTCGCGCACCTTCCCCGCCGCGCACAGCAGCCCGACGTCGGGACCGCCGTACGAGACGATCCGCAGGTCGGTGAGGTCGGACCGCAGGATCGCCCGCACGAGGGACATGGGCTTGCGGCGCGAGCCCCACCCCCCGATCCCGATCGTCATGCCGTCGCGCAGCTCGGCCACGACCTCCTCGTGGGTGCGTCGTTTGTCAGGCACGGCCGATCCCCTCGTCGTGGGTGCGTCGCTCGTCAGGTACCTGTGCCCTCTGGATCCGGTCACTCATCGAAGGCCGCCTCCCGCTTCTCCACGAACGCGTCGCGGGCCTCCTGCGCGACGCCGCGGAGGGTCAGTTCGTAGGTCAGGCCCTGCTCGAAGCGGTAGCTCTTCTTGACGTCCACCGGATCGATGCCGATCAGCGCCTCCTTCGCGCGGCGCAGGATCGTCCCGGACTTGGCCGCCAGCCGTTCGGCGACCTCGCGGGCCGTCGCCTCGAGGTCATCGCGCGGGACAACCGCCAGGACCGACCCGTGGTGGTGCAGCTCGGCGGCGGTCGCGGTCTCGGCGAGTAGCACCATCGACCGCAGCCGCAGCGGCGGGACCAGCCGCGCCAGGTGGGTCGCAGCGCCGAGGGCGCCCCGATCGACCTCGGGCAGCCCGAACGTCGCGTCCTCGCTGGCCACGATCACGTCGGCGTTGCCGACCAGCCCGATGCCACCACCGAGGCAGAATCCCTGGACCGCGGCGACGACCGGGACCTCGCAGTCGTAGACCGCCGCGAACGCCGCGTAGCAGCCCCGGTTGACGCCGATCAGCGCATCGTGGTGCGGGTCGTCGGCGAGCTCCTTGATGTCGACACCGGCGTTGAACCCCCGCCCGGTCGCGCGCAGGATCACGACGCGACACGCGGGATCGCGCCCGAGCGCCGTGATGGCGTCGGCCAGCTCGAACCAGGCGGCGACCGGCAGGGCGTTGACCGGTGGCAGGTCGACCACGACCTCGCCGATGCCGTCGTCCCCGAGGTGTCGTTCGATGCCCATCGCTCCGGCTCCCGACGAGGCTCCCGAGCCGGGGGCTCCCGCACCCAAGCTCGACCTGACGGACCGTCAGGTTCTCGGCTACCGTAGCGCGAGCCGCGGGGAGACGGGAGTCCGTGGCGGGAGGCGGAACGTCGTGCAGGGTGCGGACGAGGGTGCGGGCGACGGGCGTGCCGTCGTGCTGGTGACCGGGGGGACCCGAGGCATCGGCGCCGCCGTGGCACGTCGCTTCCTCGCCGAGGGTGCGCACGTCGCGGTCTGCAGCCGATCGGGCGCCGGCGATGCGCCGCAGGTCGGTGGCCGGTGCGCGTCCACCCACACCGCCGACGTGCGCGATCCCGCCGCCGTCACCGCCTTGGTCGACGAGGTGGTGGCGACCCACGGCCGGCTCGACGTGGTGGTCAACAACGCGGGTGGCTCACCGAACAGCGCGGCTGCGGAGGCGTCCCCACGGTTCCACGCGGCGATCATCGACCTCAACCTCACCGCCGCGCTGCACGTCGCCCAGGCCGCCAACCGGGTGATGCAGGACCAGCCCGGCGGGGGCGTCGTGGTCAACGTCGGCAGCGTCAGCGGGCTGCGACCGTCGCCGGGGACGGCGGCGTACGGCGCGGCCAAGGCCGGGTTGATCGGGCTCACGCGCAGCCTCGCCGTCGAGTGGGCGCCACGGGTCCGCGTGGTGTGCGTGACCCCGGGCCTCGTGGCGACCGAGGGGGCCGACGCCCACTACGACGACCCGACAGCCATCGCCGCGACCGTGCCGCTCGGCCGCTTCGCCACCCCGGAGGAGGTCGCCGAGGCGATCCACTGGGTCGCTTCGCCCGCGGCCAGCTACGTCAGCGGCAGCAACCTCGTCCTCGACGGCGGTGGCGAGTGGCCCGCGTTCCTGCGGGCGGCCCCCGACGCGGGCGGAGGCTGATCGTGCGCGTCGGCCTCACCGCGATGCTGACGGATCGATCGATCCGGCCGGACGAGCTGGCGCGCGCCGCCGAGGACCGCGGCTTCCACAGCCTCCTGCTGCCCGAGCACACCCACCTGCCGCTCGTCAGCCGCGACGACCACCCCCTGGAGGGGCGGGTGCCGGACGACTACGCGCGCACGCTCGACCCGTTCGTGGCGCTGGCAACCGCTGCCGGGGTCACCGAGAGCCTCGTGCTCGGCACCGGCATCGCCCTGCTGCCGGTCCGTGACGCCCTGCTGACCGCCAAGGAGGTCGCCACCCTCGATCACCTCAGCGGCGGTCGGGTCGTCCTCGGCGTCGGCGCCGGGTGGAACCTCGCTGAGCTGGCCGACCACGGCATCGACGTGGCGACCCGTCGGGCCCGGTTGCGCGAGCAGGTGGCCGCCATGCGGTCGCTGTGGCGCGACGAGGTCGCCACCTTCACCGGTGATCACGTGTCGTTCGAGCCGAGCTGGGCGTGGCCGAAACCCGTCGCGGGTGGTGTGCCGATCTGGCTCGGTGTCGGTGCCGGAACGACGGGGCTGGCGGACGTCGCCGCGTTCGCCGACGTCTGGGCGCCGCACGGCGCATCCGGCCTGGTGGACGCGCTCCCGCGCCTCGCCGCCGCGTGCGAAGCGATCGACCGTGACCCCGCGACGGTCCGCACCGTGCCCGTCGGAACCCGCCCGACGGCCGGCAAGCTCGACCACCTCGTCGACCTCGGCATCGACGAGGTCGTGGTCCTGCTGCCGGACGTGCGCCGTGACGCCGCGCTGGCCGAGCTCGAGCGGCTAGCCGACCTGCTGACCGACTGGCGCGGTGCTGCACCCGCGCCGACCGACGAGCGCGCCCGCGCGGCGACGTCGCCGGTCGACCCGCATGCTGCCCCGGTGGGGGCGAGGAGGAGCACGACGTGACCACCCAGCGCGAGCACACCGTCCAGGGCGCCATCGTCATCCCGGAGGCGGCCGCATCCCGCGACCACCACGGCATCGCCGAGATCGACCACGCGGTGGACATCGTCGCCGCGAACGCGAGGCGGTGGACGCGCACCCCCATCGCCGACCGTCGTCGCCTCCTCGCCCGGATCATCGACGACACGATGTCGGTGGCCGAGGCGTGGTCCGTGGCCGGTGCGGAGGCCAAGGGCATCGAGCCCGGCACGCCGGCGTGGGGGGAGGACGTCGCGACCGGTCCGATGCAGCTGGTGCGGCACGCCCGGCTGCTCGACCGCACGCTCGAGTCGCTCGAGCAGACCGGCGAGGTCGGCCTGCCCGGCCCGCCGGTGGTCCGGCCGGACGGTCAGGTCACGGTGCCGGTCTTCCCGACCTCGCTGCTCGAGCGCGCGACCTACGTCGGGCACACCGCCGACGTGTGGCTCCAGCGCAGCGTCACCTCGCCCGAGCAGGTGCGCACCGCGCTGGCGTACCGCAGCTGGTCGGATCCGAAGGTCGCCTTCGTCCTCGGTGCGGGGAACGTGTCCTCGGTGGGTGCCTCGGACTGCCTCTACAAGCTCTACAACGAGGACCAGGTCTGCGTCCTGAAGATGAACCCGGTCAACGAGCACACCGGACAGTTCGTCGAGGTCGCCATCCGGGCGCTGGTCGAGGAGGGGTTCGTCCGCATCATCTACGGCGGCGCCAAGGAGGGTGAGCACCTCACCAGCCACCCGAAGGTCGACACCATCCACATGACCGCCTCGGACAAGACCCACGATGCGGTCGTGTTCGGCACCGGTGAGGCGGGCGCGCGTCGCAAGGCCGAACGCACGCCGCTGATCGACAAGGAGGTCACCTCCGAGCTCGGCAACGTCAGTCCCGTGATCGTGGTCCCCGGCCCCTGGAGCGACGACGACATCGCCTACCAGGGCAAGTCGATCGCCTCGATGCTGGCGGCCAACGCCGGGTTCACCTGCGCCTGCCCCCGCGTGATCGTCACCCACGGTCGGTGGAACCGGCGTCGCGCGTTCCTCGATGCGTTCCGGCGCGCGCTGGCCGAATCGCCGCAGCGTGCGGCCTACTACCCCGGGGCGCGCGACCGGTGGCGCTTCTTCTGCGACGCCTACCCCGACGCCGAGGTCTACGGCCGCAGCAACGGCGACCCGGTCCCGTGGACCTTGCTGCCCGACCTCGACCCGACCGATGCCGACCAGCCCGCCTTCAACGTCGAGGCGTTCAACGGCGTCCTCGGCGAGGTGGCGCTCGAGGCGCCGCTCGACGTCGGGGCCTACCTCGACGCGGCCGTGGACTTCTGCAACGACACGCTCTGGGGCACGCTCGGGGTGACGCTCATCGTGCACCCGAAGACGTTGCAGAGCCCCGGTATCGCGGCGGCCTTCGACCGGGCCATCGCCAACCTGCGGTACGGGACGGTGTCGGTCAACGCCTGGGCGGCCACCGGGTACGGCCTGACCTCGACCCCGTGGGGGGCGTTCCCCGGCCACCCGCTGCACGACATCCAGTCGGGCCGCGGGGTGGTGCACAACACCTACATGCTCGAGGACGTCGAGAAGGCCGTCATCCGCGCACCGTTCAAGCTCGGCAAGAAGCCGCCGATGTCGTACGACTTCTCCACGTTCGGCGAGATGTCACGGCGACTGCTGCGGGCCGAGGCCTACGGCGACTGGAAGCAGCTGCCCGGCATCGTCCGCGACGGCATCAAGGCCTGAGCCGCCCGGGTCGGGCTGGCGGCCGCCGGCTACGCCGGGGCCACGGTGGCCGTCTCGACCATCGTGGCTCCCAGCGGCACGCCGCGGGCGGCGTCGCGGGCCTCCCCGGCACGGACCATCGCCACCGCCGCGAGGATGCACGCGAGGATGGCGAACCCGAGCGTGAGCCAGGCGACGCCGGCGGTCGCAGGTCCCGGCGGCCGCGTCGGGCCAACCACGGAGTCGCCCTTCGAGCGTTCGCCCCGTCGCCGCTTCTCCGGTTCCGCTTCGTCGTACCACGACCGGTCGCTCACCGGTGACCCCCTCCATCGGTGGTGAGAGCATGGCAGACCGGGTCCACCGGTGCATCAGAGTCGTTCCGACCGGGCCGGTGGGCTACCTGGTCGTGGAGGAGGGCCGATCGCCTGCTCGACCGCGGCGCCGACACCCTGCCTACCCGCCGAGGGTGTCGGCGAGGTGTCGTGCGAGCGGCCACGCGCCGGTGGTGGTGTTGGCCACGACGGTGTGGGTCGTGCCCGCCTCAGGGTCGTGGACGCTGCGGAACGAGACACCTGTGTCGCCACCCTCGAGGATGACGGCGGATCCCGACGCGGCGAGCCAGAACCCGAGGCCGTACCGCTCACGGTGCTCGGGCGGGTCGGAGCGTGGCCTGACCATCTCCTCGACCCACGCCTGCGGGACGACGCGCCCCGAGGTGAAGCTGGTCCACAGCGCGTGGACGTCGGCGACGGTGGTGTGCAGTCCGCCGTCACCGGTGCCGCGGACCGGCAGGTGCAGGACGTTGGTGCGTAACCCGTCGGCCCTGAGGTACCCCCGGGCGGTGCGGTCGTCCGGCTCGTCGGAGCGCAGGAACGCGGTCTCGCTCATCCCGGCGGGCAGGCACACCCGGCGGTCGACGAGCTCGTGGAACGGGGTGCCGGTGACCCGTTCGGCGAGCAGCGCGAGCACCACGTAGCCGCTGTTGCAGTACGAGAACCGCTCGCCTGGCGAGAACTTCGGTGGGCGCCTGTCGAGCACCGGGAGGTGATCCTCAGCCGTCGCCAGCCGGTGGACGGGCACGTCGAGCAGGTAGTCGTCGAGGTCGAGGTCGTCGTCCTCGTCGATGTGGTCGCCGATACCCGAGCGGTGGGCCAGTAGGTGCTCGACGGTGACGTCGTCACCGATGAGCGGCAGGTCGTCGCCGAGGATCTCGCGAGCCGGCGTCGCCAGCGCGAGTCGCCCCTCGTCGATGAGGCTGACCACCGTGAGGGCGGTCAGGCCCTTGGTGCCGCTCGCGATGCCGAAACGGGTCTCGGGCGTGACCGGGATCCGGTAGGCCCGGTCGGCGTACCCGTAGCTGGCCAGCAGCTCGGTACCGTCCGGCCCGTCGACGCGCACCACGCCCGAGAACCGTGTCTCGGCCGCGATCTCGTCGATGGTCCCCCAGAGGTCCGGCATCGTTCGACGCTAGCCCGCCCGGCCTGGGGTGTCAGCCGAGGGCGCCGGTCGCCCTCAGCGCCTGCCGCCGGTCCTCGTCGTAGCCGAGGCCGGCGAGGACCTCGTCGGTGTGCTGGCCGATCTCGGGCGCCTTCGCCGGCGGGGGGATCTGTTCGCCGATGAACCGCACCGGGAAGGGCAGCATGTCCGCGCCGTGCTGCTGGTGGGGCAGCAGCGGCAACCGGTCCTGGAACTGCGGGTCGTGGACGACCGTTCGAGGGGTGTTGACCGGCGCGATGGGCGTGTCCACCTCGCCGGCGAACGTCAGCCACTGCTCGCACGTGCGGGTCGCGAAGATGTCGCGCAGCTCGGCCTGCAGCTCGCGGTTCCCGCGGGCGTGATCGGCGTAGGTCGACCCGGGCCAACGCTCGAACAGGTCCAGCCGACCGACGCCCTCGCAGAAGTTGCGCCAGAACGCCTGCTCGGAGGCCATGAACAGGACGTGGCCGTCCATCGCGGCGTAGATCTGGTACCGGACGCCCTCGCGCATGCCCGCGGTCCCCGGGGCGCGGCGCTCGTAGTCGTCCGCAGCGTTGCCGGTGACCTCGCTCTCCGGCCGCTCGTAGGCCAGCCAACTCTCCGATCGGTACCAGTCGGTGTACGCCGCGGCGTCGGACTGGGCGACGTCCAGCGCGCACCCCTCACCGGTCTCGCGCGCCCGGATCACGGCCGCCAGCACGCCGACGGCGCCGATCACCGGCCCGACGTTGATGCCGAGGGAGACGTGCTCGGGGATGTAGGTGAACCCCTCGTCGTCGACCGCCGGATCGACGATGCCCGCCCAGGTGTCGTACGCGATGCCGTGGCTCGGGAGGTCCGCGTACGGACCGGTCATGCCGTACCCGGAGATGGTGCAGAACACCAGCGCCGGGTTGATCGCCCGGAGCTGGTCGAACCCGAGCCCCCGCCGGGCCAGGGCACCGGGGCGCATCGCCTCGATCACGACGTCGGCATCGCGGGCGAGGTCCTCGAACACGGCACGCCCCTCGTCGGTGCGCAGGTCGAGCGTGATCGAGCGCTTGCCGCGGTTGACGTGGAGGTGCAGCAGGGACGTGCCTTCGATGATGGGCCAGGTCATCGACCGCACGTAGTCGCCCTTCGGCGGTTCGACCTTGATGACGTCGGCGCCGAGGTCGGCGAGCGCGGTGGTGATCGCGGCGGGCCCCAGCATCGAGGCTTCGACGACGCGCACGCCGGCGAGCGGTGGGCGGGTGGGCACGAGCTTCTCCTCGACGGCCTCGGTCGGCAGGCTAGCCTGTATCTGACGGGTCGTCAGGTTCTGTGGGAGGGCTGAGTGACCGACCATCGTGGGAGGACCGCCGGGAACCTCTTGCCGGCGCTGACCGTGCCGGGGCTGGTCGCGTGGGCGGCCGACCGCTTCGGTGACGGCGAGGCGCTGGTCGACGCGGCGGAGCGCGGGGGCGCCGCGGTCCGGTGGTCCTGGCGCGACCTGCACAGCGAGGTGCGCCGCGCCGCCGCCGCGCTGATCGCCGCCGACGTCGCCCCCGGCGACCGTGTCGCCATCTGGGCGCCCAACATCCACGAGTGGGTCGCCGCTGCCCTCGGTGCGTTGACCGCCGGCGCGACGCTCGTGCCCTGCAACACGCGGTACAGGGGCCACGAGGTCGGTCACCTGCTCGAGGTCAGCCGCGCCACGTGCCTCCTGACCGTGACCGGGTTCCTCGGGGCGGACAACGTCGCGCTGTTGCGCGACGCCCGCGGCGAGGCCGACGGTGACCGCCCCGTGGCCACGCTGCCCCACCTGCGCCGGATCGTGGTCCTGCGCGGCGAGGCGCCTGCCGGCACGACGGCGTGGTCGGACCTGCTCGCCGAGGGCGCCGAGGTCGACACGGCTGAGGTCGAGCGCCGGGCCGCGGCGGTGGCGCCGGACGACGTCTCGGACCTGATCTTCACGTCCGGTACCACGGGGAGCCCGAAGGGCGTCATCGCGACCCACGGCCAGACCGTCCGGGTCTTCACCGAGTGGGCGGACCTCGTGGGCCTGCGCGCTGACGACCGCTACCTCGTGGTCAACCCGTTCTTCCACACCTTCGGTTACAAGGCGGGCATCGTCGCCTGCCTGCTGACTGGCGCGACCATCGTCCCGCACGCGGTCTTCGACCCCGACGCGGTGCTCGACCGCATCGCGGCCGAGCGGATCAGCGTCCTGCCCGGACCGCCGACGTTGTACGCGTCGCTGCTGGACCACCCGCGCCTGGCCGAGGTGGACCGCTCGTCGCTCCGCCTCGCCGTCACCGGTGCCGCGACCATCCCGGTGTCGCTGATCGAACGGGTACGTGACGAGCTCGGCTTCGACACCGTCCTGACCGCCTACGGCCTGACCGAGGCGACCGGCGTGGTGACCGTGTGCCGTCGAGGCGACGACGCCGAGACGGTCGCGACGACCTCCGGCACGGCCATCCCCGGTGTGGAGGTGCGGGTCGTCGACGAGGAGGGCCGCGACGTCCCGACCGGCGAGCGCGGCGAGGTGGTCGTCCGCGGCTACAACGTCACCCGGGGCTACTTCGAGGACCCCGAACGCACCGCCGAGACCATCGACGCCGACGGCTGGCTGCACACCGGTGACGTCGGGATCCTCGACGAACGCGGCTACCTCGACATCGTCGATCGCCTCAAGGACCTGTTCATCGTCGGCGGCTTCAACGTCTCACCCGCCGAGGTGGAGGACGCCCTGCTCGCCCACGAGGACGTCGGGCAGGTCGCCGTGGTCGGCATCCCGGACGAGCGCATGGGCGAGGTCGGGTGCGCGTTCGTGGTCCCGGCCCCCGGTCGCGACCCGGACCCCGAGCGACTCGTGGCCTGGAGCCGCGACCGGCTCGCCAACTTCAAGGTGCCTCGTCGCGTCGAGGTGGTGGCGGCCCTGCCCGTCAACGCCAGCGGCAAGGTGCTCAAGCACGAGCTGCGCGACCGCGCGGTGACGATCCAGGAGGCGGACGCGTGAGTCCCACGACGACCAGCGAAGCGACGACGCAGGAGGCCTACCTGCGGCAGCTCGGCCTCGGGCCGGTGCAGCTCGGCAGCATCCTGTTCACGATGACCGATCCGCATCCGGGGTGGGAGATCGCCTACAACCGGTGGTACGAGCGCGACCACTTCTACGACGGCTGCATGGTCGGCGAGCACAACTTCGCCGGGGCCCGCTTCGTCGCCCCCCGGCCCTACAAGGATCTGCGCCACGTGGTCCCTGGTGCCCTCGCCCCGGATGCGCTGACCGGCTCGTACCTGTCGCTGTACTGGGTGCTGGCCGGCAAGCGGCAGGAGTGGAACCGGTGGGCGTACCGGCAGTTCCGGTGGCTGCACGACAACGACCGCATGTTCCCTCACCGCGACCACGTGCACACGCTGCTCTACGACCACGACGAGGCCGTCTACCGCGACGAGGATCCCGTCCCGGCGGCGCTGGCGCTCGATCACCGCTACGCCGGGCTCGTGGTGACCGTCGCCGACGCGGCGGCGGGGACCCCGCGGGCCGAGGTCGACGTCTGGATGCGTGACACCTCGATCCCGAGCCTGCACGACGGGGGACCGGTGGCGATGACGCTGTCGTTCACCGGCATCCCGCTGCAGGTCGATGCCGAGGGGGTGGCGAAGAACGATGGCAGCGAGGGACGGGTCCTGCACCTGTCGTTCGTCGAGACCGACCCGGCCGAGGTCTGGGCCGAGCGGTTCGCCGGCCGACCCGCGGCGCTCGAGGCCACGGGCCTCGGGCGCATCGTGTGGCAGGGTCCGTTCATCCCGACGGTGCCTGGGACCGACCGCTACACCGACCAGCTGTGGTGACCTGACATGGACCTGTCCTACACCGCCGACGAGCTCGCGTTCCGCGACGAGCTCCGCGCGTGGCTGGCCGCGACCCTCCCGGACGTCCCGGCGCCGCCGGACGTCGATGACTGGGCTGGTCGGCGTGCCTACGACACCGCGTGGCAGCGGCGCCTGTTCGACGCGGGCTACGCGGGTCTCGACTGGCCGCAGGAGGCGGGTGGCCGGGCCCTGTCACCGACCGAGCACCTGATCTTCCTCGAGGAGACCGAGCGTGCCGGCGCGCCGTACGTCGGGGTCAACTTCGTCGGGCTGCTGCACGCTGGGCCGACCCTCGCTGCGGAGGGGACGGCCGAGCAGCGTGCTCGTCACCTGCCCGCGATCCTGCGGGGTGACGAGGTGTGGTGCCAGGGCTTCTCCGAACCCGACGCCGGCTCCGACCTCGCGTCCCTGCGCGCCCGCGCCGTCCGCGACGGGGACGAGTACGTGGTGACCGGCCGCAAGATCTGGTCGACGTTCGCCCACGTCGCCGACGTCTGCGAGCTGCTCGTCCGCACGGACCCGGACGCACCGAAGCACCGGGGCATCTCGTGGCTGATCTGTCCGATGGACGCGCCGGGTATCGAGGTCCGCCCGCTCGAGACCATCGCCGGATCGTCGGAGTTCTGTGAGGTCGTGTTCGACGAGGTCCGGGTGCCCGTCGAGCACCGCGTCGGTGAGGCGAACGACGGCTGGCGCGTCGCGATGGTCACGTTCTCGTTCGAGCGTGGGACGGCGTTCGTCAGCGAGCTGCTCCAGACCCGTCAGGCCGTGGCCGCGCTGACCGAACTCGCGCGCGAGCTGCCGCTCGCCGGCGGGGGGAAGGCGTGGGACGACGGCGGTGTCCGGCGCGAGATCGCCCACCTCGCCGCCGAGTTCGATGCCCTCTGGGCGTTGACCAAGCGCAACGTCACCCAGGCCGCCAGGACCGGCGCACCGGGCATCGGTGGCTCGGTCTGGAAGCTGGCGTACTCCGAAGCGCGCCACCGGCTCGGGGACCTGGCGATGCGGCTGCTCGGTCCGGCCGGACTCGCGCTCGACGATCTCGGTGACGTCCCGGGAGGCGAGCATGTGCGTGGGTGGTTCCACGCGATGTCGATCTCCATCGCGGCGGGGACGTCGCAGATCCAGCGCAACATCGTCGGGGAGCGCATCCTCGGTCTGCCGAAGGAGCCGCGGTGAACTTCGACCTCGACGAGACCGAGCTGGCGCTGCAGCAGGGCATCCGCGGGCTGTACCGCGGCCGCTTCCCTGTGGAACGCCTGCGTGCCACCGAGGGGCGCGTCGACCGGGACCTGTGGCGTGAGCTCGCCGAAGCCGGGGTGTTCTCGCTGCGGCTCCCCGAGGCCGACGGCGGAACGGGCGCCCGGGTGACCGATGCGGCGGTCGTCTTCGAGGAACTCGGGCGAGCGCTGGTCCACGGTCCGGTCCTCGGTACCCACCTGGCCGCCGGGCTGGTCGACGGTGCCGCTGACGGCGGCGCCGTGGTCGGGCTCGTGGAGGCCGAGCGATCACCCCTCGTCGTCGAGCACGCGGACGACCTCGATGCGCTGCTGGTCCTGCACCGGGGCGAGGTCACGGTCACCGACGCCGCTGGCCTACCGACGCAGGCAGCACCGCGGCCGCTCGACCCGCTCACGCCGGTGTCCCACGTCACCGGTCCGCTCCCGCACGGCACGGTCGTCGGCGACGCCGCCCTCGCCCGCCAGCTGCGCCGCACGGCCGCGGTCCTGCGGGCGGCACAGCTGGTTGGACTCGCCGGGACGGCGATGGATCTGGCCGTGCGCTACGCCGGTGAACGTGAGCAGTTCGGGCGTCCGATCGGTGGGTTCCAGGCGATCAAGCACCTCTGCGCGGACATGCTCGCCCGTACCGAGGTGGCACGGGCCGCCGTCCACGCCGCGGCGGTCCACCTCGGCTCGCCGGACGATGCCGAGCTCGGTGATCTCGATCGTGCGATCGCGGGAGCGGTCCTGCTGGCGGGGGAGGCGGCGAAGCGCAACGGGAAAGCTGGGATCCAGGTCCACGGCGGGATGGGCTTCACCTGGGAGGTCGATGCCCACCTGCCGCTGAAACGCGCCGCCGTGCTCTGCGCCCTCGACGGTGGTCTCGACGCGCAGGCCGAACGGGTCGCCGCCACCCTCTGAACGGGCGCCGCGCCCGTCCCGGACCCCACGTGGACGGAACCAGCGCTGCGCTCGGACGCCGTCACACGGCGGTTGTGCCCACCTTGCCGCGGTGCTGGAGCGCCTCCGCTGAGGCCGTCACGACGGCAGTTCCTGGCTCCTGGCAGCCAGGAACTGCCACGGGCACCGGCTCATCCGCAGGCGTCGGCGGCAACTTCTGGCGCCCAGCAGCCAGGAACTGTCACGGGCACCGGCTCATCCGCAGGCGTCGGCGGCAACTTCTGGCGCCCAGCAGCCAGGAACTGTCATGCAACGCCCGGTCTCACTACCCGACAAGACCGTCGAACGCCCGCGTAGGGTGAGCCGTGGTGGGCCGTACGCGCTCACCGTCGCGTCGGCGATGGCCGACTCAGCTCTAGTCGGGGCCCGGATCGTCGACCCCGAACAGCTCGGCGTACAGCTGCTCGGCCAGGCGCGCTCCTTCCTCGTGAGCGCTACCGACTCCGCCCTGGAACGCGGCTCATCGATGAGCCCTCGCTCGTGAAAGCCGTCGGTTGCTTGCCACGGGATGGTCTTCCACGCCTGCCAGCCGAACCTGTCCCGGTGCGCGTTGCGGTGCATCAGCGCGAGCACGGCGGTTGAGGTTGCCGGACCGACTTCGGACTGCCAGCGTTGCACACCACGAGGCAGTCCTAACGACGCGAGGGGTCCAGTCCCAGCTCCAGCTGTAGCGACGTCACGAGGGTGGCCCAACTGCACGGAGCCGCGCGAGAGGGGAGACGCGAGCGAGCGCACGGCAGAACATCAGACGCGTGCCGCGCCTAGCTACTCCGGCGGTCGTCCCTGGTCGGTGGCGATGTCGGCCAGCGCGCTCAGGGCTGAGGACTCCACGAGCTCACGCAGCCGGGCTCGCCGGTACCCGCCGGTCACGACGACGATGACCTGCCCGTCGACGGCCGAGCACAACACGGCCGGGCCCCGGGTCGTACGAACCAGCAGCGCGAGATCGCCAGCCCACCAGCCCTCGGAGTCGACGGCCGCTCCGGACCCGCTCGCAGCGTCGGCCGCGGAAGTCCGCTGCCATCCTCCCCGGCGATGAGCCTCGTAGAGATCGGCATCCCGGTCGCGGCTGCCGAGCACGGCGAGCAAGCGTGACACCAGCTCGCGCTTCACCCTCACCGAGATGCGGGACACGTCGATCTCGAGCGTCTCGTGTGGTTCGGGGAGACCGAAGCCACGCAGCTCAGCTCTGTTGGGTACAGGGTTCACCCGCGGAGGGCCGGCGTAGTGGACCCAGCCCACCGGACCGTGTGCCGTGTCGGTGACCCGCTCGTTCGGACGGTCGTCCCTGTCAAGCGGCTGCCACCGCCACCAGCGCCGGACCAGTTCGGGCCGCTTCGCGGTGGCGAGCCGATAGCTGGCAGCTGGCGTGGTGATCCGGATCGCACCCGGGATGGCTGACTCGATGATCAGGCTTTGTGTGTCCGGGTGGTAGTCCACGCCACCGACGATCACCTGGTCGATGCGCTTGGGATCCTCGGTGTGCACCGCAGCCGCGGGGTCGACCGCGAGCACGAAGGGGAACCGGGCTCTCAGCGCGCGTGACCAACCGAGCCGGCGCACAGGGGGCTCCCACACCGACTCGACGAGGCCAGGCACCACGGCCACCGCCCCGATCAGCTCGACCTCGCTGAGACTGACGTCCGCGTCGTGGAGCCAGGCGGCTACGCCGTCGGGCGAGACGTACTGGAAGCGCCATCCTCCGTCGACGTCGCTGACCAGCCCGGCCATCGGCGCGTCGGGAAGGGGCTCGGTGAGCCACTGCACATCGAGGATCTCCGGTCCGAGCCACGACCTGAGGTCGTCCTCGGTCTCCGCCCAGATGTCCCACCCGTCGGAGGGGCCGTCGCGCACGTCCCGTTGCGTCAGCATGATGTGCCAGCCGCTGCCAGGATCAGCTTCCTCGACGTCGACGTACGTCCCCGCCGGAACCCCCGGGTACTCCCGACGGGTCAGACCCACTCGGCCTTGGAGGCCTGATCCACCCACCAGCCTCCCTTCCGATCGCCGGGATGCACGAAGGGCCGAAGCCTGACACATCCGGTGCGCGACCGTTCGCACATCCCACGATGCTCCAGGAGAGCATCGGCGTCAGCTGAGCGCGGGACCGTCGGGAGACATCGACCTCCACCTCGATCTGACGATCACAACGCTCGATGACAGGCTCTCGATGGCTGCCAGCGTCACTGAGGGGGGTCACCATGGTTGCGTGGCTTCCTCGCGCCCTCCCGCGCGCTCGGGTAGTAGCCAATGCCCGCCCACGGACCACCCGAGAAACCGACGTCCCTCCCCGTCGATCGCAACTCCTCGTGGGCTGAAGCGGCCTCCGTGGAGAACATGGCCCAGACCAAGGACGGCTGGGAGGAACCGCTGACGCGCGCCCTCGGGTAGTCCGTCGAACCGCTGGGACAAGTGCTCCCAAGCGCGGCGTTGTTCGGGCTCATCGACGAGACTGAGGAAGTAGATCGCTTGTCGCCACGCATAGGCCGCGTTCTTCGTTGTTTGGAGCGAGGCCCGAGCGTTGACGAAGGGAAGCGACATCTGATCCAACACCCATGTGAACGACCGGCAGGCAAGATCCACTGCATGTTCTCGGAGCCGGGGTTCGATCCCGAGGGCATCGGTGAGTACTGCCAGATTGTGGGTTGTCAGGATCTGGCTCTGCTCGATGACAGCGCCATTGGACGCGATCCAGCTTCGCTTCGGGTCGAAGCCCGCCTCCTCCGCACGCTCACGGCAGCGAGCCGCGAAGTGGTCGGCCGGCGTGGGTCGGTCGTGTTTCCTCCGGAACCAAGCAGTTGTACGCCGAGTGGGACTGTCGTCAGGCCAAGCCGTTGCGTTCGGTAGGTCGTAGTACCGCGCATACAGTGAGCCGGAGAGACGCGTGCTGGCGAGTCTGGCCGCCGCCACCCACTTCTTGGTGAAGCTCCCCATGAATATGTCGGCGGCGACCTCCTCCACGAGGGGAACCTCAAGGTCGGCGCGTTTCGCTAGCGTCGAGAGCTCACTGACGAGCGGGTTCGGGAGGATCGATTGGGGGAAGCCGGTCAAGGCCAGGACCGTAACCTGTTCCAGGGTCGCACGTGCGGCATCGGCGGCCTCGCGAGCGTCGGGCCGCATGGGGATCGCTGCGACCCAAGGCAACTCGTCGATCTGGACTTGATGCTGATAGTCGAGCAGGAGGAGGCTCCGTCGCCGCCGAAAGGCGCCGTACAGCTGCCGGTAGAGCTCGCGTAGCTCACGAGACTCGATGTTCTCTGCCATCACCTGACTGGTGACCTGTGGCAGCACTGTGGCCAGGACTTCTGACGACGTGATGATGCCCTCGTCGATGAGATCCCGGATCGGCGCTTCGACGGCACGCCGTGTCTTCGTCACGAGGTACCGCGGGATCTCCGTACCCGGTGGCAGGTGCGAGGACTCCTCGTCCTGGATGGGATCGTCCACCACCTCGGTGCTTGGGATGCCACGAGCGGGGGGGAATCGCTCCAGGCGATCAGCTAACACCTGGGCGATGTCGACGTGGTCGGGCTGGTTCGCGTTCGCGAGCTGATGCCTTCGCAGTTCCTCGCGCTCCGCTGAGCCAGGGATCCCCGTGCTACTGAAGGTGTTGGCGAGGCAACGACGTATCCATCCGACATCGCGAGGTGAGAGGTCCGAGCTGTCTGTCGGGCACCGCTCGAGCAATGAGGCAAGACGTACGTAGTTGGCCTTCGGATGATGGTTCTTTCCGACGAGCTCGTTGTCCCGAGTGGCCGTCCGATGGGACTCGAGCCAAGTGGCTCGCCGGTCCTGCCAGTCGCCGGGCCAGAGCTGGCACGGCCACCCGCCGACGACGATGTGTTCGTCGCCTTGTGGCTTCAGGCTCGGCAGCGGACCCTCCACGGTGTCCGCCCACAGTCGGACGAGATCGTCGAACAATGGGTTCCACGTGAGTATCGTGGCCTTCATCCGCGCGATCTGGTCGGGCTGTTCGCGTTCGCGTAGGTGAGCAGCCACCTCATGGGCCGACCTCAGCCTCACCGTCGCGCCGACGTCTTCGAACGCGTCTGCCCTCACGGGCGCTAAGCGGAGCCGATGCATCCAGGGACGGAGTTCCGCTGTGAGGTCGAGGACTTCCTCATGCCGGTCGTGCTCGAGCAGCCAAGCCACCACGAGTAGGGCGCCATCCTCCGGGAGTTCGACGCGGTACCGACCGTTCGTGAGAAGCTCACTCAAGTAGGCGAGTCCATCGTCGGTCAGGTACCAGAGGTTCAAACGCTCCCGAGGGCTCGTGACGCCGGTTCCAACCGGCGCTTGCTCGAGCAACTCCATTTCGTTGGACTCGAGCGGAAGCTCTGCAGCCAGGTTCCCGGTCGCGAACCCACCATGGACGACCTCGAGCGTCACCCACGCCGGGGTATCGGCGACCGGTGTGCGTGATCCCACCGCCAAGGACCCGTTCACCATCCCATGGAGCACCTGCCGCCATCGATCAGCCTTCGCCTCCGCTCGCGCGCGGGCGTCAGCATCTGGGTTGCTCATCGCCTGTGCCAGCGCGCGGGCAAGCTGCCCCATCGGGTAAGCGCCCGAAGCCTCTGTCCGATCCTCAGCCAACTGTGTCCCCCTGCAGAAGACCTGGAGGCGAGGTTCGAACTCGCGCCAACCCGGTGACAGCCGGGTGCTCGAGTGCGAGCTACTCCAGGGATCCGGGCAGCGCCGTTTCCAGCAGCAGACATGGAGGCAGGATTCGAACCTGCGCCCTCCCGGTCCGAAGCCGGGCGATCTACCGCTGATCTACTCCATGGAGGCCGCAAGTGTAGTGGTTCGTGGAGTCACCGGTGCGGGTGCTCTCCTGAGTTGGGACTGCCTCCCTCACTGGGCCAGCACGACTCCGAGTACGAGCATCGAAAGGATGCCGACCAGGAAGGCGACAACGCCCAGCCAAGCGGCGTGACGCCGACGAGGGAGTGCTCCGCCGCGCGCCGCACGAGCGATGAGCCCCTCGGTGCTGAACGGCCCGGTGATCTCCCCCATCGTGCTGTCGGTCGGCCAGCTGTCGAACGGGTCATCACGCACCTCGGCGGCGCCAGGCGTCGTGTCTGACCAGGGATCGAAGTCGTCGTCGCCTGCACGCATGTCCGCCCCGCCAGCAGCCGGAGGCTGAGTGTGCCCCGGTCAGGGGCGGGCCGCCCGAAGTCCTCGAGAAGATCCACTCACTGGTTGCGCTATCAGCCGAAGACGACCGACGTCCCCGCGAACTGATCGTGCAGGCCGCGCCGCCCGTCGCGGAGGTGGATGGTCGCCGCGATCGCTACAAGGGCAACGAAGTACAGCGGGACACCGACCACCGGCACGTACCCGATGAGCAGCCAGGCGTTGCGCTTCGCTGCGGCAGCTACCGACGGCGCGGCACCGTCTCCGCCGAACACGCGCAGTCCACACACCCGCTTCCCGACCGTCGAGCCGGTCTTGGCCTCCATGATCGTGAAGTAGGCGAAGGCGGCCAGCGGGATCAGCAGGATCCAGTCGACCTCCGGCCAGAGGAACAGCAGAGGCAGTACGACCACCACCACCGGAACGCCGTGGACGAACTGATCGAGAAAGCGCGCCGCGAGCCGAACGAGGAGCGGAGCCGGACCGCCAGCTTTCGATGGCCAGGGCCCGGCCGTCCAGGGGGGATCGCCTCCGACCTCGCTCCGTGCGTCACTCATCTCTGTGCCTCGAGGTCGGGTCCCACCAGCGGTGGTCGCGCAGCACCCTATCGGCGAGGTTCGGCCCGGTCTGACGTTGCTACAGGCCGTAGCGGGACGGGGTCCGCATCACCCAGCAGTACCAGCCGTGACCAGCCATGCTGGTTCCTGGCTCCTGGTGACCAGGGAACCGCTGGTCACCGGCCGTCGGAGGGCGGCGCGGTCGACACGGGGTCGGTCCCGAGGACCGCGGCCTCCGGCCAGTCGCGAGGTAGGTCCAGCAGCTGCGCCGTGCGCTCCCACAGGCCGCGAGCCAACGCGTCGTCCTGCGCAGCACGTGACGGTCGGGCCACCCGTCGTCCGTCGAGGTAGGCACCGGTGATGCCCTCGAGCTCGGATGCCGTGGCGAGGTACAGCGGGGCGCGGGCACCGACCTCGGGTCCGGGGAAGACGGGGCGTGCGATCGTCAGCAGCGTGCGCAGCAGGCCCCGGCTGTCGCCGTCCTGGCCGAAGCCCGACCGGATCGTGCCGGGGTGGCAGCAGTTGACCGTGACGCCACTGCCCTCCAGGCGCCGGGCCAGTTCACGCGTGAACAGGACGTTGGCGAGCTTGGCCGACGCGTAGACCTGCAGGGCACGGTAGGGGCCCCGGGTGTTCTGGAGATCGTCCAGGTCGAGGCGCCCCTCGCGGTGGGCGAGCGAAGCCAGGACCACGATCCGTGCCGGTGCGCTGGCCGCGACCAGGCCGAGCAGCTCGGCGGTCAGCAGCGTCGGGCCGAGGTGGTTGGTCGCGAGGGTGGCCTCGAACCCGTCCGGGGTCGTGGTGCGTTGGCCCACCATCCGTCCGGCGTTGTGGATCAGCAGGTCGAGGCGGTCGTGGTCCGCCCGGAAGCTCGCCGCCGCTGCCCGGACGGAGGCCGGGTCGGCGAGGTCGAGCACCAGCGCGCTGACCCCACCTCGGGCCACCTCACCGAGCTCGTCCGCGACCGCGGCGCCACGCTCCGCGTCCCGGCTGGTCAGGACCACCGTCGCCCCTGCGCGCGCGAGGGCGGTTGCCGTCGCGCGCCCTATGCCGGTGGTCCCGCCCGTGATCAGCGCGGTCCGCCTCGTGAGATCCGGCAACGCCACGGGGCCACCCCGGCGCCACCGCAGCACCCCGGCGCTGAGGCCGGCGGCCGCTGCGCTCATCGTCACGACCGCGGCGGCGGTGGTCACGACGGGGTGGCGCTGGCGTCGGGTCACCCGAACCGGGCCTGGAGGTCGTGCTTGAGGACTTTGCCCGCAGGGTTGCGGGGGAGGGCGTCGACCAGCTCGAGACGTTCGGGCAGCTTGCGCTTGGTCAGGCCCTCACCCAGCAGGTGATCGCAGAGGGTGGCGAGGTCGAGCTCGACCGCGCCGCCGGCCCGGTCCTGGGTCGGGACCACCACGGCGCAGGCGATCTCGCCGGCCTCGTCGTCGGGCAGCCCGATGACCGCGACGTCCGCGACGGCGGGGTGACCGAAGAGCAGGTCCTCGAGCTCCTTGGCCGGGATGTTCTCCCCCTTGCGGATGATCACGTCCTTGAGGCGGCCGGTGATCGTCAGGTTCCCCTCGGCGTCGAGGCGGCCGAGGTCACCCGTGCGGAACCACCCGTCCTCGTCGAAGGCCGCTGCGTCGAGGGCCGGGTCGAGGTAGCCCGGGGTGATCTGCGGCCCCTTCGCGCGGACCTCGCCTTCCTCGCCCGTCGCAGCCTCGTGGCCATCCAGGGTGACGAGGCGCAGCTGCACCCCAGGGGTGGCACGCCCCTCGGTGGTGGCCAGCAGCTCGTCGTCGTCGGTCGCGTGCCCCATCGTGAGGATCGGCGCCTCGGTCAGCCCGTAGCCCGACACGATCCCGGCGCCGCCGAGCTCGGCCTTGATCGCGTGGTGCAGCTGCGGCGGCTTGGGCGAGCCGCCGCCGGGGAAGGTGCGCACCTGCGGGAACAGCCGCTCACCCTCCGGCAGCGCACGTTGTGCGGCGAGGTAGGTCTGGTGGAAGTAGGTGCCCGATCCGGCGTGGGTCACCCCCTCGCGGCGCAGGAGTTGGACCGTGCCGTCCGGGTCGAACGCCTCGTCAACCAGCAGCACCGATCCGGTGGCCAGCGCGGCCCACAGCCAGGTCTGACCGCCGATGTGGGTGAACGGGAAGATGAGCGCGCTGCGGTCGTCCTCGCGCAGGCCGAGCCCGAGGGACATCCCCGTCGCCGACGCGCGGATCGCGGCGTCGGTGTGCTGGGCACCCTTCGGGTCGGCGGTCGTGCCCGAGGTGTAGAACAGCCAGCGGACCGGGAGCTCGTCGCCCGCCGAGGTGAAGGGTGGTGCGGACGCGCTGTCGCCGCGCGGCAACCGGTGTCCGGTGTCGTCCCCGTCGCGACCCGCGACCAGCACCGTCGCGTCGAGATCGGCCGGCAGCAGCTCGCGGACCATCGCCTCGTAGTCGAAGCCGCGCCACACGGGCGGCACGATGACCAGTGCCGGTCGTGCCTGGCGGAGGATGAAGCCGACCTCGCGGTGGCGGTAGATGGGCAGGATCGGGTCCTGGACCGCGCCGAGCCGTGCGAGCGCGCCGACCAGCTCGATCGACTCGATCCAGGTCGGCAGCATCCAGGACACGACCGTGCCTGGCCCGACGCCCATCTCGGCCAACCCGGCTGCGACCTCGAGCGCGCCGTCACGCAGCTCACCGAACGTCCGCGTGCGCCCGACCTCGTCGACCAGGGCCTGGGCGTCCGGGGTCGCCGACGCGCGCGCGTCGAACAGCTCCCACAGCTCCCGCGCATCGTGCACCGGGGCCTCCCTCCTCGGCGGATCGGGGCACCATACCTGACGCATCGTCAGGAACCAGTGGCGGCCGTGTCCTCGTACGCTCCGGGCGACCGCACACCCTCGGAGCCCACCGTCGAGACCCGCACGCTCCCACCCACGGAGGCTGGCCTCGCGGAGGCTGGTCGGTTGCTGCGTGCCGGGCGCCTCGTGGCGTTCCCCACCGAGACGGTCTACGGCCTGGGAGCGGACGCGGCCGATGCCGACGCGGTCGCGCGCACGTTCACCGCGAAGGGTCGCCCGGCGGACAACCCCCTCATCGTGCACGTCGGTGGGCTCGGCGACCTGGACGGCGTCGTCCACGAGGTGACGCCGCTGGCCGTACGGCTGGCCGACCGGTTCTGGCCCGGGCCGCTGACGCTGGTGCTCGCCGCGCACCCGAACCTCCCGCGGGTGACCACCGCGGGCCTGGACAGCGTGGCCGTCCGCGTCCCGGACCACCCGGTGGCTCGGCGCCTCCTCGCCTCGGCCGGTGTGCCCGTCGCCGCGCCGTCGGCGAACCGCTCGGGGCGCCCGTCGCCGACGTCCGCCGCGCACGTCCTCGCCGATCTCGCGGGCCGGATCGACGCCGTCGTCGACGGTGGACCGTGCACCGTCGGGGTCGAGTCCACCGTGGTGGACGCTCGCGGCGAGGTGCCCCTGATCCTGCGCGAGGGATCGGTGACACGCGAGGACCTCGGGGTGGCACTGGACGCCGCCGGCGTGGGCAGCCTCGACCTCGACGCGTCCCCGGGCACCCGCCACCGCCACTACCAGCCGGCCTGTCGGGTCGAGCTCGCGCCGGCGGGGACGGGCCCCGACATCGCGCGCCGTCTGGCCGCCGAGGGTGCCCGGGTCGGTCTGATCGCTCGGGGTCAGGCGCCGGGGAACGTCGTCGAGGTGGCCCGGTTCGACACGGCCGAGCAGTTGGCGGCGATCCTCTACGGCGCGCTGCGGGACGCGGAGCTGGCCGCGGTCGACGTGGTGGTCGTCGAGGAGGTCGCCGACGTCGGGATCGGCCGCGCCCTCATGGATCGCCTCCGCCGCGCCGCGGCCTGACGGCGCCGGGCCGGCCCGCCGCGCGACACCAGCCCGCGGCCCACGCGACCTGCCTACGCTGCCATCGAGGGACCCAGGAGGGGCGGTGAGCCGGTGCTGCTACGCCGACGAGTACGGACAGCACTTCACCGCGGGTGCGGCGCGCCGGCAGGCTCGCCGCTTCCAACGTCGGGGTCTGCGGGGCACGGCACGGACCCTGGCGGACGGTATCGAACGGACCGGCCTGGCCGACGCGTCGGTCCTGGAGGTGGGCGGCGGGGTCGGTGACCTGCAGGCGCACCTGCTCCTGGCCGGGGCGGTGCGGACCACCAACGTCGAGCTGTCACCGAACGCGGAGGCCGCCGCCGAGCACCTGTTCTCGACGCTCGGGCTGGCCGACCGGGTCGACCGCCGGGTCGGTGACTTCGTCGAGGAGGCGGTGCAGCTGCCCGCGGCCGACCTGGTCGTGCTGCACCGCGTCATCTGCTGCTACCCCGACTGGGGCGCGATGACCGGGGCCGCGGTCGAGCGCACCCGCCACGCCATCGGCATCACCATCCCCGTGGACCGTCGCCGGACCCGCGCCGTCATCGCCGTCGGGAACCGCTACCTGGCGCTGCGCGGCCTGCACTTCCGGGCGTACGTCCACCCGGCAGCTGCCGTGATCGACGTCATCGAGCGGGCCGGCTTCGAGGTCGTCCTCGACCGGTCGGGCCTCGTGTGGCGGACGGTGGTCCTCCAACGGTGCAACGGCACCCATACCTGACGGACCGTCAAGTACGGGCTAGCGTCGACGCGACGACCGTGGGGGGCGGTGGCGTGGGCGAGGCGACCGTGCGGCTCGATCGGGACGGGCCGGTGGCGATCATCAGCCTCGATCGGCCGCAGAAGCACAACGCAGCCGACGATGGGCCCGCGGTCTCGCCGGCGTCGGCACCCTGACCGCCTGACCGGGGGCGCGGCAGTGAGCCAGGACGTGCGGCGTGCTCGGCTTCGGAGACGCGACCACGAGGTCACGGTGCCCGCCACCGATCCACCCGACGCGCGGCAGGACGCCGCGGAGGAGCCGGTGGCCTACGGCCGCCGGTGGCTGATCGGCGTCTTCCTCGTGGTCGGGATCTACGCGGTGGGGCTCGGGGTCGTCGGCATCCGTGACGCCCTGGACGCGCTCGCCCAGGCGAGGTGGCTGCCGCTGGCTGTGGCGCTCGTCCTCGAGGCCATCACCGTCGGGACCCTGGCGATGGTCCACAAGGTCAGCGCGCTGGCGGTCGGGGCGCACCTGCGCTACCGGGAGGCGCTGAACCTGTCGATGGGCGCCTTCACGCTCAGCCACACCCTGCCCGGCGGCGGTGCGGTCGGCGGCGCCTTCGTCGTCCAACGGCTGCGTCGCGCCGGACTGGACGATCCCAGCGCCGCAGCGTCGATCGCGCTCACCGCGACGCTCGCGACAGCCACCATCACCGGTCTGGCAGCGGTCGGGATCGCTGTCGCCGTCCTCGATGCGACGCTGCCAGGACGCGTCCTCGCGCTCGTCCTCGCCCTGCTGGTCGGGCTACTCGGCGCGGCGATCGGTGTCGTGGCGTTGCTGCGGTCGCCGAAGGTCCAGGACCGGCTGCTGTCGTGGCTCAGCGGGCTCCACCGCCGGGTGCGGGCGCGGATCGACGACTGGGCGGCGTCGCTGCGCTCGTTGCGCGAGGCGCCGCCGAAGGCCGGGGACCTGGCTCGGATCGTGGCGTGGTCGGCCGTGAACTGGTCGGTGGACATCGCCGCCCTGTGGTTGGTCTTCATCGCGCTCGACCAGCCGGTCACCCTGTCGGTGCTGTTGATCGGCTTCGGTGTCTCGCAGATCGGCGCGGCCATCCCGCTCACCCCAGGTGGCGTCGGGTTCGTGGAGAGCGGCATGGTGGGCGCCTTCGTCGTCCTCGGCGTCCCCGCGCCGGTCGCGACCACCATCGTGCTGGCCTACCGGGTGCTGGCGACGTGGCTGCCCTCGCTCGCGGGGGTCCTCCCGCTGCTGCGACCGCCGCCGGTGCGCGAGCAGGCCGCACCCGATGCCGGCTGAGCTCAACCTCGACGTCCGCGCGCTCGCGCCGAGCGGCGGCGGGTGCGGGAGTCCCGGCGGGTTCACGTCTCGTCGGCCGCGGTTCGGGTCACCACGAGGGCGTCGACCGCGACGCAGCCGTCGGGGCGGGCCACCAGGGGGTTCACGTCGAGCTCGAGGATCTCGTCGTGGAGGTCGAGTGCCAGCCGCTGGACGGCCATGACCGCGTCGACCAACGCCTCGAGGTCCGCCGGTGGGCGTCCCCGGGCACCGGTGAGCAGCGGCAGGCCACGGACCTCACGGATCATCCGGTGGGCTTCGTCGCGGTCGAACGGTGGGACGCGGAAGGTGACGTCGCCGTAGACCTCCACGGCGATCCCGCCGAGCCCGAACACCACGACCGGTCCGAACAGCTCGTCACGGACCACGCCGAGGATGGTCTCGGTCCCGCCCGTCACCAGCTCGCACACGAGCACGCCGTCGATCTCGTCGGGCGGCGCGTGCTCGGTCGCGACGGTGAGCAGCTCGGTGGCGACGGCGCGGACCTCGTCGTCGCCGGCGACCCCGACGCGGACCAACCCGAGGTCGCTCTTGTGGGCGATCGCCGTCGAGCTGATCTTCAGCACCACCGGGCCGCCGAGGTCGCGCGCGGCTGCCACGGCCGCGTCGGCGTCGGCGCACAGCGTGTCGCGGGAGACCGCGACCCCGTACGCCTCGAGGACGGCCTTCGACGCGTGCTCGGTCATCGTCCCCGCCGAGAGCGACCGGCGTGCGACCGCGGCGGAGGGGGACGGGTCGCGGGGGAGCTCGGTGAACGGCGAGCGTCGCCGGGCCAGGAAGGCGTGGTGGTCCCGCCAGGCTCGGAGGGCCGTGAGGCACCCCGGGACGGTCCGGAACACCGGCAGCCCCGACGGCAGCAGCACGTCGCGGTAGGCGGGTTCGTCGCCGACCGGTGAGCCCCAGACGACGCAGACGAGCTTGTCGGTGCGTGCGGCGGCCTCGACCAGGTGGCGGGACATGATCTCGCCGAGGGGTGAGAACGAGCCGGGCATCGGGACCACCAGCGCCCCGATCGCCGGGTCGTCGAGGATGGCGTCGATGATCGCCCGGCCGGCCGTCTCGTCCATGGACGGCATCCCACCCGAGTCCACCGGGTTGGAGACCCGCAGGAACGGGGAGATGTGTTCGTGCAGCCGGGCCTGCGTCTCCGGCGACAGCTCGGGGACCGTCAGCCCGGCCGCCGTGGCGAGGTCGGCCGCGTGCGCGCCGGTCCCGCCCGAGATCGAGTAGATGGCGATCCCGTCCGCGACCGGCCGGGACGAGCGGGCGAGCAGCACGGACACGTCGAGCAGTTCGTCCAGCGCGTCGACGCGGATGACGCCGGCCTGACGGAGCGCCGCGGACGTGACCGCGTCGGACCCGGCGAGGTGCCCGGAGTGTGACTGAGCCCACGACCTGCCGAGCTCGGTGCGTCCCACTTTGACCACCACGATGGGCACCCCGTGCTCGGCGGCCCGGTCGGCGGCCAGCAGCAGCGTGCGTCCGTCCGCGAACCCCTCCACGTACGCGGCGATGACACCGACGTCCGGTTGAGCGGCGAAGTACGCCGCGAAGTCGGCGAACTCGAGGTCGACCTCGTTGCCCGTGGGAGCCCAGTGGGACAGACCGACCCCGAGCTCCTGCGCCTGGTAGATCGGCCGTCCCTGGTGGCCGGACTGGGTGATCAGCGCGATGCGGTCACCGCCGACACCGGGGGAGAAGTGCTGGAAGCTGCCGAGCGTGGTGTTGGGGCCGAGGACGTGCAGCCGGCCGTCGGTGAGGAGGCGGGCGACACGTTCCTGCCGGTCGGCGCCGCCGTCCCCCGATTCGGCGAAACCGGCCGGGAAGAGCACGGCGAACGGCGCGCCGATCGCCTCGGCGTCCTCGAGGACCGGGACCGCGGCGGCGGCGGGGACCATCACCACCACGACGTCGACCTCGCCGGGCACCTCGTGCAGCGATGGGTAGCAGCGCAGACCGCCGACCTCGTCGCGCTTGGGGTTGACGGGCACGACCTCGACGTCGGCCCCTTCGGCCCAGGATCGGAGCATCCGCAGGTTGAGCGCGGCCTGGCTGCCGTCGGTGTCCGAGGCCCCCACGAACGCGATGCGGCGCGGGTGGAAGAAGCGGTCGAGGTCGACCTCGCGCAGGGCGAGGGGGCGGCCGGTCACGTCGGTCGAGCCGCCGGTCACGTCGACCGGTGTTCCGGTGGGCGCAGCTGCCACGGTCCCGTCCCTCTCCCGGCTCGAACCGCTCCGAACCTGATGGTCCGTCAGGCTAGCGCCTCATCTGACGGGTCGTCAGGTTCCGTGCTAGCGTCGTGTCGGTACGTCGGCGGGGAGCGTCGACGGCGACGGTGAACGGGAAGGTGGAGCGGTGGCGGGGTTCCTCGACGGCAAGGCGATCGCGATCACGGGCGGTGGCGGCGGCATCGGACGCGCGGTGGCGTTGGCCTGCGCGGCCGAGGGCGCCAAGGTCGTCGTCGCGGACCACGGGGTCTCGATGGACGGCTCGGACCCGAGCAGCGCCGTCGCCGACGCGGTGGTCGAGGAGATCCGCGACACCGGTGGCGAGGCCGTCGCCGTGGCCGACACCGTCACCACGATGGAGGGCGGCGAGCGGGTGGTGGCGACCGCGGTCGACGCCTTCGGTTCGATCGACGGGGTGGTGTGCGTGGCCGGCATCCTGCGCGAGCGCATGCTGTTCAACATGACCGAGGACGAGTGGGACCCGGTCGTCGACGTCCACCTCAAGGGCCACTTCACGGTGTTCCGCGCCGCGGCTGCGCGGATGCGCAAGGCCCGTTCCGGCTCCCTCGTCGGGTTCACCTCCGGTGCGTTCCAGGGCTCGATCGCGCAGGCCAACTACAGCGCGGCCAAGGGCGGTGTCGTGTCGCTGGTCCGCAGCGCCGCGGTCGGTCTGGCCAAGTACGGGGTGACGGCCAACGCCATCGCGCCGATCGCCCGGACCCGCATGAGCGACAACGTGCCGGGCGACCTCGCCGAGATGGGCGACCCCGAGGACGTCGCCCCCATGGTGGTCTACCTGCTCTCGGACCACGCCAAGCACGTCACGGGCCAGGTCTACACCGCGGTCGGCGGCAAGATCGCGGTGTGGAACCAGCCCCGCGAGGTCCGCGCGATGCACACCGACGGTCGCTGGACGCCCGAGGAGATCGCGGCCCGCCTCGACGGCACGGTCGGGGTCGAGCCGATGCCGATCTTCGCGATGCTCGAGCGGATCGCCGCCAGCCGCGAAGCGGCGGCTCCCGCCGATCAGGGCGCGGCGGTGCCCACCGCGACCCCGAACGAGGGAGCGGCGTAGCCGCGGCCGCGCTCGCTCGTTCTCACGGGGACGGCGAACGCGCGGCGGAGCGCGGCCGGGAGGTCAGGGGTTGAGCGTCGGCGCGTGGTTCCTGGCGGTGTGCCTCGTCGGCGTGTGGTTCACCTGGCAGGCGTTGCGTCCGGCGCCCCTGCCGACACCTCGCGCCGTCCCGAGCTTCTTCGCCGGTTGGTTGACCAACGAGCTCGCCGGTCACCACCTGGTCTGGCAGGCGGTGACGACCGCCCTGTTCGTGGCCGCCGGTGCGTTGCGGACCTGGCCCGGCTGGGTCGCCCTGGCGCTCGTCGTCGCCCAGTGGATCGGCCTCGTGAGCCTGCTCCGGGACGCCCGGCGAGCCCGGGAGGTCGTCGACACGGCCGTGACCGAAGCGCTCGGACCGGGCTACCGCGACGAGCTGCCGACGTCCGACGAGAGCTGGGACCGCATCCGGACGCGGGGCCTCGTGGTGCCGTTCACCGCACGCCACCCCCGGGTCGTGGTCGAACGTGACCGGTGCTACGGCCGGGCCGCGGCCACCGACCTGCGCCTCGACGTCTTCGCGCCCCGGGACCACCCTGCCCGCGGGGACGCGATCGGGTGGGCCGGGGGCCGGCCGGCCATCATCTACGTCCACGGCGGGGCGTGGACGCTCGGCTACCGCGACCGGCAGGGCGGTCCCCTGCTGACCGAGATGGCGGCTCGTGGCTGGGTCGGGATCCGTCCCGGCTACCGCCTGAGCCCGGCCGCGACCTTCCCCGATCACCTCGTCGACGTGAAGCGGGCCATCGTCTGGATGCGCGACCACGCCGACGAGCTCGGGGTCGATCCCACGTTCGTCGCGATCGCCGGCGGATCCGCGGGCGGCCACCTGGCGGCGTTGGTCGCGCTGACCGCCGGCCGCGCGGACCTGCAGCCCGGCTTCGAGGCGGCCGACACCTCGGTCCAGGCGTGCGTGCCGTTCTACGGCGTCTACGACGTGGCCGGCGACGATGCGCTGCGGTCCCTGCTCGCCAGGTACGTGCTCAAGTGCGACCCCGACGAGGATCCGCACCGGTGGGCCACCTTCGCCCCG